>NZ_JAMYRY010000023.1:0-106940 GCF_040321655.1 Mesorhizobium sp. M0306 | reverse complement strand
TCGTTGCGACGATCGAACCCGGCGAATGCAAAAACTACTTCGCAAACGCCGGATACGCTTCCGTCAAAACGTGAAAGACTCTAGCCGCGTCCAAACGCGCGGAGCGACAAGAATGCCAACGTTCATTCCGATTACGATATACCTCAATGGCAACGCGACGGTGGTCAAAACGATAGCAGACGCCGCTAAGGCGCTTGAACAACCATGGCCATATACGGCCAAGCCAGGACGGCTCAAAGCGATGCGGATGATCAAAGAATGCATGGCCGGCCATTGCAGCCAATATGCTGCATTCGGTGCCTTCAAGGCGGCGGCAACGGAACAGGGGCTTCTTAGAAAACGTCTGTGACCACCGCCAAATGAATCAGGTCGACCCGCACGCCTGGCCCACCCCGCCCCTCGAGCGCACCGCCAGTGGCCGGCTATACAGCGATATCGACGCCGTTACGCCATGGAACTACCTGCGCTGAACGGCCTTCGCTGCACGACGCACGCACGGGACCAGGGCCTCGATCAGTGAGCTTATCGCTTCGCGTGGCTCATCACGATGGTGCGAACCCAGAGGCGCGATGCTGACTAGCGAGTCCGCTAGGCGCACGGCTGGCTCACTCCCATGCTCAAACCTGAGTGCTATGACCGGCTTCGCCGCTAGGCGACAAGTTGGTCCCCAGCCTCCTTCGGCGTTTCGGTGGGAGGTGCGATGACATCCCCCTCCATGTGAAGAGCGTGATTACATGCGTACGACCATAATGAGCATCATCAAGCCCCTTCTGGGTGTTAGCTTTCACAGCGCCGCTATCTGCGTAGCTCTGTGCCCGTCCCCATCATAGCCAGGACCATGGCGGCTGTGCCGTCGAGGCTACCCCTTGACCGCTGAGCCGATGATTGAATCCACGAAGAAGCGCTGCAGAAAGACGAAGAGCACCAACGGCGGCAGCACAGCAAGTGTGGCCCCAGCCATCACCAGTCCCGTATTGAGGGCGCCTCTGTTGTAGCTGAGCAGGCGGCTCAGGCTGATAACGATAGGATAGTCGTGTGCATTGCCCTGTAGAACCGTCAGCGGCCATAGATAGCTGTTCCAGTGGTAGACGAAGGCAAACAGCGCCAGTGCCGCGATTGCCGGCGCCACGCTCGGCGCGACGATCTTGAACAGGATCAGGAGTTCCGACGCCCCGTCCATCCGCGCGGCGTCGATCAGATCGTCCGGCACGCCGGCTATGAACTGGCGCATCAGGAAAATGCCGAACGCATTGGCGAGGTTGGGTACGATAATGCCGGCAAGGCTGGCATTCAGGCCGATTGATCCGACGAGACGGTACAGCGGGATCAGGGTGACGATCGGCGGCAGGAACATGGTGGCGATCAGCACCGAAAACAGCAGTGAGCGGCCGGGAAAGTGATGCTTGGCGAAGGCATAGCCAGCCATCATGCTGGTGACCAGAATGCCGGCGGTGGTGATCGTGGCGATCACCAGCGAATTCCACATCGAGCGGCCGACATTGATGACGCCGGACACTTTCTCATACGCTTCAATGCTCGGCGTGCGCGGTATCCAGACCGGCGGCACCTGCATGGTTTCGGCCGTCGTCTTCAGACTGGAGAGCACCATCCACAACAGCGGAAAGGCGGAGGCGACGGCAACCAGCAGCATCAGCGTGGCGAGCAGCGCTCTGCGGCCTGCCAGGCGCTTGCGCGCCAGCCGGCGCGATCCTGAGCGGCCCGGCGCGCTCATTCGTCATCCTTCCGGTTGGCATAGGCGAACAGCGCGCACACAACGACGATCAGCGCCAGCATCAGCATCACTGCCATGGCCGAGCCCAACCCGCCTTGCGCGCGCTCGATGCCGACTCGGCGGATATGGTAGGTCAGCACGTTGGTCGAGCCGACCGGCCCGCCTTGGGTGATCAGCGCCACCGGCTCGAATACCTGCACGGCGTTGATGATGGCGATGACGGCGCTGAACAGGAGCGTGCGGCGCATTAGCGGCAAGGTGATGAAGCGGAACTGTTCGCGTCGGTTGGCGCCGTCCAGCGTCGCCGCCTCGTAAAGACTGCCCGGGATCTGGGTCAGCCCGGCAACCGCCAGCACCGTAAAATAGCCGATCTGCTGCCAGACATTGAGCACGACGATTGAGATCAACGCCGATCTTGGCGAAGACAGCCAGGGTTGCGGGCCGATGCCGGCGAGGCCGAGCATCTGGTTGAGCGGCCCTTCGCTCGGCGAATAAAGCTTCGACCAGACCAGCGTCACGGCGATCATCGGCACCATGTAGGTGGAAAACAACACGGTCCGCAGCGCCGTGCCGCCTGCGACATCGCGCTGGTAGACCATCAAGCCGAACGCTACCGAAAGGGGCAGGATAAGCATCACCGACAATGCCGTGTAGATGGCGGTGTTGAGCAGCGCTCGCTTGAAATCCCGCCCGACCGAGGTCGGGCCGAATATTTCGCGAAAATTGTCGAAGCCAATGAAGCTCGCATTGGAAAAAGGTGTCTGCGCCGACCAGTCCTGGAATGACAGCCAGATGGTGAGCAGCATCGGCAACAGGATGAAAATGCCGATCAATGTCACGGCGGGCGCCAGCATGATGCCCGCCGAGGCACGATAGGTCTTGATCATCGCTCTGCTTCCAAAGCGTTGGGCTCTCGAAACAGCGCCTTCGCTATTTGGCGGCACGCTCCAGGATCGAGACGGCATCGGCCTGCGCGTTCGCCTGCGCATCCTTGGCCGAGAGCTGACCATACTGCAACGCCTCGAGCGTCTGCTGCAGCGATTCGCTGAACTCCTGGCCGCCCGGCACGACGGGGAAGGGCTTGGCGTCGGCGAGCACGCTGACATAGCCGGATAGGAACTCGGAGCCGAGCTTGTCCTTATGGGCTTCGATGTCGGAGGTCCGCGTCGGCAGGATGCCCATCGACATCAGAATATCCGACATTGCCGAGGCGCCGTTCTTGCCGGACTTCGGACTGTTCAGCCATGCCAGGAAATCCCATGCCGCTTTTTGTTCGGCCTGACCGGCATTGGCGTTGACGACGGTCATCCATGAATAGGAGATCGAGTGCGGCTTGTCGCCGCTCGGACCGACCGGGATGGGTGCGGTGGCGATATTGGAGAACTTGTCGCCCATGCCGGTCTTCAATGCGCTTTCCCACCAGTTGGCCATGATGATCATGCCGGTCTTGCCGGAGACGAAATTGTCGAGGAAGGGACCGGTTGTGTTGGCGTCGGCGGTGGCCATCGCCGGATCGCTGACGCCGGATTTGATCAGATCCTCGTAGAGCTGGAAAGTCTCACCGGCTTGAGGACTGTCGAGCATCGGTTTGCCGTCCTTGACCAGCTCGCCGCCATTGGAGACCAGCAGCGAGGCGAAGGGATGGACGACGCCCGCCGCCCAGGAATTGATCATGCCGAAACCTTGCTGGCCGGCATCTTTCCTGGTCAGCTTCTCGGCCGCATCCTTCAACTCGGACCAGGTCTTCGGCGCGGCCGTAATGCCTGCCTGTTTGAACAGCTCCTTATTGTAGTTCAGCGCATAGACGTCGATCTCGTTCGGAATGCCGTAGAGCGTGCCACCAACGGAGGCTGCGCTGACGACACCGGCCGGCCACGCACTTTTGACCTCGCCGGCAACCACATCGGGGGCCGGCGCGACCAGCTTGTCTCGCGCCAGTTCGGGCAGCCACAAATCATAGATGCCGCCGATTGTCGGCCCATCGGAACTGCCGCCCTGGGAACGCAGTGTCGTCAGGAGGTCGCCGAAGGGAACGGCGCGAATGGCGACGGTCACATCTGGATTGGTCTTGGCGTAGTCCTTGGCCGCGGCGTCCAGCAAGGCCACCGTCTCCGGCGACCAGTGGGTCAGATAGGAGATGTTGACCGACTGAGCCCAGCCGACGGTGGGCGATGTCAACAACCCTGCAGCCAGTGCCAGTTTCGAAATCCAAGCCAAAGACATCCAGACCCTCCGCACAGCCGCACAGCGATGTCAATGACGTTATGACAACATGAAGCAGCGATGCAAGCGCTATCTTCGTGGAGAGCTCCTGCCGGAACTGCGGCGTTTTCTTACTGTGGCCCATAAAGGCGCGAGATCACGTTTTGAAAACAGGTAATTAGCTGAAATCGCTCGAGCTGTTTCTCCCTGCCGGCCATGCCCCACCTACCGCAAAGGCCCTTGCGATCGAAGTCATGTCGTTATAATGAGATGAGAAAAGCTATGACTGCCTTTGCGGCTTTTGAACCGTCGTAGGGATCACAATATCGACAAGAATGGGAGACTGAGCATGTTTTCAATTCATCGACGCGCTGCACTCGGCCTGATCGGCGGCTTTGCCGCAGTCTGCGCCGGGGTCTTCACCGCACTGCCGGCCAAGGCCGACGACACCGTGACCCTGTGGAGCTGGCGCACCGAGGACGAGGCTGCGATGCGCCGCATCTTCGACGCCTTCGAGGCCAAGACTCCCGGCATTAAGGTCAACATCCAGTTCACCCCCGACGCCGACTACCAGAACCGGCTGAGCACGGCGCTGCGTGGCGGCCGCGGGCCTGATATCGCTCAGCTCAAGGCTTACGGCGAACTGCAACCGTTCATCGAGGGTGGGTATCTCGACGCGCTCGACGACAGCGTGCCGGAGCTGAAGAACATGCCCGATAGCGCGCTGGGCGGCGCTCGTGGCCGTGCCGACGGCAAGATCTATGGCGTGCCCTATTCGGTGCCGATGATGGGGGTCTTCTACAATCAAGACATCTTCGCCGCCCAGGGCATCGAGATTCCCAAGACCTACAAAGATTTCGTCGCCGCCTGCGAGAAGCTGAAAGGGGCGGGGATAACGCCAATAGCCGCCGGCGGTGCCAACGGCTCCGCCTGGGCGCTGGAGATCGGCGTCGGTGTTGTCGGCCCGACTATCTATGGCCCGGGCTTCTACGACGAAATGATGAGCGGCAAGGCGACCTTCGAGGATCCGCGCTACGTGGCTGCCCTGAAACGCTATGCCGAGTTGAAGCCGTATTTCTCCGACGGCTTTGCCGGTGTCGATTACACCACTTCGACACAGCAATTCATCGGCGGCAAGGCGGCGATGTTCTTCGGCGGCTCGTTCGAGAACGGCAGCTTCAAGGCGCAGAACCCGAAGCTGAAATTCTCGATTTTCCCATTCCCCGCCGACGATCCTGCCACCAAGCTCTACACCTCGGCCTTTTCGGACGGCTCCTATGGTCTCGTCTCTGAAAGCACCAACAAGGAGGCAGCGATCAAGGTGCTCAACTTCATGGCTTCGGCCGAGTTCGCGCAGCTCTTCGCCGACGAGTTGGGCTGGCCGCCGGCCCGTACCGACGTCACCGTGAAAGACCCGGTACTCGCCACGATGATGGAGATGTCGAAGAATTCCACACCCTATCTGACGCTTGTCGGCTTCCGCTGGCAGACGCCGACGGCCTCCTCGATCCTGCAGTCCGAGATCATCGACATGGTCGAAGGCAACATTACGCCGCAGAAGCTGGCGGCGGATATGCAGGCCGCTGTCAGCAGCTGGTTCAAGCCGAAGCAGTAGGCCGTCACACCCTGCGCGAAACAGCACATGATCGCCCGTCGCCGCAAAAGCAGCCTTCAGCGCACCCAGCAGCGCATGGCCGTGCTGTTCATCGTGCCGGCACTGGCCGTTTATGCGCTGTTCGTCCTTTATCCCCTGGTGATGTCGCTGTGGGGCAGCTTCTTCGTCTGGAGGGGCCTGCGCATGCTGGAGTTCGCCGGCGTCTCGAATTTTACCCGCCTGTTCGTTTTCCCGAGCGGTGGACGGCTCTATGGGGCGCTCTGGCACAACGTCGCCTGGTTCTTCGGCATCATGCTGTTCCAGAACGGCCTTGGTCTGCTGTTTGCCTGGCTGCTGTTCCTGCGCGACAAGGGCGCTGCCTTCTTCCAGTCGGTATTCTTCTTCCCGGCGGTGCTGAGCCCCGTCATCGTCGGCGCCCTGTGGCGGCTGCTGCTGGCTCCCGGCGGCACCATCGAATGGATGCTCAACGGCCTTGGCCTGCATCAAGGCAGCCTGACCGTCCTCGGCAACAGCCATACGGCACTAGTGATGCTGATCGCCGTCGACGCCTGGAACTGGATGGGCCTGCCGGTGCTGATCTACACCGCCGGCCTCAGGCAGATTTCGGCCCAGATATTCGAGGCTGCCAGGCTGGACGGCGCTGGCAGCGGCCGCATGCTGGTCTCGGTTGCCGTGCCTTTGCTGATGCCGGCCATCGGCACGTTGACGACGCTGTCGTTCATCAACACCTTCAACCAGTTCGACATCGTCTATGTCATGCAAGGCGTGCAGGGCAACCCAAGCTATTCCACAGACACGCTGGTGACCTATTTCTACCGGCTCGCTTTCGGCGCCGAAGGCGCAGTCGGTATCACCGATATAGGCCTGGCGCTTGCGCTCGGCACGCTGCTGTTCCTGATCCTGAGCGTCGGCACGCTTTTAATGTTGCGCTTCTTCGACCGTCGCACGGTGCAAATGTGAATATGCTCGCCATCCCTCAACAGCTTGCACGGCTGCCCGGCTGGACGGCGCTGGTTGTATGGACCGCAGCGGTGCTGTTGCCGCTCTACATTCTCGTCGTCTCGTGTTTCAAGACCACGGCGGAAATCTACGACAATAGGCTCGGCCTGCCGCAAAGCTGGGTTTTTGACAATTTCGCCGCTGCCTGGACGCGCGCCGATCTCGGCCAGAATTTTCTCAACAGCCTGATCGTCACCGCTGGTGCGGTGCTCCTGACGATTGTCGTGTCGGCAATGGCCGCCTATCCGCTGAGCCGCTACCGGCTGGGATGGAACGGCATCATGCTCGGCCTGTTCCTGGCCGGCATCATGCTGCCGATCCGGCTTGCCTCGGTGGAGCTGTTCACGTTGATGCGCAACCTTGGCCTGCTCGATTCGCTGACTGGCCTGATCCTCGTCTATTCGGCGATCCGCATTCCCTTCGCCGTCTTCATCTTCGCAAACTTCATGCGGGTCCTGCCGTCCGAGATCGACGAGGCGGCGCGCATGGACGGGGCCGGTGAGGCGCGCATCCTGTTCCAAATCGTGCTGCCGATGGTGAAGCCCGCTATATCGATCGTTGCCATCTTCACCGCCATCGCCGTCTGGAACGACTTCTTCTTCCCGCTGATCTTCATTTTCGACGACCGCTACAAGACCGTGCCGCTGGCCATCAGCGTGTTTGTCGGCCAGTTCCGCACGGATTGGGGCCTTGTGTTCGCCTCGCTTGCCATCTCCATGACGCCCATCCTGATCATGTACTGTCTGCTTGCCCGCCAGATTCGCGAAGGCGTCGGCTCCGGGGGAGGCGCGAAATGATCGAGGACAAGGTCTATGCCGCACGTACGATCCTGGTCGTCGGGGCGCATGCCTTCGATGCCGAGGTGATTGCTGGTCCACTGGCGGCGGCGGCAGTGCAAGGTGGCGCCGAAGTCACCTTCCTGCATCTCAGCATGGGCGAGCGGGGCCATCCAAGCCTCATCCCCGAGCGCTATCGCGTCCAGAAGGAGGAGGAGGCGGCAAAGGCGGCAGCGAGGCTCGGGGTTACCATGCGCAGTCTCGGGCTGCACGACGCCTTTGTGCCTTGCGACGACGAGACGGCGCTCAAGGTTTGCGATGTTGTCCGCGATTTGAAGCCGGAAATCGTCATCACCCATTGGCATGGCAGCTGGCACAAGGACCATCGCGCCGCGGGCCGACTGACGCAGGCCGGCATTTTCTTTGCGGCATTGCCGACGTTGAAGCGCGACCACGCCGCACACACGCCGCAACTGCTGCTGTTCGGCGAAAATTGGGAGGATGACGAAGGCTTTCGCACCGAGCACCTCGTGGATGTCAGTGACGGCTTCGACATCTGGAGTGAGGCGGTGCAGGAATACGAACTGGCACGTGGCCTGAGCAGTTTTCCCTACGTCGATTATTACAGCGCACTTTATCGGCTGCGCGGGTGCCTGCGCGGCACGCGCTACGCGCAGGGTTTTGTGGCGGCTTCGCAATCCTGGCATGCCGGCAGCGGGTTGTTCGCGCCGGCTGCCAATCGGAGCCGCTCTCGATGACACGCGTTCTCGCCATCGATGTTGGCGGCACCAATTTGCGCGCCGCTATCCATACCGGCGATGTTCGCTGGCTGGAGATGCTGAGCCGCGAGCCTGCGCCGGCAAGCCTTGATGCCTTCGTTGCTCGTATCGACGCCTTGCGCGCCGAGGCCGGCCCGGTCGAGGCACTCGGCCTGGCGGTGCCGGGGCTAGTCGAAGGCTCGGTCTGCCGCTGGGTTCCCAACCTGCCCTATCTCGACGGTATCGATGTGGCGGCCTTGTTTCCTCGTCTGCCTGTTGCCATTGGCAATGACGCGCAGATCGCCATGCTGGCCGAGGCGGTCGAAGGTGCTGCAAAAGGCATGTCCGACGCGATCCTGCTGGCGATCGGCACCGGCATCGGCTCCGCCGTTCTGGCCAATAACCGCATCGTCGCCGGTGCACATGGCGGCGCCTGCTCATTCGGCTGGGCTTGCGCCGACGTCGAAGATGAAGGCGAAGACCGGAGCGGCTGGCTGGAGCGCTTCGCTTCCGGGCGGGCGTTCGACGCCGCGGCGCGCCAGATCGGGCTGGCCAATGGCGGCAGGCTCGTCGAGGCCGCCCGGGCTGGCAAGACGGCCGCACTTGACGCCTTGGAGCTGCCGGCGCGCCGGCTGGGCACCGCCCTTGCGGGTGCGGTCGCGCTGCTCGATCCGCACGCGATCCTGATTTCCGGCGGCCTTGCCGATGCGCTGGACGTGGTAGGGCCGCCGCTGCTTTCGGCTTTGCGGCGTCAGCTGCCGCCGCATCTGCGCGACATCGTTCTGCGTTCCGGCGAATTCGGTTCCCGCGCCGGTCTCGTCGGCGCCTCGCTGGCCGGCCTCGCCGGAGCGCAGTGGAGGCAGATAAGATGAGCGAGCCGAGCTTTCAGCAGCCCGACCGCCGAAGGCCCGAGCCGCTGTGGTATCAGGTGGAAGAGGCCATCCGCGCCATCGTCAAGAGCGGCGAGTGGGCGACCGGCGACCAGATTCCGGCCGAAGACAGACTGTGCGCACTGTTCGGGGTGAGCCGTATCACGCTGCGTCACGCACTCCGCAATCTTGAGGAGCACGGGCTGCTCAGGCGCGAACATGGCCGCGGCACCTTCGTGCGCTCCACCACGCTGGTCGCCGGCACCCGCGAACTCACCAGCTTCACGCAGGAAATGGGCAATATGGGCGTGGTCGCCGGCTCGCGCTTGCTCGACTGCAGCCTGACCACCGCCAATGCCGCCGCGGCCGGGGCGCTGGAGATCGAGGAGGGCGACCCGGTGGTGCGCATCCGGCGGCTCAGGCTCGGCAACAACGAGCCGATCGGTATTCAGACGGCGCAGCTCTCGTCCGCGCGCGTGCCCGGCTTTCTCGATGCCGGCCTCCTGCAGGGCTCGCTCTACGAAGCGCTGGAACGCCATTACGGCATCGTGCCGGTCGCGGCGCGCGAAAACTACCGTGTCGGCGCTGTCGGGGCGGCGGATGCCGAGTTGCTCGATCTGCCCACCGGAAGTCCCGCTTTCGTGGTCGAGCGCATCACCACCGACGAGCGCGGCCCGTTCGAATTCACCGTCTCCGTGATGCGTGGCGACCGCTACGAAATCCGCTCGACGCTGCGTGCCGGCCGCGCCCCGCCAAACGCAAGAAGCTGAGCCATTACCGAAGCCGACACACAACAGGAGTACCGACGTGTCCGATCTTTACATACCCCGCCTTGCCGCCCTCATCGAACAGGCCTCGAAAGCCAATGCCGAAGCCTTTGGCGAGGCGGCCAGCCGCTTTGCCGACACGCTCGAGAGCGGTGGCTTGGTTCATCTCTACGGCTCGGGCCATTCGGTGTTGCCGGTCCAGGAAGTGTTTCCGCGCTACGGCAGCTATGTCGGCTTCAATCCGCTGACCGACCCGCGCGTCATGTGGCACAACGTGCTCGGCGCCGGCGGCGTGCGCGAACTTCTGTGGCTGGAGCGGACCGAAAAATACGCCGAGAAATTCCTCGACCACCAGCCGCTGAACAAAGGCGATTCCATCATCATCTTCGGGCACAGCGGCCGAAATTCGTCCGGCATCGACACCGCGCTCTACGCGAAGAAACGCGGCATCTTCGTCGTCGCGGTGACCAGCAAGAACAATCTCGACAAGCCGGCGACGCACTCGTCCGGCAAGCGGCTTGCCGATGCCGCCGACCTTGTCATCGACACCTGCTCGCCGATCGAGGATGCCATCGTGCCCGTCGAGGGCTGGAGCCGGCCGGTCTCCGGTTCCTCGACCGTGCTTGCCATGATCCTGGCGCATGAGCTGATCGCCCGCACCGCCGAGGCGCTTTCGAAACGCGGCATCGAACTGCCGGTCTTCGCCTCGCCGACTATTGCCGGCGTCACACTGCACGACACTGACGTCATTTATGGCATCTATCGCGAGAGAATGCTCGAGGCGCAGAAGAAGCACCTGCCGACCTTCCAGGCGACCATGCGCGGCGAATGACAAACCGGGGAGGCCACGCAGATTGCGAGGCCTCCCGAAACGGGTAGTCAGGTCGCGATACCGGGCGGCCCCGCGATCCGCGGGAGCCGATCACCGTTTTCTTCGGGTTCGGGGTGCAAGATCGGGAGCAGCTGTTTCCGGGGACAGCGGCGAGCCATCCCGCATGGCTGGGGCGCCAGATTGCTCGCCGTGTTGGCCCCCATCTTCGCGGCCGATATGCTGGTGAGTGGGTAGCAGTTCCGGAATGGTGAAAACCGGCACCTCGCCCTTGAAACCCTGGAGCTCAAAGGCGCCCGCCTGGACGACCGGCATCGGCGCTCCTGCCGCAAAGCCGGGACCAAGCACCAGGGGGACGCCAAGCTTCTTGGTCGTCGATTCGAGCCGTGCCGTGCGGTTTACCGGCGAACCGATCGCGGTGTAATCGAAACGCCGTTCGGAGCCGAAATTGCCTACCGAGCAGATGCCGGTCTCGATGGCGACGCCGATTGCGATGGAGTGGTGGCCGTCCGCGGTGAAGGCGGCGTCTTCGCGCTTCACCCGCGCGATCAGGGCAAGCCCCGCTTCGAGCGCGCGCTCGCGATGATCCGGCTGATCAAGCGGCGCGTTCCAGAAGGCGAGCACCGCGTCGCCCATGAACTTGTCGATGGTGCCGTCGCGCTTGAGGATCTCATCGGTCGCAATGCCGAGGAAGTGGTTGACCACCTTTGCGATTTCTTGTGTATCGAGTTGTTCGCTCATCGTCGTGAAGCCGCGTATGTCGCTGAGCAGGATTGTGATCTCGCGCTTCTCGCCGGACAGGATCGCTTCGGTGTCCGAGCTTGCGAGGCGCTGCACCACGGAAGGCGACAGATACTGGGAGAACTGCCGTGCCAGGGTGGACCGGCGCTGCTCGCTGCGCCTGTAAAGGACATAGCCTTCGAAGCCGGCTACGAGGACCGTCGCAAGCGCCGGCTGCAGCGGGTCATAGAGTGCACCCTGCAGGCTGTATTCGAGAGCGCCGAACACGAACGGCGTGACGGCCAGCAGCGCCAGAGCGAGGGCACCAAGCACGACACGTTCGGCGAGCACTCCGGAAAGTCCGATGAAGACGATGGCACTGAGGACAAACCAGAGCCGCTCGAGCATACGCGCGTGCGTTGGTTCTGTAAGATAGCGCCCGGCGAGCATCTGGCCGATTGCATCGGCGTGTATGTCCGCGCCTGGTCGCGCCGGACGCGTCGGGGTGGGCAGGTACTGCGTCAGTCCGACGGCCGACAGATCGACAATGGCGATGGCGTCCCGCAGCCGCGGATCACTATCGCCCGAAAGGATAGTGCTGGCGGATAAGCGGAGCGTATCGGTGGCCGTTTCCCAGAGGCGGATGCTCCCCTCGGGCTCAAGCGGCACAATGGCGCCGGCCATTCTGAGCGCATTAAACCCGGCGGCATTCATCCGCGCTATGTAGCCGTCCTGCCCGGCATAAAGGCGCAGGAGCTCGAGCGCGAAGGAGGGCCACAGCTGCACGCCTTGTGCGGTATTGCGAAGCCACAGCAGCGGCACATGGCGCAGTTCGCCGTCGGGATCGGGCAAGGTGCGAATTACGCCGAGGCCCGCGGCGGCATTCGAGAATTCGGCAAGCGAGCCGGTCAGGCCGGTGAAGCCGGGAAGTGTGTCGGGTACTTGCCCGACGATCGACCAGCCGGCCTTGGGCTCTGCTTCTGAAACCGTCGCCTCGTTGCCCAGGCTGACAGCAAGCGCGGTTCGATTTTTCGCCAGTGCCGCTGCCAGGCGCTTGTCTCCGGCGATGCCCTCGGGCGAGGTGTCGGCCTCGGGCAGCACCAGCGCAAGCCCAATCACCGCGGCGCCGGATTGAGTGATGCCATCGACCAGATCGGCCAAGAGGCCCCGGTTCCAGGGCCATCGCCCATGTGCCTTGAGGCTGGCGTCGTCTATCGAGACGATCACGACAGGATTGCTCGTCGCCTGGCGCGGGGCGAGAAACTGGTAGAAATCGTAGGTGCGTTCGCGCAGGCGCGACAGCGGCTCGTCGAAAGCTAAATGGCAAGCGAGCAGCAGGAGCACGACGACAAGACCGGATACTTTGCGCCTGGCAGCTTGCCGCCAATCAGCCCAGCGCGAACCCGCCAAGAGGCTCATGTCGTGCCGCCGGGCTTAATTGCAGTCGGAGCAGCAACCCTCACCCTCACACCCACCCTCATCCACGCCGCCGCCCACAGGTGGCGTTGGGCTGTCGGGGAACTCCATGACCACCCCTGGCAATGCGCCGTCGGTGGAGTCGCAGACTTTGAGCGAGCCGCCGAGTGCCGACGCACAAAGCGCGCTTACGTCCAGTCCCGGACCCGGTTCGCCTGGCAGGCCGGTGCCGGCTATCCGGTCGATGCTGTCCAATATCGGGAAGGTGTCGATTCCGCCGTAGCCGGTCAGCAGCTTGCCATCTTCCGATGTGCAGGCGAAGCCCGGGTTTGTGATGACCAGCCGCTTGCCATTGATCGTGCAGGTCATGCGGCCGGCGCGCAGTATGCCGACGGTCTGGCCGGCTGCCACGAGCACTTCGATGATGCCGCCTCTGGCCCCGAGCACCATGTGCGGCGTCGCAACCTGCATGACGCCGCCTTTCGAAACCTGGCCGCCATAAAAACGCGCCAGGCCGCTGTTCATCCCGATGTCGATCTTTCCCGATCCGGAGCCCGGATTGTAGACGAATTCATCGATCGTGAGGCTGGTGTTCGGACCAATCTTGGCGCTCGATTCATCCCGGAACACCAGCATTCCAAGACCAGTGGGATTGCTGCGCAACTGGTCGCCGAGTTCGACGCCGGCACCGACGTTCATCGTCCCGCCGTTGTTGCGGACGATGTTGGTCTGGTAGGCTGTCATCGACCCGACCGTTTCAGCGGCGGATGGTGCCGCGAAGGCAAGGCAGCCGATAAAAATGGCGATCTGACGGTACGGGGTCCTCATCGCGGCCTCTTTCAATTGAGCGTCAACGTGTAGCTCATGAGTATTTCGAACGATTTTCGGTCGCGGTTGGCGATGTCGAAGTTGGTTTCGCGATAGGCGAGATCGACGCTGATCTTCTGCGCCTCCGTCAGCTGAAAATCGCTTTCCGAAGCAATGCGCCAGAAGTCGCTCTTGATACTTGTGCCGATGCCGACGGACAGATCGGGAGCGTCGCTATGGCCGGCCGAGAAGGCGACCTGGTGCGACCATGCGAAAAGATCCGGTACGTTCATCAACAGGCCGCCATAGCGGACCTCGCCCGTGTAGCTGCGGCCGATTTCAGATCCGGAGGCGAAGTCATTCGAGCCGACAAAGCGCAATCCGAGCGCCTGGCCATTGCGGAAGCGGTAGCTGCCGCCTGCCTCATAGAAAACCCTGCTATCGGCGAAAATGCCTTGCGAGGCGCTTAGATCGATGTAGCCGCCACCGGCGAAAAGCGTCGTCTCGACCGTCGGGCGCACAAGAAAGCGCCCACTGACGCCGATGCCAGTTTCCTGGATATCGCTGTCGAAACGATCTGTAACGGCGAATGCGGAAAGCAGCAGGCGCAGCGAATCGATCCCACTATTGGGTAATCCCTTGTCCCAGGTGATCGCGGCGTTCCCGTGGATGAAGGTCTCCTCGCCACCCGGAACCGACAGGTCTTCTGTGAAAAAACGCTGTGTCGCCGTCAACGATCCCGAAAGGACGAGAGCGTCGGCGCTTGGCGTGCCGAGGTCCCACCGGACAAAGCCTTCTGCCCGCCCATAGGGCGAGACGAAGCTGTCGTCGTCTTGCGCCCCGCCGGGCTCAAAATCGGTAAACGCGCTGAACACGCCGCCGGTCAGAGCGAGTTCCCAGGTGACGCCGCGCAACGCGCGATCGATGCGGGCGAGCAGGCGAGCAGCTTCCTGCTGCTCACTTGCGGTCAGGCCGCCGACTTCGATGCCGTACTGCACCTGCCGCCGGGCCAATTCATAGGAGCCGACATGATAGTACAACCGGCTGGCCGCCAGTCGGGCGCGCGCATCGCGGGGATATTTGATCAGATACTGCTCGATTGAAGAGATCGCCTGATCGTACTGCCCGGCGTTGACGGCAACCGTGACGAACTGAGCGAGCGTTCCGTTGTCGGCCGGACTGGCGATGCGGGCTGAAAAAGCATCGTCATAGGACGAAAACAGACCCTGCGCGCCGGCCGGCAATGCACCGGCACAAAGCAGCGCCGCGGCGCAGCCGACGATCGTTCGAAACGAAGATTGCATGCCGAGAACCCACCCCAAACCCGACCACTACGAGCGACTTAGCACGACTACAAGAAAAAAGGCGACTGAACTTTGACGAAATCGTCCGAGTTTTCAACAGCTGTTGCAGCCGCGCAACAAACTATCGGGTTCATTCGTATTTCGGCTGCGCTGGTTGCCAAAACACCTTCTCAGCGTTGCTGTATTGTCGAAGTATTATGTCACGATAGAAACTAACAAAACTCATCGAACGATAGCCAATATAGCTTTCTTCAAGATCAATATAGTTCGCGTGATTCTGCGCGTATTTGGTCGCTGCCTGATCCATCGATGTGACATGTGGCTCATCCGAAGGTCTTCGGTCGCATTGCGGAGGCGATCGGAGAGCTGGCGGGCAATGCTTCACGCCCGCGGTGAGTTCCCGGGCCAGAGGGCCCATGCCTGCGCTTAAACGACGCGCAAAGTCCGTCTGTATCGCAACCTGCTCAGTCACGGCGTTTCAAAGCCCCAAAAATCCCACAGTGGTGATCCCGCCGACCGCGTCCTTTTGTAGGACGCGCATCGGCGGACGCGCCAAAACTACAGAACGAGCATGGTGGCCAGCCCCAGCATCAGGCCCATGCCTACTATATCGGTGACGGTGGTAAGAAAGATCGCCGAAGCGACGGCCGGATCGGCGCCGATCCGCCGCAGGCCCAATGGGATCAGCACGCCGGAGATTCCGGACATGAGGCACGATCCGGACATGGCGAGCAGGATGACAAGTGCCAGCATGGGCGCCTGGGCTGCCGACTCCGGTTGCCGCGAGGCGTAGAACCACATGGCCGCAGCCGCGACAAGACCGACGAGCACGCCGTTGGCGATCCCGAGCGCGCCCTCCCTCATCACCAGGTGCAGTTTCGGTCGTTTGTCCACATCGCCCAGGGCAAGGCCACGCAGCGTCATAGCCAATGCCTGGCAGCCGGTGTTTCCGCTCTGCCCGGCCAAGACCGGGAGGAATGCCGCCAGGGCGACAATCTTCTCGATCGTGCCTGTGAACGAGCTGACCACGAAAGCGGCCATGAAGGCCGTCAGCAGGTTCAGCTGCAGCCACGGATGACGCTTCAGGAAGGCTGAAAACAGCGGCGTGAAAGAACGCTCCTCCTTCTGCACACCCACCATCTGGCCAGACTGAGCGGAAATCTCGATGATCTGCTGCTCGAATAAGCGCCAGCCGCGGACCTGCCCGAGCAGTCGGTCCTCCGCGTCCACCACCGGATAGACAGGGTAGTGCCGGCGGACCGCAGCCTTGCAGGCGTCGCTCAAGGACAGACCGACGGGGAGGGCGAACGGCTTTGGCAGCATGATCTGATCCACGGTGGCGTCCGCTTCGCTCAGCATCAGATCGCGCAGGACCACGAGTCCAACCAGTTTGTCGCCCTGGTCGGTGACGTAGAGATAAGTGAGCTCGGTCGGCACCGGGGTGCGTCTGACGGCCTCCACTGCGGCGGCTACTGTCGTGCCGACAGGAACGCTGGCGGGAATCGGGTCCATCAGCTCGATGAGCGACTCGGGGATCGCGAGGTCCTTGCCATCGCCATGAGGCTTGATAGGCCGCATATGCGGCGGCAAATGCTCCGCCACCTTACGGGCGTGCCGGTCCGGCAACAACTTTAGTGTGTCCCGGATGAACTCGGGAGACTCTCGGGCCAGCAACACCGCCGCGTCATCAGGTGCTCGAGCACGCAGCGTGCGCACCAGCTTCTCAACGTCGTTCTCTTCCTTCATCTGTTCCCCCAATTGCGAGTGTCTTGCCTCTGACGGTATGACACGAATCTGATCGCTCCGCCCTGGCGCAGTGGCCTAAGCGTCTCGATCCGGGAATCTTCGCCTTCTCCAGGTGCCGAGTAGACCGCACCCAAACAAATCTGAGCCATTGCGGGTGCATATAGGCGGGCTGTAACGTCTGCGTGTCGCCGAGAATTTCAAGGTGTTGCGAACTTCACCGATCTTTTCCTGGGCTTTGCGAGCACGCCGCACCAATGAAACGCAAACCCGGAAATTCTGCTGAGGCAGGGCCTCCGGCGCTCGAATTGATTTGCCTCATCCGGCTTATCTTGTCAGTTCCACCAGCTCTGGAGGCGGATGAATTCCCCAGGATGACAAGGTGATTTGGGTGAAACCGTAATAGCCTGAGGCATTCTCTGTATGAGGTCTGTCCGGAACGAGAGGCGCTCTAGAGAGCTTGCACGTCCAGGGCAGGCAGTCTGCTTTGTGAGACTCGAGGTCGTCGCGGTCCGTCCGAGTTAATGTAGGCCCACTGATTATAGCGGTAGACCGCTCGATCGCACCTGGTGGACGAACGAGACCCGTTTCGAGAGTGGCATCGGTTCGGCAATTGCCATCTCACCTACAGTGATCCGGACCGGCCCGGTATTCCTGGCCGTCCGTCATCGGGGATGCATATGAGCAGCTTTATCGCCACAGGTTTTAACTCAATCTCTGCCAATGGCGAGTTGGAGACCATTGAGGCGGACTATCCCAGCTTTGCCGATAGGGGCGTCGAAGCCGTCTACTGGGCCTGACGACCCTCGATCTCATAGCGGGTGGTCGCGTCATCCCCGATGGGCCGACAGGCTTATCACACTGACCAGCCAATTCGATTTCCGCTATTCGGTTCACGGCGTCGTCTCATCGAACCTCATAGACCCGGCGGTCTGCCGCTAGCAGATTGATACCGCCAAGGCGTTGGTCGAACTCTGCGATCGGATCGATGCGCGCGTGCTTGTCCAGCATAGTGGGCATTTTCGCGCCGACCAGATTCCCGGTGGTCCCGGTTTCGAGGCTAGCGAACGCGAAGTGTTGTTCTAGCTCGCTGAGTTCAGCAAGCCCTATGGTGTGCGCATGGCCTTCGAGAACCTCTTCGCCATGGAACCGGGTCAGTGCCGGCAAACCCGGGCGAAGTGGCGGAGTCGGTGAAGTCGGTCGATCATCCCAACCTGGTGGCGCTCATTGATTTCAGTCAAGCCTATATCGAATCCACCCGACGCGGCCTGGACTTCCGCGCACAATTGCGGGTTATGGCGCCGGTCGCGGGGCACCTGCATGTCCATGATTCCTTGGGGCGCCCGCAGGGTTTCCATCGAACCTACTTCCCGCAGGAGCATGCAGCGGTAGGTCTGGGCGACCTGCACTTGCCGCTCGGTTGGGGCGATATCGAATGGGATGACATCTTCAGCGAGCTAGTCTTCTTGCCTGGGACTGTGCATATGAAGGATATAGGGCCCCGATATCGCAATGAGCAGCCTGGCAGCCTGGCGCAGGCAAAAAAACTGATCGCCCTGAACAATCGCGCTGGGCGCAGAGCGGCGGAGTAGAAGGTGGGAATGGCCCGCCGTGGGAACGTCGGTCAGAGGTGGCGAATTCGTAGGTAGGGAGCCGCTCCATATTAAGAGATGGGCCGAGCGTGTCTTTCGATGCTGTTTTTCGATGAGATTGTACGAAGATGCCGGTCTACGATACTACGGCAGAATTTGACTTGGCCAATCCTTAGCTGTCGAGTGCGGGCAGGGGCCAGCCAACCGCCCGTTAGGTCAGCGAGCATCGAAACACTGGCCTTACATTGATGGATGAAGCCTTTACCACCAGTTTGCTGAAAGTCATTTGCTTTCCAGAGGGCGTGCCAGCCGAACGCCAGGCCCGCCGCCATTTTCGGGAATGAATTCGACGCCGCCTGCCTCCAATGCGCGCTTCAGGGCTTCGATCGTCACTTGGTTGGCCTTCAACATGCCAGCGGGTGGCTCAAGCCGCTTAATGGTCGCGACTGACACTTTTGACTTCTCGGCGAGGATCTTTTGATCCCATTGCAAAAGTGCGCGGGCTGCTCGCAATTGCTCACTCGTTATCATTATTTTATACCTTACGCATCATTTGATACCAAAAGTCTTGATTGTGCCGACGGTTTCGTTTAGGACTATAGAGTGGAACTTGCGCTCGCTCAGCCCGGACAACACTCGACCGGTGGCAAACGAGCCCGTGTGAAACGGCCGAATAAGGTGGTGCAACACCTTACCCGGCCTGACCACAACCTAAGCTTCTAGGGAGCTCGGATCATGACTGATTCCGACAATATCATGAGTCTGCCATTCGTCACGCGCAGGCGAGTGCTTGCGGCAACAGTGGTGGCTACCACCGCATGGACGGTCAAAGGTAACGCGTCGGCAGGCGACGCCGAGAGGACCTATGTGCCTTTTGACCCAGCGCTAGCGCTTCGGCGGGAATGGCAGACAGCCCGCAAGTTGACCGATCGGCTTTGCCGCAGGCAGCAGCGCCTGGAGACCAGGCTTGCCGAATCTGTCGGTTTTCCTTGTGTAGACGTCCACCTGCCCGATGGCGAGAAATTAACACTCTACTCAATCGAGGCAGTCAAACAGGTACTCGGCAACAGGCCGGATACCGCCACTCTCCGAGAGAAGGCCGAAACTGAGTTTGCTGCGCATCAGGCACGCTGGGAAGCTGCTGCCGAGAAGTCCGGTTACATTGCCGCGCTCAGAGCCGAACGCCAAGCTGGCGAGCGAACGAAGGATCTTCTGGACGCCTTCTCAATCACCCCCGCTACGACTCTCGCCGGCGTGGCGGGCAAGCTCGATGCGGTGTTGCGCGAGGGCGAAGCCTGGGAGGAATGCTCTGAGTTTCCTTGGCCGCAAATCCGCTCAGCGCTCAGCGATCTGGTGCGCATCGCCGAAGGCTCTGGTGCTCACCGAGTGCGGCGTCGAGGGACCCATCCTGAGCAAGCTGAAGCTCTCCGCCATTCCCGATGACCGCCCGGTCAAGATTACGGTCGAACTGCTCGGCGCCGTTCATCGTGATCTCGTCGCCTATCCTGAATTGCTCGGCCGCGAGACCGGACAGATAGTCGCCGATCCGGCACAGCTGACAGTGCCGATGCTGTGACTGTTCGGGTCATGCCGGTCGGATGACTGTCAGCACAAATATCGATCGCGCAGAAATGAGATGAAGGTCGGCAGGGCCGGATTGGCGTTGTCGGGGCGCCAACGGGCCAAACTGGAGATCTGGATTGGTTTGCCGCCGATCCGCAGCTTGCGACAGACCGCATCCTGAGGAACACTGTCGGCATCTCGATCATGGATCAGAGCGACTCCAAGCCCGTTGCCGACAAGGCGCAAAAGAATGCCCGCACTGACGTGATGTTCGACGATTGGAGGAAGCTGCACGCCGCGTCCAACAGCGTCGGCGAGCTGAAATGCTTCGCCCCTGCGCACCAGCAACGTCTCCTGGTGCAACTCGTGCCACTCGATCACGGAACGGCTTGCGAGAGAATGATTTGAGGCAAGAACGACAGCCAGAGTGTCTTTCCACAGCGTCAATTCGAACGCGCCGCCGGTAAACCGGGAGGAGGAGGTCACGACCACGTCGACCTGGGTGGCACCCAGAGCAGCCTCAGGCGAAGGGTAAGGACTCTCTGTCAAGCTGACGGTCACATTGGGATGAGATTGCCCGAACTCGATGATTGCATCCAAAGCTCGCCCGGCGAGGATGATCCCGTTGGAGCCGATGGAAAGCTTTTGTTGGTCATCTTTGGTGCCGGACCTGGCCAGGGTGAGCGTATTGTCGAGCTCGAGCAGCACCGAGCGCAGACGCTCCAGGAAGCGCTCGCCGGCCGGGGTTGGGCCGACGCCGCGAGCATGGCGATGGAATATCCTCGTACCCACCGCAATAATTGAGGGTCGCAAGTTGGATGGAGCTCCGCATCTCTGCTCAAAGTCAGTTGGCGACAAAACGCGTTTGAGCGCTTTTGGCCGCTGCGGGCTATCGCCAAATCTCAGTATTGACACGGAGTGAGCAGTCCAACCGTTTCCTTTTAGCAAACCGACGAGTTGCTGCGGACGCGATTTGGGCGGTCTTCTCCACCGTTCTCGTCCTGGATCGTCACGGGCGCCGCTAGGGAGAATGCCGTCATCGAGCAGCGCGCGAATTTCGGCGCCGTCGCGGAAAATCTTAAATTCCGGGGGGACCGGTCCGCGGACAGCCATTTGGATGGGCGTTTGCAGGTCTATGCCCACGGGTCGGATCGAGATTGATGATTGGTTCTATCTTAGCTCAAGCTCGACGATTTGGTCGTCTCGACCTGGTGGATCAAGATCGGCAAATGGGTACACGTCTCATGGAATGTGGCGATCCACGACACCAACTCGCATCCGATGGACCGAGGTTCCTGACCAGCCGTTGGAAGTCCACTCTCGCGGTCTGCGGCACCCGTCAGGTTCGACGGGCGTCTCGTTAACATGTCAGGGCACGGCGCTCGAATCGGCCTTGGCGACGTGAACTGCGCAAACCAGGATGTGACCTATAATCGCTGAATCACGGCATGAGGGAGGGTTCGTGTCAGACGGCAGTCCGTGCGGCCAGCAAGGAATTCATCGGTCGCCGTCCGGCATCCGCCGTAATCATTGTAATCGTCCATGATCATGAGCCCGCCTGGGCTCAACACCTCAAGGGTCTTTTCAAGGCAGAATTTGACCGGATCGTGCCAATCGCAATCTAGATGGGCCAAGGCTATTTTGGTTTCCGGATGAAAGTGCACCGTGTCTTCGAACAGGCCCTTGTGAAAGACGATCCTTTCGCCATCGACCGGGACGCCGAAGCCTTTGAAGCTGGCACTCACCTTATCAAACAGGTCGCCTTGATACCCGTAGTACGTGTCACCGCCAATGCCTTTGGATCGTCCAGATCGGATGGTCTGGTAACGGGCCTTGGATTTTTCGTCGTCTTGCTCAGTCGGACTCGGAATCATGCCAAACACATCATAGCCGTGGAAATGACGGCCTCCGTCGAGTTCGGATGCGATGTAGATTGCGGAGCCACCGAGTGCGATACCGTACTCGATGAAGTCGCCGGGGACCTTTTCACGCCTCAGCTGCCTGATTGCATCCCGAAGGCTAATGAACTTTGCGTCCGAAAGATACGTTAGCCGAGCGCGCTGCACTGAACGTGCCACGGCCGGCACTCTCAGCCTGTTTGCATTCTTTAACAGACGGCGGGTCAATCCTGGCAACATCGCATAATGCTAGACATCGCTCTCAGGATTCGCAAGTGCGTCTGAAGACAGTCGTTGACGGCCCGCGTGCCACCGCACTTCTTTTCCACATCAGATATTCATGTCAGGCTCCTGAGCAGGCCGATTCTAGGCTGTTTATGAGGGTGGCAAATTCAGCTTAACAGCGAGATCGGCGGACGATATAGCGTTTTCGAAAAGAGGGGCGAGAAGATGGCCCCCTGCTTTCGAAAAGTGTGTTTTATCCTGGTATAAAATCTCCTCGCCCACTTTCAACCGGCAATCACTTAGCCCGCACAACGCCGGCACGATTGGGATGAATTGAACGGAGGGCGGAAGCAGATCGGACAGCAACTGGTTATCATTCCAGTGCGGTCCGGCCGGCATGGTCGAACAGGGCGCTTCATCCGTTCGCATGAAACTGGCGCGGATTAGGCAATCTAGCACATCGGTGGGTGGTTCTGGCGCCGGTCCAACGACAGCGGTCTTGATACCGCGTGCGGCCAGCTTATCGGCGGTGGCCCGGATGGAAGACGAAAAGTTGGCCCTTGAAGCGTCCGGCGAAGGCCAGGCGCCATCTCTCGAAAGAAGGCTTCTGCCGCGGCCAGTATAGGTGTTCCATCGTCCGGCCAGGATCACGAGCGAGACGTTCGGATCGCCAAGGATTGCCTTTAGCGCGGCCCCGTTGAAGGCCGGGCAACCGGCCCGCATTGGGCTTGAAGGGAGCATCCGTAACTCGGGCAATGGTGCGCATCCGGCCTTTGTGATCTGCCTGACGCGCACACCTATCGCTTTGCCAGCCTCATCGAGAGATGACGCCAAATGTGCGGCGTGGGAATCGCCCCACAAAACGATCGTAGGTGACAGCGTGTCTTCGCTGCCGAGTAAGCATTTGCCCCCGGCGGGAATAAGGGCACCGCGCATGAGGCACGGCGAAGCCTGAAACTTGGCTCTCTCTGCCATCATGGCGGCAACCGATGGAGCCATGGCGGGCCCTCTGTTTGGGAACCCTTGCCCTTTGATAATGACAAGGGATAGGCAGCAAGCGACCACCATGGCGCTGGCAGCCGGTACCGCCCACGTCCAAATGGCCGTTTCTTGATTCTGACGGAATGGGCGCTCCACAAACCGCCAGGAAAGAGCGGAGATGAGCAGTGCTGCAATAACGATGCTAACGCGCTCCGAGACGAACAGGTCTCGGTTCTTGTAGACCCCTGCGAAGACCAGAAGCGGCCAATGCCATAAGTAAAGGGAGTAGGAAATCAGCCCGACGAAAGCGGCCGGAGAAACGGATAGCGCTGTCGAAACCGCGGTCTGGTGGCGGATGCCGGCGGCGATCACAACGGCCGCTCCAATGCAAGGGCCGAGTGCAGAGAGGCCGGGGAATGGCGTATCGCTGTCGATCATGAATAGCGAAGCGGCGATGAGCGCAAGACCGGCGAGAGCGGTGATCTCGGCTGGTCTCCGCTCGAGCCGAGCAACCATCGCTTTAGCCGATGGCAGGGCGATCATCCCGCCAAGGAGCAGTTCCCACGCCCGCGTCGGGAGCATGTAGAATACGAAGGCCTGATTGACCGGGAGCAAATACTGACCAGCGGCAATCGAAGCGACACCGAGCAGGAAGACGACGATCAAAGCCCACGGCCTCAGCCATGCCATCAGCATCATTAGTGCCAGCGGCCACAACAGATAGAACTGCTCCTCGACCGCGAGCGACCATGTATGCAGAAGCGGGAGCGATTCGGCGGCTGCGGCGAAATAGTCCGTGTTCCGATAGAAAAAGATATTCGAGCCGGACAGCGCAGCGGCAGTCGCACTCTTGCTGAAGCTGATGAATTCTCCCGGCGGCAGCACAAACCACGCCGTCGCAAAGCAGGCACCGAGCATCGCGAACAGGGCGGGGAAAATCCGGCGAACGCGGCGATGGTAGAACTCCACCAGCGAAAATGTGTCGTTCTTGATCCGCTCGATGATGTCGGAGGTGATCAGAAACCCGGAGATAACAAAGAAAATATCGACGCCAATAAAACCGCCGCTGATCGCAGAAAACCCGGCGTGGTAGAGGACAACAGGAACAACGGCCACGGCCCGCAGTCCGCTGATGTCGGGTCTGTAATTCATGCTGCGTTCCCTGGGTCGCTGCCATCTAAACGTCTCCCGGCACGTCAAAGTCAACCCAGACTCAGAGGTTACCATGGACCTTTTATTCAAGGGGCCGCCAAGCGTCTCAATAAGATGGATTTGCCAAGGCTCGGCGCCGATAACGCCTGTGATGCGGAGGACTTCATCAGCGAGTTGCGCTCAACGAACGTGACGCCGCACGCGGCGCAGAACACGCACGGCCGCTGTTCCGCGGCTGCTGCACCCTGGTAGCCGGTAAGCGCCAGTCCAGCGGCCGTGACAATCACGATGTTGTTCAACTGAAATCCCCAACTACCACGTTTGACTTTTGGAAGGCGAGCCTGAACTTAACCGCGGCCGTGTCGTCGGGCTTTTGGCGGGACTGCCCTATCAAGAGCTGAGCCGACCGTAAAGCGTAGCGGCCTACCGTCGCGGGCAAACCGCATGACATCCTCGGCCGCATTTGAACACGGCGCGAGCCGGCCCAAGCTAGGACTAGATTCCGACTCGAGTGGCGCCACAGCTTCGACGGCGAGAGCATAGGCTTCCGAGCTACTGGATCATTGCGGGATTAAGCGTGGTCATTGTCTTGAGGGGCAAGGGCTAGCCAGGCAATAGCGGCTGATGGTCGATAATGGCATCGGAGGACTTTATAAACTCGCCACTGCCCACCATGTAAATGCCAGTCACCATAAGATTGTCGGTCGACTCATTGCTGCGGTTACTGACGGTGCCCAAAGGGTCATGTAACCTATTCGCTCTCGCAATTCCGGCTATTCACCTTCGGCTCCGCATGTTGGCGAGCTTTTCAGCTTTGGCGCGCTCTGCCCCCAATTGGGCGAGTAAGCTCGCGACGAGCTTTGCATGTCTTCGTCGGCTGCCCGCTGGGCTTCTACCTGCACGCTGCCTTGGCGTTTTTATGAATGAATCGATGACTTTGCCGCAAGCGAAAATGAACCCAGCGAAACGATCACGCAGGTCACGGTGATGTGCTTCCAATCCTTAGTCAGGAAGGCCATGATGTCCGCGCCAAGCGACGGTTCGGCGGTACAGCAAGCTTGTAGATCGGCTTCGCGTACACCGGCACGCAGGATATAATTCCGGGGGTAAACATCAGCCCAAATTGGGCACCCCCTTCGAAACATCGGGTGGTTGATTAGAGCGGCGGACCGGCTCGAGCAGAAGGTCCGCCGTTCCGGGTCGTTCAGATCACAAGAAACGAACCTGCTGCAAGCGACAGACCTGGAGAGAGAGTGGCGAACTGTATTTGAGCTGCGCCACCGATCCCGTCGCTGTCGAAAGAGAGCGCGCCGGTTGAGCTGTTGTAGATTATATGGTCGGAGCTATCATGCGCGGCCGTGCCAGCAAAGAAAGCATCGGATGAAAGGCTACCCAATTTAAGCCCGGCAAAAACCGCGTCGTCGAGTTGGATCTTGTCCTGGAGCTTGTTGAAGTCGGTGATCCTGTCGATATTGCCGGCCCCAAGAGCGCTGTTGAACACGAATGTGTCGTTGCCTCCATTGCCGGTCAAGATGTCGGCACCACCGACACCGTTGATGATATTGGCGCCAGCGTTGCCCTGGATGGTCTGGCTGAACTCGTTGCCGCTGAGGTTCATTGCCGTCGTGTCGGATGGGTACCTTGCAGCGAGAAGCTCGATCTGGGAGCCCGTCGAAAGCGCATGGCTCACCGATGCGAGCACCTTGTCGGTGCCGCCGCCCACTGCCTCGATGACCTTATCGCCGGCATTGTCGACATAGTACATGTCGTTACCGCCACGGCCAGCCATAGTGTCGGGGCCGCCGCCGCCGTTGATGACATTCGCGCCGGCATTGCCCTGGATGGTCTGGGCGAACTCATTACCGGTTAAGTTGATCGCCGTGCTGACGGAGGGGCTGGTGGTGGCGAGAAGCTCTATCTGCGAGCCCGCCGAAAGAGCATAGCTGGCCGATGCGAGCACTTTGTCTGTGCCGCCTCCCACTGCCTCGTTCACCCTGTCGCCGGCGTTGTCGACATAGTACGTGTCGTTGCCGCCATAGCCGGTCATCGTGTCAGCGCCGGCACCGCCGTTGATGACATTGGCTCCGGCATTGCCCTGGATGATTTGAGCGAACCCATTGCCGGTGAGGTTGATTGCCGTTGTGCCTGACGGGTTGGCTGTGGCGAGGAGCTCAATCTGCGAGGCGGCCGAAAGGACGTGACTCACCGATGCGAGCACTTTGTCGGTGCCGCCGCCCACCGCCTCATTCGCCCTGTCGCCGGCATTGTCGACATAATAGGTGTCGTTGCCGCCATAGCCGGTCATGATGTCGGCGCCAGCGCCGCCGTTGATGACATTGGCGCCGGCATTGCCCCGGATAGTCTGGGCGAACGCATTGCCGGTCAGGTTGATTGCCGTGGTGCCGGACGGGCTGTTGGTGGCAAGAAGCTCAATCTCCGAGCCGGCCGCAAGAGCATGGCTAACCGAAGCGAACACTTTGTCGGCACCGCCGCCCGCCGCCTCAACCTCCTTATCGCGGACATCCTCGACATAATAAGTGTCATTGCCGCCATAGCCGATCATCGTGTGGCCGCCGGCGCCGTGGAACACATCGTCGCCGCTAGTGCCGTACAAAGTGTCGCTTGTGTCGACGGGAGGCGGTTCGGTCCCGGTGGTAGCGAGGTTGTGCTCCCGGAAAACGGCCTGCAGTTCCGGGGAGCTTTCAAGTGCGGTGTCGCCGTTCTGCGTTCCCCACTTATAGGTGTAGTCGAAGGCAGGTGACGGAACCAGTGCGGCCCAATGATCGATCATGATTTGCATCTGTTCGGGGGTGGGCATGACCTGTCTTCCGCCGTCGGAAGTCTCCCAGTTACCGCCGCCAAAGGCCTGATAGACCGGAACGATATTGTTAACCGGGATGCCGGATTTCACCGCTGCAGCCACGGCTCGGTCGATCATGTCGTAGTCGACCGTGTCCGTTCCCGTGCGCACCGGATAGGGGTCTATTCCGAAATAGTCGATATGCGTGTTGGCCGGATTGTAGGTGTTCGTAAAATCCGGATTGGTCGGGGATCCCATGTTCATCATGGTGATGAAGGTCTTGGCGCCCGGAAAATGCTCATGGATCCAGTCGGATTCCGCCTTCAGGTTCTCGGCGGTTGCGTAGGTGCCCCACCTGCCGGTGGGATCGGGCTCGTCAACAAGATAGAACCCAAACACGTTCGGATTGCCAAGGAAGGGGGTCATTTTCTCGATGAAGGATGCGGTTACGCCCTCATGCTCATTGAGATACACCAGGCCCTTCATGCCATCCGGCAATGCGTTGACCAGCGAAACATACTGAACGTCAGCCAGATTGAAGCCGGCGGTTGCGATTTCGGTGGCGGAACCACCCGATGCGTAGTGCAGAGTTGCCATCCAATATTCCTTTGTCTCATTCGATAGCGCCCCGGAGCTTGCCTACTAGAGGGTGTATATTAGCGCCAAATCACATACCTGCAGGCTCTGATAGAATGGTTGATCGATGGCGGGATTGTCACGTTGCGGCGTAAAATATACTTCTGAATATTCAGCTTTGTGCATAAAAAGGCAAATTGAATTGCAGAGATGCTCACGCGTTTAAGGGGAGATGTTTATTAATAATTCTGTGGTATGCTATTTGTTGCCACAATGCAGGAGAAGATGATGGTTGCAATTTAAAAGGAAATTTGAATTTTATTAAAATTGTCGAAATGCGCGCTGATCGACACTGAAGAAGAGTTTGAATATACTGACATTATTAAGAAGAGCGTCAAAAATATGACGATTGGATTATGAAAGTCTCAATCTATAAAATTGAATGCCAGGCCACGGCCCGAAAAAGGAATTTTTCTCCAGAATATGCATTTACCGACCGGTTAATTGAGCTGACGTTAAGCTAAGATGCTAGCTGGACCACGTTCTTTGCCGGCCACACCAATTTGTTGTGGACAGACACTGCAAATGCTGGCCCACGACCAAGTTGTCCGCAACTCATACTACGACACGGAGATGGTCAGACCGTGTGCCCTTCCCGAGAGATGGGTGACAGTTCATTCCGGGCACATGGGTTACACAATCGGGCTTTTTGCGGGAGGGCAAAATGCCCTGGAAGGAGTGTAACCCGATGGATGAGCGTCTCAAGTTCGTCGCCTGCCTATTGGACGGCGAGAAGATAGCACAGCTGTGCCGTGAGTTCGGCATCTCACGCAAGACCGGCTATAAGATTCTTGGCCGCTACAATGACTGTGGGCTGGAAGGCCTGACGGATCGCTCGCGCCGACCTTGCCGGCACGCCAATCAGCTTCCTTTCCAAATCGAGAAGCTGATTGTGCGTGCCAAGCAGGACAAGCCGAGCTGGGGCGCGCCGAAGATCAGGGAGCGGCTGGCTCGGCTCTACCCGGATGTCCACACGCCGGCGATCTCGACGGTGCACGCGGTGCTCGACCGCCATAGCCTGGTCAAACGCCGCAAGCCGCGCCGCAATAGGGCGCAAGGGACGGCGCTCTCGCATGGCTGCCAGCCCAACGACCTGTGGTGCGCCGATTATAAGGGCGAGTTTATGCTGGCCGACCGGCGTTACTGCTACCCGCTGACGATCAGCGACTTCGCAAGTCGTTATCTGTTGGCCTGCGAAGCGCTTCACACCACCAAGGAGGCCTATGCCTTCACCGTGTTCGAGAGAGTTTTCAAGGAGTTCGGCCTGCCCAGCGCGATCAGGACCGACAACGGTGTGCCTTTCGACAGCCCCAATGCCCTCTTCAACCTGTCCAGGTTGTCGGTCTGTTGGTTGAGGCTCGGCAGCGAGATCGAGCGCATCAAGCCCGGCAATCCCCAGCAGAACGGCCGCCATGAACGCATGCATCTGACGCTCAAGCTCGAAACCACCAAGCCGGCCGGAAGCAACTTCCTGCAGCAGCAGGCCAGGTTCGATGACTTCGTTCAGGAGTTCAACACCGAACGCCCGCACCAGGCGCTCGATATGGCTTGCCCAGCCGAGCGCTACAGCGCCTCACCACGGCCCTCTCGCGGACTACCCGACCTCGAGTATCCCTTCCACGACAAGGCCGTCACCGTCACCACCTGCAGCCGCATCTGCTTCGACCGTAAGAAGATCAATCTCAGCCTCGTCTTCGCTGGCCAAAAAGTCGGCATCAAACAGGTCGACGACCGAATCTGGCTGGCTAGCTTCAGGGATTACCATTTGGGATACTTCGACGATGAGACATGCAGGCTCGAACCACTTCAAACCCCTTCGGGCCAAAAGTGTTACCCATGTCTCCGGTATGAACCGTAACCCATGTGTCCAGATGGACCCCGTGAGAAATTGGCTGGGGCGCCAGGATTCGAACCTGGGAATGTCGGTACCAAAAACCGATGCCTTACCACTTGGCGACGCCCCAACAGCTGGGAACGAACCCGCTGCGCGCGGCCTTATAGGATGAGCCGAGGTAAAGCTCAACGGTGAATAGTACCTGCCCGTTTAGATCTCCCGATCTCTTGGACACTGCTTTTGCAACTGATTGGCTTCCGAGTAGCCTATTAGGCCGTGAACTCATAAATGCGGAACGACCGGGATGGGTGGGGAAGCGGATGTAACTGCTGCGACCTTGGGAAGCGCGAGGCAAGCATGAAGGACCTCGCACCGGCGCAGGGCTTGCCTTGCGCTTTCGAACCTAGTTAGGACAAGCGATGATCTCGCTCTCGATCTCTGACTTCGATGCCGATCCCGACAGGGTGACGGCGATCCTAGGCATCGAACCTACATACATAGTCCGCAAGGTCGACCCGATGCGCAGCGGTTCGCCGCGCAAAAGGAATGGCTGGAGCCTCGATGGACCGCGCGAAAGGCTCCGGAACGGGGCCGAGCACGAGATTGCGGTCAACTACCTGATCGAGCAGATGCGAGGTCGGGAGGAAGCCTTCGCCCGGCTGCGGCAGGAAGTGCGGCCAAAGCAGATTACGATCTATGGCGGGTTCTATACGCCCTGCGACGAGCAGTGCGGCATCTGGCTTGAGCCGTCCGGGATGAGGGTGCTCGCGGATTGCGGTGTTGGCTGGGGCCTCGACCTTTTCGTTGAGGACGAAGCTCCCCAAAATGGAAGTGAGGTGTGAGCAGCCGTTTTGTCCGCTTTGGGTCGTTTGTCGACTGGCGGGTTTCAAATTGGAGCGGAATCTGATTCAGGCTCAGCATGAGCCGATATGACCGACGTCGAATGGCGCGTGATTGCGCCGCGGTTGCCCAACAAGCCGCGAGGGGTGCCGCGCGTCGATGATCGGCGGGTGCTCAACAGCATCTTCTGGGTGCTGCGATCCGGTGCCCCATGGCGCGATCTGCCAGAGCGATACGGCCCACGCACCACCTGCTACAATCGCTTCGTCAGATGGCGGAAAGCAGGTGTGTGGGACCGCCTCATGGACGCCATCACCAAACCCCATGACGGCAAGGTGCAGATGATCGACACCTCCATTGTTCGCGTCCATCAGCAGGGTGCGACGGCAAAAAGGGGGATCGAAATCATTGTCTCGGTCGATCCCGAGGCGGGCTGACAACCAAAATCCATGCTCTTGTGGACGCGAAAGGCAGGCCTATCAAGGTGATGCTCACGGCAGGTCAGATGAGTGACATCGCCTCCGCTGCGGACTTGATCACGGAATTGCCAGAGGGCGCGATGCTGCTCGCCGACAAGGGCTATGATGCCAACGCCTTGCGCAATGCCGTCACAGAGCGAAATGCATGGGCCAACTTTCCTCCAAAGGCCAATCGCAAGGACCCGATCTGCTTCAGCCCTTTCCTCTACAAGGCGCGCAACCTGGTCGAGCGGTTCTTCAACAAGGCCAAGCAGTTCCGTCGCATCGCGACCCGCTACGACAAGCTGGCTGAAAACTATCTTGCCGCCCTCAAGCTCGTCTCCGTCCGTATCTGGCTACGCGGTAATGAGTCTACGTCCTAGCTCGGGACCGCAATTTCTTTGCCGGCCGGACCAGAAATGAAACCGCCTGCCGCCGGGGATCGAAAAGATCGGCTCAATGCTCAATGATTGTGCCGCCGGCATTCTCGACGGCGCTCAATGCTTCCTCCAGCCTTCGGAATAGAGCACCGGCAGCGGCTTGGCCGGCGCATCTTGAATATCCGCCTGAAAACGTCCGTCCAGGCCCTCGGCAAATGCTGAATAAGTCGGCCCGTAATGGTGAACAACACGAGAAGGCTGCGCTGTAGAAAGCCTTCACGCTCTCCAGCGTTCCGCCCCACCTCGGGATTTCCAGATAGTCGGGCTTCCGACCATTCTCATTGTATTGCTCCTGGTTCTCATTATGTTCCGCGGCAAAGCTTTCCAAAAAGCAAGTCTTTCAGGCGCTGCTTTTCCTTAATCGATTGTAGAGGCCGGCGGGCGTTGCCGACGGCTTGCCTTTCGCACTGCACCATCATATCGCTCGATTTGCCAATATTTCCAATCTCCTGCAACCGGGGAGCAAGCATGACCAAGTGGGTCTACACCTTCGGCGACGGCGCCGCGGAAGGCCGTGCCGGCGACCGCAATTTGCTCGGCGGCAAGGGAGCTAACCTCGCCGAAATGTGCAGCCTGGGCCTGCCGGTGCCGCCAGGCTTCACCATCACCACCCAAGTCTGCAACGCCTATTACGCCAACGGCCACACCTATCCGGCCTCGCTGGAAGCGGATGTTTCGGTCGCCCTCGACCATATCGGCCGGCTGACCGGGCGCCGTTTCGGCGATCCGTCGAAACTGCTTTTGGTGTCGGTGCGCTCCGGTGCCCGCGCTTCCATGCCCGGCATGATGGACACCGTGCTCAATCTCGGCCTCAACGATGAGACGGTCGAAGCCTTGGCCGCCGATTCAGGCGATCCGCGCTTTGCCTATGACAGCTACCGCCGCTTCATCCAGATGTATTCCGATGTCGTCATGGGTCTCGACCATGAGGTCTTTGAGGAAATCCTCGAAGACCAGAAGGGCGGCCTCGGCCATGAGCTCGACACCGAGCTGACGGCCATCGAATGGCAAGGCGTGATCGCGCTCTACAAGGCCAAAGTCGAGGAGGAGCTTGGTAAACCCTTTCCGCAGGATCCGCACGAGCAGCTCTGGGGCGCCATCGGCGCGGTGTTTTCCAGCTGGATGAACAACCGCGCGATCACCTATCGGCGCCTGCACGACATTCCCGAAAGCTGGGGCACGGCAGTCAATGTCCAGGCCATGGTCTTCGGCAATATGGGCGACACCTCGGCCACCGGCGTTGCCTTCACCCGCAACCCGTCGACCGGCGAAAAGCAGCTTTATGGCGAGTTCCTGGTCAACGCGCAGGGCGAGGATGTCGTTGCCGGAATCCGTACGCCGCAGAACATCACCGAGGCGGCGCGCATTGCCGCCGGTTCCGACAAGCCGTCGCTGCAGAAGCTGATGCCTGACGCCTTCCAGGCTTTCGTCAGCATCTCCGACCGCCTGGAAAAGCACTACCGCGACATGCAGGATCTCGAATTCACCATCGAGCGCGGCAAATTGTGGATGCTGCAGACCAGGTCCGGCAAACGCACAGCCAAGGCGGCACTAAAGATTGCCGTCGACATGGCCAGGGATGGACTGATTTCAAAGGAGGAGGCCGTCGCCCGCATTGATCCGGCCTCGCTCGATCAGTTGCTGCATCCGACCATTGATCCGAGGGCGGCGCGCGACATCATCGGCGTCGGCCTGCCGGCGTCTCCAGGTGCTGCCACCGGCGAGATCGTCTTTTCCTCGAACGACGCCGACGAGGCCAAGACACAAGGCCGCAAGGCGATCCTGGTGCGCATCGAGACCAGCCCCGAAGACATCCATGGCATGCATGCGGCCGAAGGCATCCTGACGACGCGCGGCGGCATGACTAGCCACGCCGCCGTTGTGGCGCGCGGCATGGGCAAGCCTTGCGTATCAGGGGCCGGTTCGCTGCGCGTCGACTACAAAGCTGGCACACTGATGGCGATGGGAGCGACCTTCCGCAAGGGCGACGTGATCACCATCGACGGCGGCAACGGCCAGGTGCTGAAAGGCGTCGTCCCGATGCTGCAGCCCGAACTCTCAGGCGATTTCGCCGCCATCATGGAGTGGGCCGACGGGGCGCGCCGCATGAAGGTGCGCACCAACGCCGAGACGCCGCTGGATGCGCGCATGGCGCGCTCCTTCGGCGCCGAAGGCATCGGGCTATGCCGCACCGAGCACATGTTCTTCGACGGCGACCGCATCGTTGCCATGCGCGAGATGATCCTGGCCGATACCGAAAAGGACCGGCGAACGGCGCTGGCCAAGCTCTTGCCCATGCAGCGCTCCGATTTCCTCGAGCTGTTCGAGATCATGGCCGGGCTGCCGGTGACGATCCGCCTGCTCGATCCGCCGCTGCACGAATTCCTGCCCAAGACCGAGGAGGAGGTGGCCGAGGTCGCCGCTGCCATGAATGTGTCGCCGGACAAACTCAGGCGGCGTACCGAAGCGCTGCACGAGTTCAATCCGATGCTCGGCCATCGCGGCTGCCGGCTTGCCGTCTCCTATCCCGAAATCGCTGAGATGCAGGCGCGCGCGATATTCGAGGCGGCCGTCGAGGCCGGCCGGAAGGCCGGCGCGCTGGTGGTGCCGGAGATCATGGTGCCGCTGGTCGGCCTGGTGAAGGAGCTCGATTTCGTCAAGGCGCGCATCGACGCCGTCGCCAAAAGCGTGATGGAGGAGACCGGCGTCAAGATCGATTACCTCACCGGCACGATGATTGAACTGCCGCGCGCCGCGATCCGCGCCCACGTCATCGCCGAGGCGGCCGAATTCTTCTCCTTCGGCACCAACGATCTGACCCAGACCACTTTCGGGATCTCCCGCGACGACGCGGCCTCGTTCCTCGAGACCTACCGGCAAAAAGGCATCATCGAGCAGGATCCATTCGTGTCGCTCGACATAGAGGGTGTCGGCGAGCTGGTGCGGATGGCGGCCGACAAGGGCAGGGCGACGCGGCCCGACATCAAGCTCGGCATTTGCGGCGAGCACGGCGGCGACCCCGCTTCGATTCATTTCTGCGAGAAGGTCGGCCTCGACTATGTATCGTGCTCACCCTACCGCGTGCCAATCGCCAGGCTGGCTGCTGCGCAGGCGGCAGTGCAGGCTGCAAAAGTCGGAGGGTGAATAGATCCAGACCGAAGATGTCGGACAGACGCGCTGGCAAACCATCGATTTATAGAAATGCCTATCGCCTGACGTCGAACGTGGCACGCGCCGCGATCTTCGGAGCGTGACGGCCTGTTTGCAGCACTGGCTAATGGATCTTCCGCGCAGCAAGGAAGGTTGATGTTTTCGACCCGCCGTGTGAAATGGCCGCGGGATGGTGCACATGTCTGATAATGAACAAACCGCTGCGGCGCGCTGGACGGTGAAGTCCGAACTCCGCGCCGTCGGCCGCGACAAGCCGCTGCTGCTGGTGCTGGCGGCGATCCTCTGTCTTTATTGTGCGTTTATCGCCGGACCGATCGTCTACGCGGTGCTGGCCATCAACGGCATCGCGGATTTCTTCAAATGAAGCCGGTTCCGGCGATCTCGCTCCGGTTCCGGTTCCTGCGTCTACCGCGCCCGAAATTGCTTTACCTGGACGAAATTGCTTAGCCGGGATGAAACTGTTCCCGTCTATCATTCGTATCTTGGGGGGTACCGGGAGGACACGTGACGATAAGAATCAGGCTTCCGGGCGGGACTTTGAAGATCAAGAAAAGGGACGAGCTGCGGCGCCGCGAACAGAAGCGCGAGGTGCCGGTTTGGCAGGTCGGCAATTATTTCGTCATCTGGTGGCCGAGCGGCATGTCCGATCGCCCATCCTCGCCCAACAAGTCCTCGCCCAGGAAATAGCCCACACCCGACGATCCCGACTGGACATGACCCCTCGGTGAAGGGATCAGGAACCACCGTGCGCGCCAAACCTCCGAAGACTGCTCGCCAAATCCTAGAAAAAGTCAGCGGGCAGGCGTTGACTCTTCCGCCACGGAAGGCGATGCTGCATTGCACAATTTGGGGCGGCGGAAGCGATGGCAGTGCGTATCAGAATGCCGGGCGGCACGCTGAAGGTGAAAGTGTACCGCGAATTGCGCGACCGCGAGCGCGCCCGCCGCATACCAGTCGTCAAGATCGGCCGGGTTTATTTCACCTGGTGGTCGAACCGCCAGCGCCTGATTGACGATCAGTCGCCGGGGTGACGCCGCAATTTTCCGACCTGGCATGCGCCTGGGAGAGCCGCGCGGAGCCTCCGCAGGCGAGCTCACAAAATAAGTTGATGACGCTGCTGTTGACTCTTCCGTTACGGAAAGTCTCTACTTGCCGCATTGCACACAATTGCTGCGTTGCACAACGGGAGTTGGACTGATGGCGGTGCGTATCAGGTTGCCTGGCGGCACTCTGAAGATGAAGGCCTATCGTGAGTTGCGAGCCCGGGAACGCGACCGCCGCGTGCCTGTGATGAAAATGGGCTCGCTGTATTTTGTCTGGTGGTCGAAAAGCCAGGAACCTCACCAGAAGCCGCAGGACAGCAGACGGTGAAATCTACTTCGCTCTGACCATGATCAGTGTTTGGGTGGGAGTCAGAGTTCGAGCAAGGCCTGTCGTGAAGCCACGCGCGAGCGATTTTTAACTGAGTCGCCAAAGAACAGTGCCGCTGGTTGAGCGCGAACCGTCAACCAGTTTGTGGCGCACTGCGTGAGCTCTTTCACGCACGATGAAGGAGATGGAGCACGGACTGTAACCTGGTTCCGTGATGCCAGTCTTGGATAGCCGCCTCGACTTAATCTGGTCGCTCTGGAACCGATAGATGCCCCGCGCAAGCGGCGCTGCAGGCTACAACGAACGGCCGCAGATAAGAGTTGCAGTGCGCCAGAATCTGACCTTACCGATTTGTAACCAAATTCACGCGAACGTGCGCGTGACGGCTCCAAATCCCGACATCGTTTCTGCCCAGTTTCCGGCTCCCGAAGCCGCCCAGGTGCCAGAAACAGATGTTTCAGAACCCGCCGCCCACGCAGGTCCGCTCGATTCTCATCCTCCAGACGAAATTCATCGGCGATCTTGTCCTCGCCTCCGCGCTCGCCAGAAACCTACGCCTCCAATATCCAAAGGCCAGGCTCGTGTTCCTTTGCGAGGCGAACTTTGCCAGTTTTCTGATGGCTCATGGCATCGCCTCGGACGTGGTGGCGTTCCGGCGCGTACGGATGCGTGGCACCCCTGTGCAGCGTGGTCGAGAGCTTTACGCGATGGTGCGCGCGCTGCGCCGGTTCCGATTTGACCTGACCATCGACCTGGCCGATTCCAAAACCTCACGCATCATCGTCAGGCTCGTCAACGCCAAGACCCGCGTCGGATATGATCCTCCCGAAAAACCGTTGCGCTGGCTGGAACGCCAGCCTGCCAACGTCCTGGCCAAGCCGTTTGGCTTTGGTGGCCAGCATTATCTCTATCGCTATCTTTCGCCGCTTGAGGCGCTTGGCGTGGAGTTGCGTGCGCCGGTCCCAAAGATTGAGCCGCTGCCGCTGGGGACCGCCAAGGCATTGGCGCTGCTCGACCGGCATCATCTTCGGCGTAACGCCTTTATAGCCGTTCATGCGGGAGCGAGCTTCCGGGGGCGGCAATGGCAACCGGAACGTTTTGCGCTGGCGATCGACGAGCTCTCGCGACAGACCGGGTTGGACTTCCTGCTTGTCGGCGGCCCCGGTGAACGGGCATCTGCCGAGCGCATTGTCGACAAGGCCGCTTCGCCGGTCGTCAACGTGGTCGGGGCGCTGTCGCTGGCAACGCTGCTGGCCGTCCTCGGCCAGGCACGGCTGTTTCTGGGGAACGAGAGTGGCCCGATGCACATGGCCGCCGCCGCGGGAACGCCGGTTGTCGGCCTCTTCGGCCTGACCGACCCCGCCGTCTGGGGTCCTGTCGGCGTGGCCAGTGTTACGCCGCGGCCCTCCATGCCTTGCGAGTGCATAGCCAGGGACCTGTGCCGCCGCCCCGATCCGAGCAAGGCTTGCTGCGTCTGGCGACTTGAGGTCAAAGCGGTGGTCGACGCGGTGCGCGCGATCCTTTCACGTACGGTTAAGGACGTGGAGCACGCATTGTGACCTTGCGCTTGCCAAAGGTCAGGCCGGCGGTCAAATTGCCGCTGCCGACGCTTTTGCAGGGGCATCGTCCCGATTTCCGCCTTGATGCCGGTCTTGGGGTCGCCGCTTCAACTTTGATCCGGCCGACCTGGAATAATCGATGCGCCTGTTCCAAAAGTATTTTTGCGCCATTGCGATGTCGCTGTGGGCTGTCTCTCCTGGCAACACCCAGTTGCTCGTCGTACCGACGCTGCACATCAAGGCCGAGGTGGGCAGCGGCCGCGTCGCGCTGACGCTCGATGCGTGCGGCGGAAGGACCGACACACGGATTCTCTCGGCGCTGGTGGAAAACAAGATTCCCGCCACCATTTTCGTCACCGGCATTTGGCTGAAGCACAACGCCGCCGCCGTGGAGATCATGCGGGCGCATCCAGAACTGTTTGAATTGGAAAACCATGGCGGCCGCCATGTCCCGGCCGTCGACACGCCGCAAAAGATCTACGGCATTCGCAGTGCCGGCAGCCCGGAGGCCGTTCTGGCCGAGGTCGAATCGGGTGCTGCCGCTCTTGCCGTGACCGGCGAACCGGCGCCGAAATGGTTTCGCGGCGCGACCGCCGAATACAGCCCGTCGGCAATCGCGATGATACGCAAGCTTGGTTTCAAGATTGCCGGATTCTCTGTCAACGGCGACGGCGGCTCATTGCTCGGCGCAAAAGAGACCGCCCGGCGCATTGCCGCAGCAAAGGATGGTGACGTCATCATCGCCCACATCAACCAGCCGACCCATGCCGCCGGCGAAGGCGTGGTGCAGGGACTTCTGGCGCTGAAGGCCAAGGGCCTCACCTTCGTGCGTCTCGACGATGCCGACGGCGTCGGCGATGAAGGCACCACCGACTGATCAGTCGGGCGTGGCCTCGATGGTCACCTTGTTCGGATAGAACGCGCCGTGATCGCGGATATCGGCCATCTCGTCGAACGGCCGCTCATAGGCCCACATCGCATCCTTGCCTGCATCGCCGGCGGGCAGCACGCTCCAATAGCTGGCATCGCCCTTGTAGGGGCAATGGGTCGAGTGTTCGGTCTTGCCAAGCTGTTTGAAGTCGATGTCGCCGAACGGAATGTAGAAAACGGGGGGATAGGGCGATTCTGTCAGCACCTTGACCTTGCTGGACGAGGCGATGACGACATCGCCGGCGCGCACCGTCACGGTACCCTTGTAAGGTTCGACAGTGATCGTCTTGCCGGGATTGCGCTGAAAGCCGGGTGACGGGTTTGCGATCTGGTCCATATCGGATCTCCTTGCCTCTACCCCAAGATGTGTCTGGCAAGAGCCTTGCGCAAGAGCTGCTTGCCGCCAGGCGGGCGTCGCCCGCGGGGGAAGTCTCGCGCTTTCCTCCGATACCTCGCCTAGAATTAGGCGGCGGCCTGGAATGCGTCCATCAGCCCGGCATAGGCGGCGGCAATGCCTGCCACCGGATTGGTGCTTTTCGAGGTGGTTTCCACCTTCAGCGCACCACCGCTGGTCGGCAAGGTGAGCAGCAGGAACTGGCGACTGCCGCCATCGCCGACGCAGGCGGCAGCGACGTGCTGGCTTTCGCCCTCGTTCTCGACGCACATCTTGAACAAGAGCGTGCCGCCGACCGCTTCGAGGGCGCCACCGACGACCTCGACGAATTCATCTTCGGAAACGGTTTTGGCGTCGGGCACCAGATCGGCCTGCGCGACATCGGCTGCCACCAGATCGGCCAGACTTTCGGCAACCGTATTTTCGAGGGCTTTGTCGTCGAACTGCGGGTCCATGCGAACCTCTTTCATTCGCCATTCGCGCCTCGCCCGTTAATCAACGTTAACGCCGAGCATGGCCGGATTGTGGCGAATTCCGCCTCATTCGGCTCCATGCACCGCTCCAGCCCGGTTCTGGCTGGACAATCCCCCGGTTCGTCCCACAATGGCGAAAAAAATAACGGGAGGAACAACATGCTCGGGCTGATGCAGGAATGGCCGCTGCTTTGCCACAAGCTGATCGACAACGCCGAGAGGCAGCACGGCAGACGCGAGATCGTGTCGCGCTCGATCGAGGGGCCGATCGTGCGCAGCACATATGCCGAAATCCATAATCGTGCCCTGAAGGTTGCCGAGCGGCTCGAGCGTGACGGTTTCGGGCTTGGCGACCGCATCGCGACCCTGGCCTGGAACACCGCGCGCCACATCGAGGTCTGGTACGGCATCATGGGTGTCGGCGCGATCTATCACACACTCAACCCGCGGCTCTTTCCCGAGCAGATCACATGGATCATGAACAATGCCGGGGATAAGGCGATCTTCGTCGACCTGACCTTCCTGCCGCTGCTTGAAAAGATCGCCAGCGCGGTCAAGTCGCTGAAGCAGATTATCGTGCTGACCGACAAGGCGCATTTGCCGGAGACTGCGCTGCCTAATGTCGTTACCTACGAAGAATGGCTCGCTGAAGCCGACGGCAACTTCACCTGGAAGACATTCGACGAAAACACCGCCGCCGGCATGTGCTACACCTCGGGCACGACGGGCGACCCGAAAGGCGTCCTCTACAGCCATCGTTCGAACGTGCTGCACGCCATGATCGCCGCGATGCCCGACGCCATGGGCATGTCGTCGCGCGATACCATATTGCCGGTCGTGCCGATGTTTCACGCCAATGCCTGGGGCCTTGCCCACAGCGCGCCGATGATCGGCGCCAAGCTGGTCATGCCCGGCTGCAAGATGGATGGCGCTTCGCTCTACGAGCTGCTCGACACCGAGAAGGTGACCTTCAGCGCCGCCGTGCCGACTGTGTGGATGATGCTCCTCCAGCATCTGGAAGAGACAGGCAAGAAACTGCCCTATCTGCAGAAAGTCGTCATCGGCGGCTCGTCCTGTCCACGCGCGCTCACGACGAAGTTCCAGGACAGTTACGATGTCCAGGTGGTCCACGCCTGGGGCATGACCGAGATGTCGCCGCTCGGCACGCTGTGCACCCTGAAGCCGGACTATGCCGGGCTGATGGGCGAGGCCCGCCTCGGCGTCCAGCAGAAGCAGGGCTTTACACCGTTCGGTATCGAAATGAAGGTGACGGACGACGCCGGCAACGAACTGCCATGGGATGGCAAGACCTTCGGCAGGCTCAAGGTCCGCGGCCCGGCCGTCGCGCGCGCCTATTATGGCGGCACCGGATCCGAACAGTTCGATGAAGACGGCTGGTTCGACACCGGTGATGTCGCGCACATCGATCCCGGCGGCTACATGCAGATCACCGATCGCGCCAAGGACGTGATCAAGTCGGGCGGCGAATGGATCTCGTCCATCGAGCTCGAGAACCTCGCGGTCGGCCATCCCGATGTGGCGGAGGCCGCCGCCATCGGCATTCCGCATTCCAAATGGGGCGAGCGGCCTTTGCTCGTAGTGGTGCGTAAGCCGGGTAGGGAGCCGACCAAGCCGGACATCCTCGCTTTCATGGACGGCAAGGTGGCGAAGTGGTGGATGCCCGACGACATCGCATTCGTCGGCGAAATCCCACACACCGCTGCCGGCAAGGTCCAGAAGATTACCTTGCGCCAACAGTTCCGGGACTATCACCTGCCGACGGATTGACCGGAGATGCGGCGTCTTTGCGCCTTCAAGCCGCCGCTGAAAGGCACTATGCCTTTGTTCGGGTTGGGGCAGGGCGGAAAACAATGACGGGAATTCCCGAGCGACTAACGTCGAGGGCTGCCGGTTGGTCGCGGCGCGCCGGCGCGTTTTCGGCGGTCCTGCTGCTGACGGTTCTTATCGGCCACCGATATGACCTCGTCGAGACGCCGGCATTCCTGTGGGTGCTTGGTATTGTCGCCTTGCTGGCCGCGGTTGCGCTTCTGTTTGCCGGGTTTGCCTTTGCCCGACTGTGGAATTTCGGTGATCGCGGCGGTCACGACCTGACCGTCGGCGCCTTGCTGGCGCTTCTGGTGCTCATTCCTTACGGCATCGCGGCCTATTCGGCGGCGATCTATCCGCCGCTGCGCGACATCTCGACGGATCTGGATGACCCGCCGGCACTCGATACTTCAACCCGGACAAAGGACATGAACGAGCTTTTGCCGCCGACGCCCGGCGAGCAGCGCCTGCAAATCGAAGCCTATCCACTCGTTACCGGACGCAGCTACACCTTGCCCTTCGATCGCGTTCTGGAGGCGGTCAAAACCGTGCTCGATCGGCGCGGCTGGCAGCTCACGGCGCCGTTTCCAGACGCAGCAGGGCAAATCGACGTGACGGTCGATGCGCTGGCCAAGAGCTTGCTGCTTGGCCTTCCCGCCGATGTCGCCATCCGCGTGACCGATGACGGCGATGCGGTCATCGTAGATATGCGCTCGGCCTCGCGTTACGGCCGCCACGACCTTGGCGACAATGCAGCGCGCATCACCGACTTCCTTGCCGAACTCGACCAGGAAGTGGCCGGCCAGGTGGGCGTGGCGCCGGCGGAATGATATCGGAAGGGTACTACTTTGCCGGTGAATAGATGCCGTCGATAGCCGGTGCGCCATCGGCGTGGACCAGGCCGCGCGCCACCAGGTCTTCCAGATGGGCAAGCACCGACAGGCCGGCTGCGCCATGCAGGCGCGGTTCGGTGTCTCGATAGATCGCGTCTACCATGTCCTTGATTGTCCGGTCGCCGCTGTTGATCCGCTCCAGAATTGCCCGTTCGCGCGTTTTGCGATGCATTTTCAATCCGCGCATGAAGTTGCGCGGCTCGGTCACCGGCCCACCATGCCCGGGCAGCAGCAGCCGGTCGTCACGTTCGATCAGCCGATCGAGCGATGTCATGTAGTCGGCCATCGCGCCATCCGGCGGCGCGACGATCGTGGTTGCCCACGCCATGACGTGATCGGCCGAGAAAAGGATGCCGGTTCCCTCCAGCGCGAAGGCCGCGTGATTGGCGGTATGGCCGGGCGTCAGCACCGTCCGGATCGCCCAGCCGTCGCCGTCGATCACCATATCGTCCGGCAGCGCGATATCAGGAACGAAGTCGGTGTCGGCGCTGGCATCGAGCGGATTGACCTCGCCGGTGCGCAAGGGCCGCGCCGGGCGATGCCCGCCTTCCGCCAGAACCACCGCACCGGTATGCTGCTTCAGCCGCGCCGCCAGCGGCGAATGGTCGCGATGCGTGTGGCTGACGAAGATATGGCTGACCGGCCTGCTCCCGATCGCTTCGAGCAGTGTTCGAAGATGTGCCTCGTCATCCGGTCCGGGATCGATCACCGCCAGCGTCTCGCGCCCGACGATATAGCTGTTGGTTCCGTGAAAGGTGAACGGGCTTGGGTTCCTGGCGGTGACGCGTTGAATACCAGGCGCAACGGCTACGCCCTGGCCGTAGGCAGGATCGAAGCGTGTGTCGAATTTCAGCGCCATGCGAACGTCGCGACCTTTTTTGGGGAGAGGGCAAAACCGATTGCCGCATAGCACGGAAGCCAATATAGGAAAACGCAAGGCCGCGTTCGGCGGCAATCCGGAACGGGGAAGACCATGGCAATTGCAACAACGATGCGTCCGCTCATTTCTCTCGCTTTGCCTGAAAAGGGCGCGGCCCGCCTGGCGGGACAGCTTTTGCTGGCGATCGCCGGAACGCTGCTGCTGATCTTGTCTGCCAAGACCAAGGTCATGCTCGGACCGGTCGATATCTCGATGCAGACGCTCGCTGTCTTCCTGATCGCTGCCGCCTTCGGCATGCGCCTCGGCGTCGCAACGCTGCTTCTCTACATGGCTGAGGGCGCATTGGGCCTTCCAGTCTTCCAGAGCACGCCCGAAAAGGGCATCGGTATCGCTTACATGCTCGGTTCGACCGGCGGTTATCTTGCCGGCTTCGTCGTTATGGCGGCGATCGTCGGCTGGGCTGCCGACCGTGGCTGGGATCGCCATCCTATCAAGCTCTTCAATGCCATGCTGGTGGCCGAGATCGTCATGATGGCAATGGGCTTTGCCTGGCTGGCGCTGTTGATCGGCCCGGAAAAGTCGTGGCAGTTCGGGGTGGTGCCCTTTATCGTCGGTGATCTGATCAAGGTTGCGCTGGCAGCGAGCCTGGTGCCGGCTGTCTGGTCGCTGCTGAAGCAGTAGTGAACCGGTCGAGCGGAGCTGAAGCCAAAAACGACCTGCACGTTGCGTCGCTGTCACCATGTTATTGCCTGAACCCATGACACGATAGTAACTTGGTCTCCGCGACGACTGTCCAAATGGTTTTTCGTCGTAGTTGGTGTGGCCGTGCAGGATCTTTCTCGTTGGCGGCAGGCTTGTAGCGCGACGCCATGCAGCGAGCCCGTCACATTAGCTTCAAGTCGACGGACTAAGTACCAGAACCAACGGGCGATTCGTCACGACCAGCGTAACCAAGCACCTACGTATGGAAATAAATTGCTCGACATAGCATCTCAGCCAGCTGAAAAAGAAAGCGGCTCGATGATTATTTAGGCACAGCTAAATTTCTGGACAATGTGTAGGAAATTCTTAACCCAACGGCCTTGACTCTGGTGGCTTGGTTGCTTGCTGGTACCCAGACACTGTCGTAACCGTTGACCTGAGATCATGCCGCTGACCGCCGAAGGAAGACACGTGAGTAGCGCGGAAAAAATAACGAGCAACGCGACCACCCCGTCGCCTGAGCGGACCGCCGCGCCGGCAACTCGCTGGTACGCGGCCAGCGTCTTTCCCGGAAAAGAGCATGTCGCCGAGCGGCATCTGCGGATCCAGGGATTCCAGCCCTTTGTGCCTCGCTGCGAGAAAACCGTGCGTCATGCCCGGCGGCTCGAAACACGAGTTGTCGCTTATTTCCCGGGTTATATGTTCATCGCCATCGACGTCGCGTTGCAACGTTGGCGCTCGATCAACGGAACGTTCGGTGTGCGTTCCCTCGTCATGCAAGGGGACCGGCCTTTGCCTGTCCCCTCCGGTCTGGTAGAGCGCTTCATTGGGTTGACCGGCAGGCACGGCCTGCTCGATTTCCGCGGCGGCCTCGCAGCCGGTGCTTCGGTTCGGATCCTTTCCGGCCCTTTCGCGGAAATGATCGGTCGCCTTGACCGGCTCGATCCAGCCGGAAGGGCTCGGGTTCTGGTTGCCATCATGAATGGCGAGATACCTGTCGACCTTGATGCCAGGGAGCTCGTCGCCATCGCATAGTCGTAAGCATCGAAGTGCGGCGAAGCGATGCAAATGTAGTAGGATCGGCTCTCGGGTTTTCACCCGGGAGTGCGGTAGCCGTGTTTCGGTAGGGAGTGGGCGCTGCCTGGCGAGATCGTCTCGTCGGCGCTGATTGAGAGTACGCGATATGCGGATAACAATGATTGGTGCCGGCTATGTGGGGCTCGTCTCGGGCGCCTGCTTCGCCGACTTTGGCCATCAGGTCTGCTGCGTCGATCGTGATGCGGAAAAGCTTGCCATGCTCAAACTCGGCAAGATACCCATCTATGAGCCGGGGCTCGACGACCTCGTCACGACCAACACTGCGCAAGGCCGCTTGCGTTTCGACGACAATCTGGCCGATGCGGTTTCTCAATCGGATGTCGTCTTCATTGCCGTGGGCACGCCGTCGCGGCGTGGCGACGGCCATGCCGATCTGTCCTTCGTCTACGATGCGGCGGCCGAAGTTGGCCGCGCGCTCAAAGGATTTACGGTCGTGGTGACGAAATCGACCGTCCCTGTTGGTACCGGCGATGAGGTCGAACGGATCATCCGCGAGCAAAATACGGCCGCCGATTTTGCGGTGGTCTCCAATCCGGAGTTTCTTCGCGAAGGATCGGCCATCGAGGACTTCAAGCGGCCCGACCGCATCATTGTCGGGACCGATGCCGAACGGGCCAAAGCGGTGATGGGTGAAATCTACCGCCCGCTCTCGCTGAATGTCGCGCCGATATTCTATACGAGCCGGCGTACGGCAGAGCTTACAAAATACGCCGGCAACGCGTTTCTGGCCATGAAGATCACCTTCATCAACGAAATTGCCGATCTCTGCGAGCGGTTGGGTGCCGATGTTCAGGACGTCGCGCGCGGCATCGGCATGGACAATCGCATCGGCGCAAAGTTCCTTCACGCCGGGCCGGGCTATGGCGGCTCCTGCTTCCCGAAAGATACGCTGGCACTGGTCAAGACCGCGCAGGACGCGGCAAGCCCGGTGCGGCTGATTGAAACGACGGTCTCGATAAACGACCAGCGCAAACGGGCGATGGCGCGCAAGGTGGTTGAGGCCTGCGGCGGCTCTGTGCGCGGCAAAACCGTCGGTATCCTTGGCCTTACCTTCAAGCCGAACACCGACGACATGCGCGATGCCCCCTCATTGGCCATCATTCAGGCACTCCAGGATGCAGGCGCTTTGATCAAGGCCTATGATCCGGTCGGCATGGAGCAGGCGCGCAAGATGATCGAGGGCATTGAATTCGGGGAAAGCGCCTACGCGGCAGCCGACGGCGCGCATGCGATCGTCATCGTCACCGAGTGGAATGCGTTTCGGTCGCTGGATCTGAAGCGGCTCTGTGCAACCATGGCGACGCCGGTAATGGTTGATCTTCGAAACGTCTACCGCGGTGAGGACGTCGTGAGGGAAGGGATAGCCTATTTCAGCGTTGGCCGAGAGCGGCACCTTGTCAGGTGAAGGTCCAGGTTTTCATGGCTCTGATTCACAGGGTTCAAATTGATCGCCACCACCATCCATTTACCCAACAAACGGCATCTGCTGCTCCGGATGCGCTTTCAGCTGCTTGGCGGATTAACCTTCGCGATTCTGCTGCCGGCGCTGATCCGCCTGTCGGTCGATCAGGAGGTGATCCGGTCGCCGAACCTGCAGGTTACGATCTTTGCGGCATTTGTCGCTCATACGACAGGTTATCTCTTTTATAAGCGCATCGGCAATTTCCCGGGTGTTGCAGCGGCTGGCTACATCCTGCCAACCTTCGCCCTGACCTACGGCCTGGTGTTCGCGACGATCTTCTTCTTCAGATTCGACTACAGCCGGTTCCAGGCAGCGGCGAGTTTCATTCAATCGACATTGTGGTATTTTGGTTTGAGCTTGGCCACCCGGCGGCTCGATGCACACCGACTGGCGATAATTCCGGGCGGAGACGTCAACAGGCTGGAGAGCATACCTGGCGTTAGCTGGCACAAAATTCATTCGCCTGACACTGTCGTCGAGTACGCGACCGGCGTGGTGGCCGATCTTCGAGCCGACCTTTCAGACGAGTGGGAGCGGTATATTGCCGACAGCGCGCTCTCGGGAACGCCGGTCTATCACGTCAAGCAAATAAGCGAGTCGCTCACAGGCAGGGTAGAGATCGAGCACCTTTCTGAAAACACTCTAGGCTCCTTGAATCCGAACCAGGCTTACCTGAAAATAAAGCAGGCGATAGACTGGGCTTCTGCGCTATTTGTGCTTGTTGTTTTCTCACCATTGCTGTTGTTCGTGGCGATTGCTGTAAAAATCGATTCGCCTGGACCGGCGCTATTTAGACAGAAGCGAATGGGCTACAGAGGGCATCCCTACGAGGTCTACAAGTTTCGAACGATGAAGCTCAGCGACATAGCTGTCGACGAGAAGGAAGCGGCCATCACAAAGGCCGGCGACACACGCATCACCCGTTTGGGGCAGTTCTTGAGAAAGTCCAGGATCGACGAGTTGCCGCAGGCCTTCAACATCGTGCGCGGCGAAATGAGCTGGATCGGACCGCGGCCGGAAGCACTTGTACTGTCGAAATGGTACGAGGCGGAGCTGCCATTCTATCGCTACCGGCACATCGTGCGGCCTGGCATTACCGGATGGGCGCAAGTCAACCAGGGCCATGTTGCAGCCGTCGACGACGTCTTGGAAAAGCTTCATTACGACTTCTACTACATCAAGAATTTCTCCCCTTGGCTCGACGTGCTGATCGTGTTTCGTACTATCCGAACCATGCTGACGGGATTTGGCGCGCGTTGACAAGCGACAGAGATCGCTAGTGGGCGCAGCCATGCCGCCGCGCACGAGCCCTACAGATGGACATAAGCACCAGCTTTTTTAAATGGGTATTTGGAATGCCTGACGTCACGCTGATTAGCGTTGAGAATATCGTCCTATCCACACCGGAGAAGCACAATGACTAGGAAAACCGCACTCATAACCGGCATCACCGGCCAGGATGGCGCCTATCTGGCGGAACTTCTCTTGGCAAAGGGCTATAATGTCCACGGCATCAAGCGGCGGTCGTCGTCGTTCAATACGGGCCGTATCGATAATCTGTACCAGGATCCGCATGAAAAGGACGTAAGGCTGTCGCTGCACTATGGCGACATGACCGATGCCACCAACCTCATCCGCATCGTCCAGGAAGTACAGCCAGACGAGATTTATAATCTCGCCGCACAGTCGCATGTCCAGGTGAGCTTCGAGACCGCAGAGTATACGGCGAATGCCGACGCAATCGGTACATTGCGTCTGCTCGAAGCGATCCGGCTGCTTGGCCTGACAAGAAAGACCCGTTTCTATCAGGCATCGACTTCCGAGCTCTACGGCAAGGTGCAGGAGATCCCGCAACGGGAGACTACGCCCTTTTATCCCCGCTCGCCCTATGCGGCTGCCAAGATCTATGCCTACTGGATCACGGTGAATTACCGCGAAGCTTATGATATCCACGCGTCGAATGGCATTCTGTTCAATCACGAAAGCCCGATGCGCGGCGAGACATTCGTCACCCGCAAGATCACGCGTGCGGCTGCTGCGATCAGCCTCGGCCTTCAGGACAAACTCTACCTCGGCAATTTATCGGCTGAACGCGATTGGGGCCATGCCCGCGATTACGTTGAGGGCATGTGGCGAATTCTTCAGCACGAAGTGCCCGATGACTATGTCCTTGCAACCGGCGTAAAGAATTCGGTCCGCCGTTTTGTCGAGGTTGCATTTAACGAGGTCGGGATCGAGGTTCGATGGGTTGGTTCCGGCATCAATGAAAAAGGCATCGACGCGAGATCCGGCGCCGTCCTGGTCGAGGTGGATCCGCGCTATTTCAGGCCGACCGAAGTCGAGCTTCTGATCGGCGACGCCTCGAAAGCGGAGCGCGTTCTCGGCTGGAAGGCAACGACTTCGCTGGCGACAATGGTCCAGGAAATGGTCCAGTCCGACCTCGAAACTGTAAAGCGGGAATCCGAGCACCGGCGCCTTGACGAAGATCGGATACGCGTTGCGGCCCAGTAAGCGCGTCGGACCGGGTTGACATGAAGGTCTCGGTTCTGACGGTCTGCCGCAACTCGGCCGCGACCATCAAGCATACGATCGACAGCTTCTTTGCCCAGAACCACGCGGACAAGGAACTGGTGGTCGTCGATGGCGGTTCGTTGGACGAAACGCTGGCAATAATCAGGTCTTACCCACAGGGCCAGATCCGGCTGATCAGCGAACCGGACAGCGGAATGTATGACGCGCTCAACAAGGGGCTGCGCCTCTATACCGGTGACGCCGTAGGCGTCCTGAATTCAGATGATTGCTTTCATGACCTCACAGCGCTCGCGCGCATCTCGAAAGGGCTCGAACAGGCTGATATTGTGCATGGGGACCTGAATTTCGTCGAAGACCATGTGACCAAGCGGGTCGTGCGCCGATGGCGCGCTGCTCCCAGGCCGACCAAAGGTTTCCGCACTGGTTGGATGCCGGCCCATCCGACATTCTACGTCAGGCGGAAAGTGGCGGAAGCGGTCGGCACGTTCGACCTCAGCCTTAAGGTGGCATCGGATTACGATTGGATGCTGAGAGCGGTCGAGGTCCATGGCTTCGCATCCGTTACCACCAACCACGTTTTAGTGGACATGATGGTCGGCGGCGCCAGCACGCGGAGCCTTGGCTCCTACATCGGGCACAACTTTGAAGCGTTGCGATCGCGACGGCAATGGCTACGTTCCGGTCCAATCGACTATGCGCTTGTTGCCAAGCCGGTGCGAAAGCTGGGGCAGTTTTTGTCCAGAGCGCAGCGAAACAATGGTCCCCTTGTGTGAAGGCAAGCGAGCCTTGGTTGAATGTCCGTTCCTTGATCGTCAAGCGCTTGCTTGGATTCGGGCGCGACGCCTAGCGGACGATCGCCGAGACGTATATGGATCGAGTTCCGCGATCTATAGACGACTCATGTACCAACAACATTCCCAAGTGGCAGAAGCCTGACGATGAATGACCCGAAGAGCATTTTGGAGCCGATCGGAGGCTATGCCCTCGACCTCATTGCGAAACTCGGCAACCGACCGTTTGTCCCGCATTCGTTGACGAAGCTGCACAATATGAAAACTTGTAGAGACATGACTGGCGCTATGACTGCGGTGGAAATTGGTTCCTATAAAGGTGTTACGACAAAGCGAATGTCTCATCTGTTTGACAAGGTGATCTCAGTCGAAATTGACGAAGCACTGTATCATCAGGCCAGCAAGCGCTGTGCAGGACGGAAAAATGTGGAATTGCTGCTCGGTGACGGCGCCAAGCTGCTGCCTGAAATAGCATCGCGGGTGAACAAAGCGCTTATCTTTTTGGATGGACACTTCAGCGGTGGCGAAACGGGACAGGGCGACGAGCCGGAGCCGGTGCTGAAGGAGCTCGATCTCATCGCCCCCTTCATTGCGAATTTTGTTGCGGTTGTGGTCGACGATTTCCGACTCTTCGGCGTCGAGCCCGGATGGCCAAGGAAGTCGGAAGTGATCCAAAAGCTGGAAATCCTGCTGCCGGAAACACAATGGCGACTTTCTGTGCTAAACGACCAGTTTTTGGCCGTCCGAAAGCTTGGCTAAATTGACGTCCAATGGTGAACTGACCAGAGCAGGGTCGTGGCATCTGCCGGTTCTTAGCCGGTGGGATGTGGGGGTCATCCGCTCACCCGGGCCGGGGTTAGGTAATCTGCTCTTTCCGATCGCGCGCGCATTGATCGGGCAGAAGGTTCACGGCGGTGTCTTCGTTCATCCGACTCTGAGGCAGCTCAAATTAGGAACGTTCCTCCGCCGCGAGCGTGACACGCGAACCTATGGCAGGGTCATGCGCGGCCGCACGGGTGCTGAGTGGCGCGATTGGGCGCAAGCTCAGTGGTATCCGAAGGTCGACGAAGATGCCTATCGCGGCGAGATGGGTGTCACAGTCCGCTATTCGGGCCTAAAAGGCTATTTCCATGAACTCACTGGTCACAGAGAAGTCGTGTCGGCCTGGCTCAAGGATACGGTCCGCAGCGCCGGAGGTATAGACGACCCCTATGACATCGGGCTCCACATCCGGCTCGGTGATTTCGCGCAGTCCGATAGCACTCAGGGGGGCAACAATGTTCGGTTGTCCTTCGATTGGTATCGCGCCGCACTCGGAGAAGCACGGCGGCTCCTTGGCACTGCGACGCCGCGAATTACGCTGTTCACGGATGGCAAGGCGGACTTCGTCAATCGCGAATTGGGTGTACAGCATCTTGCGATCGATCCGAGCGGCAATGCGCTCACCGCGATGCATAACCTGTCACGGGCCCGCGTGGTGATCGCTTCCCGCTCAACGTTTTCCATGTGGGCAGTCTATCTCGGTGGCATGCCGGCGATCTGGGACGCGAAATTTGATCTTCAATGCAGCTTTCCGGAACGGTCTGGTCTCGACCACCGACTCTAAGGCGGGCCGGTTAGGGAATATTCGCTGACTTATTTCGTTAGGACAGTGAACTGGACTGACAAGTTTGCAGATCTGAGCGCTTTAGGCGCGTGGAGTCTTCAGCGTGCTGATTTCGAAAATGGCGTTCACGACGTGGTCGTGAAAGCGCTGATGGCCACCGGGTTCGTCGGCGCGATCTCATATGGCACTTCACCCTGGCAATTATCTCGGCCTTGCCGTCGGGACGGCCACACTTCGATCATTGCCTTTGGCACCACAACCTTTTTTGAGGAACTCGGATAAGCCATGTTCTCCGGTGCCATTTTGGACCAGCCTGGCCTTTGGACTACGCTCCGCACGATCACCGGAGTTTATGCCGCGCAGCAGAGGGAACTCGGCAGATTGCGAAAGCTGACATATGGCTGGATACTGGACCAGGGTAGGGTTTCACCGATTCGAGCTGGCAGCAGATCTTCAGGGCCAAATTGAGATCAAGTTTCGCAACCTCCGCGGGCGAAATCGTTGCGCGTGGCTTCGTAACCGTGGGCTCGCCCGGGGGGCACCGCGAATCCTATATTAAGACGTTATCTCGCATAACGGGGCTCGCGCCACTGATCGAACCCCGCGGCGTTTCGACATTGAACACGCTTCTGGCCGCGGACTCAGTGCTGTTTGCCACGCTTGAGGACGACATTGCGTTCTTTTTTGCGGTAGCCATTTTGCGCGCGGTCCTCCGTCGCCGCACGGTCGCGATCTTAATGAGCCCGCGACGCTGCTTCACCCCGGGCTTTAAATCTGTGGTGCGGCGCCACGCGTTTCGCTTCCTCAAGCGGCTACGCAGTGTGACCTTGCTCTCGATCCTGCCCTTTTATCTAGATCAACGGTTCGCGAGCGTCGCGGATGAGTGGATCTACGATCCGCAGTTTTGGGATTTGGACAGTAGGATCGAGAACCCTGATTGGCCTGAGAGCGCACTTGCGCAGGACGTGAAACGGAAGGCGCAAGGTCGCCCCATCCTCTTGTTTCTTGGTGGCCCGTCCGTGATGAAAGGTTTTCCTTTCCTCGCCAAAATCTTGCAAGCTAAGCCCGCCATTACCGACCGGCTGATGATTGTCGTCGCCGGCAAAGTCCCGGAAGATCAGAAGCGGTTCGCAGAGCTGGTGAGCGAGGCGGGCGGCCTGGTGATCGACCGCTATCTGACTGATGATGACGTTTTGTCCGCAAAACTTTGCGCTACGTGTCTATGGGCCTGCTACGACCCGTCCTATGATTCTTCTTCCGGGCTGTTCGGCCGCGCCATGCAGCTTGGCAAAGAAGCTATTGTCCGGCGGGGATCATATATTGACAGCATTGCATCGCACCTGAAATATCCGGTTCATCGTTGCGCATTCGGTGATATTGACGAGGGTGTGGCGATTCTCATGGAAATCGGCGAAGCGGATTCGCAGCCGCAGCCCGACGCTATAGCAATGACATGCCGGGACCAATCCGTGGCCCGTTTGCGTGCCGCACTTGAAATTCGTGACAACGCCTTTGCCGAACCAATTGACGGTAATGCCGAACCGCGCCGGTAATGGCGAAACAAGAAATCCCACGCGTAAAGATGGAAAATCATGGGTCCGCAGACTAAACAGGCTCTACGCGACGTCGGCCGACGGTTTGGCCTGGACATCCGGCTGAACGGGCTGAATTCGCGCGATGACCTTCGTTTCATTCACTTCTTGCGCATGCACAGGATCGACACGGTTCTCGATGTAGGCGCCAACCGGGGGCAATTCGCCCAGCAGCTTTTCAAGAATGGGTATGAGGGGCGTATCATCTCTTTCGAGCCCTTGCCCGACGAGCACGAGCTCCTGCTCGAAGCGGCTGCAGCGTTCGGAGATCGATGGTCCGTCGCACAGCGTTTAGCAGTAGGCGACAAAGCGGGCCGGGCGAGCTTTTATGTAACGCAGGGCTCTGCCAGCAGCTCGCTGCTGGAGCCACTCGGCGGCTTTGTTGAGTCGGCCCCGCAGGTTAAGGTCGACAGGCAGATCGAGGTCGAAACCCAGAGGCTAGATGCCCTTTGGCCCAATCTTGATCTGACCGGTCGTAATGTCTTCTTGAAGATCGATGTGCAGGGCAGTGAGGCCTTGGTTGTTGAGGGAGCGCGCGCCGTCCTGCCGCACGTCCAAGGCATTCTCGTCGAACTTTCGCTGGTCGATCTTTATGCCGGGCAATCTTCGGGGATTGCATTACAACAGCGGATGGCCGAGGAGGGTTTCGGCCTGTGGGATATCTGGATCGGATTCCGCAACCCGCAAACCTGTCGGCTTAACCAGATCGATGCGCTTTTCTTCCGCGACCCCGCGACAGGTGAGACCGCTCAGTGAAAGTTGTTCAAATCGTGGGTTGTCCCCTTCATTCGGGAGCGGGCAGGGGCATACGCGCATTGCACGAAGCCCTTCTCGGGCGCGGTATCGACACCCGCATCATTGGTCGTGTCGAATCCGATCTGCCGTCAGATCTCAAAGCTGAATCCGTCTCGTTTTTTGCGCGGCTTCCCGTCAGCCTGCGAAATCGCTTTAAGCGATGGCAGATCGAACGCCGGTTCGGACCTCTGCCGATAGACGTTCAACCCATCGGTCACGGCCTCAGTCTTCACAGGTGGCCCACCTATCGAGAGGCGGACCTGATACACATCCAGTTCGCCGGAGCAACGACCCTTGGGCCGCCGCTTTGGCGTGCGCTCCGGGCAGAGACACGCCCCGTCGTGTGGACGCTACGCGACATGTGGCCGTTCACCGGTGGCTGCCACTTCTCGGGCCAGTGCGAGCGCTTTAGAGCAGGCTGCGGCTGTTGTCCCGAATTCGGCGGCGCATTAGATGAAGAGATCACAGCCCACGATCTAACGTTCAAGGCAGCACATATCAGTAAGAACATTACTTTCGTTGCTATCAGCGACAGCATCGCCGAGAGGGCGCGGTCCAGCACCGTCCTGAAAGATCGCGATATCCGTGTCATTCCGAACTCAGTGATGCTGGATCGTTTCCTGCCAATTGCGAAGAGAGAGGCTCGGGCGGCACTGGGGCTTCCGAACGACAGAATTATTCTAGCAGTAGGAGCGCTCAATCTGGCGAATCCCCGCAAGGGCAGCGCGACGCTTGCCGCTTTGTTCGCGGCCTATAGCCGAGATCCGCGCGTGCATTTTGCGGTCTTTGGACAAAACCTTGAGCAGCTTGTATCCCCGGTGCCTGAGAACTTCACGCAGTTCGGGCTCTTGGACGATGATGTTAAACTCAATCGGATATACGCGGCAGCTGACATCTATCTTATGCCATCCCTGCAAGAGTCCTTCGGCAAAGTGACGGTTGAGGCGATGGCATCGGGCACGCCGGTGATCGCCTATGATGGCACACCGGCGGTAGACATGGTCCGAAACAGCCAAACCGGATGGCTGGCACCAAATGGAGACAGTGTCAAGTTCTTGGATACCGTAAGAGAGGCTTGCGCGCTTCCGGAAGGCGCCCTTACCGAAATGGGAACGCGCGCGCGCGCAGACGTTGTCGAGAATTTTTCGCTCGCTAGCGTCGCGGAACGACACATTGAACTATATCGGGAGCGTTTGGGGAAAGAAGTCAACGCAACGGTAAACCGGGCAAGTCCGGTAAACTGATGGCATTGTCAAAAGACTCTGTGTTGTCAAGTGAGCATCTGACGCGCAATCTCGGGAGACGCACGGCATCGGGAGGGATCATAGCCCTCGGCGCTCAGCTTTTAATTCTTCTCACGCAATTCGGCTACATGGCGCTGATGGCGCGTTTGCTCCAACCGGATGACTTCGGTCTGGTGGCGATGGCGGCGTCCGCTACTGCGTTTGTCGGAGTCTTCGCCGATTTAGGTCTGTCGATGGTGACCATCCAGCGCAAGGAGGTTGATCATGACACCGTCAGCGCGTTATTTTTCGTCAACCTTGGCGTCGGTTTCGCTCTCTTGCCACTGACATGGCTCACAGCGCCTGTCGCAACTTGGCTTTTTAATGAGCCTCGCGTCTTTCACCTTGTTCTGGTTCTGGCGATCGCCATTCCGATCACTGCGGCCGGTGCGCAGCACAAGGCACTGTTGATTCGCAACATGCGTTGGATGGCGCTGCAGGGCGTGAATCTTGGCAGTCTCTTGTGTGGATTTTCTGTCGGTATTGCAATGGCATGGGGCTGGGACTTCAAATATTGGTCGCTCGCTGCGGCGACGCTGACCACGGCTTTTGTCGGCACGGTTGGCTTGTGGATGCTGTCACCCTGGCGTCCGACCAAGGTCGCGAATTGGAAGAACGCACGATCGGCCATTAGTTTCGGGATCAATTACAGTGGGTCTCAATTCACAAACTACATCAACCGCCAGTCCGACAATGTGCTGGTTGGCTGGAAGTCGGGTCCCGGCGAACTCGGATTCTACACCCGCGCCTACTCACTGTTTATGTTGCCGATAACGCTCGTCAGTGGACCAATCGGCTCGGTGATAATTCCAATGCTGAGCCGACTCCAAACCCAACCCGACAAGTGGGCAAGAACCTATCTTAGCGCTATGCGGCTCACACTCATGATGAACGCAATATTGTGTATCCTCATCACCATCAATGCACAAGAAATTGTGGCACTCGTTTATGGAGAAAATTGGTCAAAGTCCGGTACTATTTTGATGGTACTTTCCTTGTCTCTCATCACGAGTATTTCCGGTCAGTTTGGTGGCTGGGCATTGATCTCTGTGGGTCGAGCCCGAGAGCTATTTGTATTTTCCATCTTCTCGTCGGCAATTCGCTTTGCAGCCTTCTTGTTTGCTGTTCAATGGGGTGCCTCGGGAGTTGCCGTCGCGTGGTCTATTACGTCTTGGGTGTTCACCCCAGTGCTTTGGCTTTATGCAACAAGAGATACAGAGCTGAGATTTGCGGACCTCGTGAAAGCGGCAGCGCCCTTCTTCTTTGCTTATATTGTGATCGTCGCTTTGTTTCGCTTTCTTGGGAGCTCGATCGGTCTCTCATCTGACGGCTCGTCTCTGCTGGCCGGAGGCAACATCATGTTAAACTCGACTGTCACGATTGTGATCTATGGAATTTTTGTTGTTGCTCCGTATCGTTTCGCCGGTCCGATGTTGGCGGACATGCGGCTCTTCCTGGACAAAGACGTACAGTCGGGGGACTAAATCATTGAAAATAATCGTTGAAACCACGGTTTTTTTGAACGGCGGAGACGCCGCGATCCAAGTCGCGACAAAACGCATTCTTACGACCGCGTTCGGAGAAGATACCGAGATCGTTTTCGCGGATATGGACGCGGAAGTCGCCGAACGGTATTATCCGGGAAATGACTTTATTGTTTTCCCGTCGGCGCGGATTCGGAAGAATGTCTTCGTTCGATTGATAAATAAATTGACTAAGGGCTGGTTACAGATAGATCTGGTTTATTCGATTCTGATTACTATGATATTTCTGGAACGGAATTTGAGATGGTTGAAGTACCCTGGGCATCGTGGCGCGATTGCTCAGGCCCTAAGGGAGTACATCGCAGCTGATCTTATTGTTTCGACAGGCGGCACGTACCTTTCAAAGAAGCATCCTGGGTCCGTTGCCGTTCGTCTGCCAGAATACGAGAGAGACATTTATCTTGGAAAGCCGCCCATTTTTTTCACCCAATCGATGGGTCCATTCGGCGAGGGCCGCATCTTTCGCCGACTTGCGAGCGTTCTGAAAAAGAGCCCTCTTATACTCGTCAGAGATGGAAGATCCATGACTTTTGCAAGAGAGCTTATCGACGATCCGAGTAACGTTGAGACAGTGGCGGACAGCGTTTTCGTTCTGACGGATCAGGACAAAATCGTGAAACGGCGCGCAGCGCCGCGGGTTGCGACTCCGGGCCGGCGGCCGCGGATCGCCGTTTCGGTGCGACGGTGGACGGATTTCGGGGCACGCGACTCGGAGATTGGCCAAGCGATATACCACCAATCGGTAGCTCGAGCCGTAGCGTGGCTGGTGGAGGAGGTTGGGGCCGAAGTGACATTTGTTTCGACCTGCCAGGGGATTCCGGAGTATCCTTTCAACGACGCGGACACGGCAAAAGATGTCTGGATATATCTGCCAGACCACGTTCGAAACAGCGTAGTCATCGATTCGCAGTTCAGGGACACTGAAACGTTACTTCGGAAGATTGACGAATTCGATGGTGCCATTTGCACACGCATGCACATGTGCATTCTGTGTCTGTGTCAAGGCGTTCCAGTCCTGCCGATTTGCTATGAGAGGAAGACAGCAGATCTTTTTCGATCGCTTGATTTGGAGGAGTACGTTACGCTTATCGATAAGATTGATCCGGATTATTTTGGCAATCTGGTTGAGCGCTGGTGGAAAAATCAGGACTTGATCGCAGAAAGATCCTGGCGTGGGACGATTGCCTTGCGTGACAGTGCTTTGTCTACCGTCGACATTCTACAAAGAAGATTTGCGCCGGTGGAGTTACAGCCGGAGGCGGTGCCCTCATGATTGCGGTCATTTCGCAATTCTTTAACACGCCTTCCGAGACTTTTATCCGAGATCATGTTCGCGGCCTTGCGCCCGGCAGGACCGTGCTCATCTGCCAGAATCCTGATGGTGCCGATCAATTCGGTTATCCGGTCCTTTCCGGGATTCCGCGGCCGTCACGGCTTAGCGGGTTGCCTAGCCGCATTGCCATCCCGGCGCGCCAATGCTGGCTGGCGTATGTCCGCGAGGGAATCTGCAGGAGCGACGAGGACAGAGTTGTCGAATTTTTCAGGGCCCACAAGGTGGATGCCGCGCTTGTCGAGTATCTTACGATGGGAGCACTGTTCGCGCGCGCCTGTCGCCGCGCGGGCGTGCGATTGTACGCCCACGCCCATGGAGCGGATTCTACCGTGATGCCTAGGAAGTATTTGTGGCGACGCCGTTACCGCCATCTCTTCGCCAGTGCTGACGGCATCATAACGCCATCACGATTCATCGCCGATCGCCTGAATCAAATCGGCTGTCCAAATGAGAAACTGCACGTCAGTCCATGCGGAGTTTCGCCCGAGCGCTTCACACCATCGCAGCGCGAAAGCGGTCGGCTCCTCTTCGTTGGACGGTTCGTTGAAAAGAAATCACCGCACCTCGCTATCGAGGCTTTCGCCCGGATTGCTACAAGGTTTCCCGAGGCGCGACTTGACTTCGTTGGCGATGGCCCTCTCATGGCGCGATGCAAGGCATTGGTGAGGCAGGAAAACCTGTCGGATCGTGTCGTCTTTCATGGATATCGAAGCACAGAGTTTGTTCAGGGGATGATGCAGAACGCTGCGATTTTTGTGCAACATTCGGTGACCGCAAGCAATGGGGATATGGAAGGCCTGCCGGTATCGATCCTGGAGGCCATGGCAAGCGCACTTCCTGTTGTGGCGACACGTCACAGCGGCATTCCGGAAGCTGTTGTCGATGGTGAGACCGGCATACTTGTAGACGAGCAGGATATCGAAGGCATGGCAGAGGCGTTTGCTAATCTCCTGGCGGAGCCTCACCTTGCTGCCGCGATGGGGGATGCCGGGCGGCTGCGTGTACTGGATCATTTCACGCAACGGCACACGCGCGATCGGCTTCGACATGCCATGATGCTGCCGGCCATGGCGAGGCCTCTCGACTTCACTGAGGGCCTGGGTCAATGAAGAATGCCGACCAGTGGAAGCCCACTAAGTTCGAACGGACTGGTAAGGGTGTTTGGCGCTCGAACCGCAAGGAGGTACCGGCGCGGTCGCGCTTGATCGCCGATCGATTGGCGTCCGTATATGCCGCCGCGATCGCTACTCATGCTAAGGGCCGTCTCGCGGATCTGGGCTGTGGGGCCGTCCCGCTTTACGGGATCTACCGTGACTATGTCAGTGAAGTGTTCTGCGTCGATTGGCCGGGCAGCACGCATGGCGCCGCCTACGTCGACCTATTCGCCGATCTCAACGAGCAGTTGGTCTTGGAGCAAGGGAGTTTCGACACGATCATCGCCAGCGATGTTATCGAACATTTGTATACGCCGCAGGCCTTGTTCGACAGTGCAGGCCGGGCCTTGAGGCCTGGCGGTAAGCTGATACTCGGCGCGCCGTTTCTTTACTGGCTGCACGAGGTCCCCCACGACTATCATCGCTACACGCGCTTTGCATTGGAGCGGATGGCGGCGAAGGCTGGCTTAAACACAATTGAATTATCCTCCTACGGCGGCGTCACGGATGTTCTTGCCGATCTTGCGACGAAGGCGGTGTCGACTCGGCCCTGGATTGCCGATTCTGTCTACTGGCTTACCAGGCTGATGCGAGCGTTGCCTCCCGTCAAAAAATTGGGGCTCGCGACACGCGAGAGCATGCCGATGGGTTATCTTCTGGTAGCGGAAAAGTGACCTAGTGCGCATTTTCGTCGCGTTGCATAGCGACGGTAAGCCTTAGGTGCGGCATGATGCGAGAGCGGCTCTTCGGCGCCGCACACCAGCTGGCCGGCGCCGGCCCATTGTCTCAATTGGAAGAGACATGATATCGATATGGATGTTCCAACAGGTGCCGTCATCGTCATGCATATCAGAAGACCCGTTCCGGTCTATAAGGATTTGTGGGCCTGGAGTTTTGCCCTGGCGATTGCAGGCTATCCGTTAGTCGCAATCCTTTCATCGTTGACCGGAAGAGATGATGGAGTTCTTTCGATCGTCTTCCGCATTCTGGTAATTGTCCTCTGTGGGCTGTCGTTTTTGTTTTCGGATCGGCAAAAAGCTTGGCGCTTCGGAAACATATGGTTGTTTTATTTTGTCGGGCTTTACATGTTGAAGCTTGGCCTTGATGCCAACTCCGGGATCGGTAAGGCGCCGCTAGGTCTTGTATTTGCCCTGACCGCTTCGGTCGTGCCGTGTGCTTTTCTGGCCCTGTCAACGAACAGATGGTCGGAGATCAACGTGGCATGGGCCGTTCTTGCCGTTGGGGCATTGACGGTGGCTGGTATCGTTGGGCTCCAGTATAGCGGATCTATTGCCGTGATGACCGACAATTCGGACCGACTTTATCTCGAACGCTTGAATCCTATTTCTATAGGCCATGCCGGCCTGACTACCCTTATCGCCTCATACACTCTGATAAGAATCCCACAGAGAAAGATTTTCAAATTCGCAATCTTTTCTGTTGCCGTGGCCGCGGCATTCACCATGTATCTGGCTGCTGCTCGCGGTCCAATTGTCGCCCTGGCGTGTTGTATTATCTTGTTTCCGATGCTCCGCCCCAGATTCATGACCATGATTATGGGTTGGTTGTTTATAGCCGGCGTGGTATTGGTATTTGCGACCACGGATATGACACCGTTGCTCGACAAGTTCCATTTGACAGCGACTGGAACTGCAGCAAACAATTCAACGACGGCACGCTTGGAAGCGATTACATTGTCGTGGGAACTGTTTCGGCAAAACCCGTTGCTGGGCTACGGGACGCAACTGCCTTTCTTCGCATATCCCCACAATATGTTCGTAGAAATCCTCCAAGACATGGGGCTTGTCGGCATGGCGATATTCGTCCCCGTTTTGGTGAAGATAGCGACAGGGATAAAGTTCTTGGTCGGCAGGCGCTTGGTGCTGCTGCCGCTTTTGACCACGCAAGCCTTCGTCGGAGCGCAATTTTCAGGGGCGCTCTGGGGCGCAGCGTTCCTTTGGATTGCCGTCACGGTCTTGATCTTCCGCGTCAATGCCATGAGGTCATTTGACGTGTGGGCACACCGACGCGTGATGGAGCGCTCATATCCGCAGTTCGGCGCTCTCAGCGGCGCCAGATAAACTGGACGTATTTCGCTGCAAGGCAAATGCGTCGGACATGTAACGCCCGTGCATAAGACTTGCAACCCGTTGGTCCGCGGCTAAGGAGTTCGGTCAAGCTCGCTCAGGAATCTCAAGGTAGCTTGCCACCACTCCGCTTTTTCATCCCATTTCGCTGGCCAATATGGCGAATTTCGGCCAATGGTGCCCCAGATCACGATCCCGTCGGCCAGCCTCCTGCACGTGTCCAGTTCGGCATACCAATAATCGCCCGGCAGAAAAGCAAGCGTCTTACGAAACTGCGGCCACAGAAAGCAGTAGACCGGTTTTCCTTGCGAGATTCTTCGTGCTTCCTCAATATTGGCTTGAGCATAAACGACCCAGGCGTCCTTGTCGCCATAGAACGTATAGAGGGAGGGGTAGAGCGTATCGACATAAGGGATTAGGGAGGACGCGATGATGGTGTTTTGCTGCTTCCATTCGTCCCGTGCAGCAGCACCCTGATGGCCGATCGCTCTCCAATAGTCCCTGAATGGCAACATGCTATAGAGGCCGAGCTTGACGCTCGGGTCCGCCTTTCTGAAGGCGCTAAGCGTCCTCTGGTATTTCGCGATGGAGGATGCTTGATCCGGTCCTATCAAGCGCCAGCTCTCGATGTCGATGGCGAGAAATTCGTTGCTCCTCGGCAATGCCAACGCTTTCTCTACTTGGCCGGCGTCGGGAACATCTGGTCCCAGAACGTGAGGGGAGGCGATCGTAAGATGCTCGAAACCGAACGAATGGAAGTCGGGGGGGCCTCCAACGAACGTCAGAGCCTCGAAAAGCCTGAATGGTGCGCGCGTCTGCGCCATTGCGGGCCATGAGCCGGCTAGAATCGAAATTATGAAGAATACTGCCGTGAAAAACATGACGCCGAGTATCCAGTATTGCCCACTCGCGAATTTTTGCGCGGCCGAGATTCGCATAGTTAGAGTTCCTCATGAGCAGCTAAACTTGACGAGTCAGGAAACGGTAGCGTAGCTGAACACCCAGAACAACGTCCTTACGGAAGCGTGATCGACTCGCTGCCGCAGGGGCGAGGGCAGTGCTTCTCACCCAGGCCTGAAGTTATTGCCTGGAATGGTGGACGGGCCGATTATGCGAGTCTAACGACGGCCAAAGCCCTGTCGCGCAGAGCCTTGTAAAAGACTTTTGGCGGCGTATAGCGTGAGCCGGACCATAACGCCTTGGTGATGTTAAATTCGGGACGATCGACATGAAACGGCACATCACCATCGTCCAACCTGCCATACCGAATTACCGGCGCGCTCTATTCGAGCGTATGGCGAACAAACTCGGATCGACTTTCGTTGTTTATGCATCGAATCAGCAGGAGCTAGGCGTTCTATCTGACGTTCTAGCTGAAGAAGATAGGCCGAGTTGGCAGCGCGACTTGGGTCGCATGCGGCCGCTCCTGCTAGGACTGGATTGGCAAGAAGGCGCAAGCTCGATAGCGGTCAGGCGTGGCGATGTACTGGTTATATGCGGTGCGCCTCGCAACCTCTCGACCGTTGTCCTCCTCTTCAAGGGGCTGTTGTTGGGCGCGCATACAATCTGGTGGGGGCACTATTGGAGTGCCACAAGCCGGTCCTGGGGCGCCGCAATCCGTTACGCCTTGATGCGTGTACCAAATGCCATTGTGTTTTATACAGAACAAGAAGTTGATGAGTATTATGCCGGCGGTGGCGATCGGAGGAAAAAGCCTGCATTTGGACTCAACAACGGTATTGAAACTGACGAAATTGTCCGCCTTCGAACAGTGTATTCGATAGCGCGCCGCCCACGTGACCTTTTATTCATTGGTCGAATCACGCCGAAGGCGGAGCTCGATATTCTACTCGATGCGCTCTCTTTACCCAATTGTCAGGGTGTCACGTTGGATGTGATTGGAAGCGGACATGACGAGGCGCGCCTGCGCAAGAGATGTGCTGATATCGGTATAACCGATCGTGTCGCATGGCACGGTGCCACAGTGGATGAGAAGCAAATCGCAACTGTTGCCAATCAGTGCAAGGCCTTCGTCTATCCAGGCAGCGTGGGACTTAGCTTGATACATGGCCTGAGTTATGGCCTACCGGCCATCGTGCATGATAATCGATGGGCGCATATGCCCGAAATTGCGGCATTAAAACCTGGCAGGAACGGTGTGACGTTCCAGCGAGGCGAGGCTAGTACTTTAGCAACCACCATTGCCGCCCTATTAGCTAATCAAACTGGACTAACTGAAATGTCGCGTTCAGCGGCCGAGACTACGGCCGTGACATTCAATGCCACCGACATGGCGGAGCGCTTCTGCTCAGCAATCGAGCAGGTTGTTGCTGGAAGTAAGACGAAAGTCGGAAGATATAAGCGTTGGAGATCTCGTGCCCGGCACGGTCTTTAGGCTCAAAGATGCCATGCAAAGCCCAATGCTCGCTGGCGGTGTCGGCCCAGACACAAAAAGTTTTCCGCGGCCAAAATTGTCATGGTTCGCATCACTTGAAACGTGTACTTGATGAATCAGAGTGGGGTAGCTTAGCTGAACACCTACAACAACGCTGACCAAAACGCGATCTGCGATGCTACGTTGAGGGCAGCGAAGTCAAAGTGCGTCATGTGCTGGGGGTTAGGCGTAATTGCCATGGTTGAGGTAACCAGTTCCGCTATGGTGCCTGGCACCAACGGCCCTGAGTGGCCGTTGTGAGAGTGGCGTTTGCGACAAGTTGGCTGTCGAAAGCCGGCGGCGGTGTTTCTGTTGTGGTGGAGGCGTTATCGCGCAACCTGGCCGATGCTGGAGTTGAGGTGTCGGTATTTGGACTTGAAGATCGGCTGTGGCTCGATGGCGACCGCGAAGCCTGGTCAGGCGCCCAAGCCCTCGCGCTCCCGGTACTCGGACCCGCACCCCTCGGTTATGCACCCGAGATGGTTCGCCGTATTATTGAGTGGGCGCCCGATGTCGTCCACGTCCACGGACTATGGATGCACCCGTCGCGCTCTGTCCTGCAGTGGTCCCGCTCAACGGGGCGTCCCTACATGATCTCGCCGCATGGAATGTTAGGAGCTGCGGCCCTGCGTTATTCGCGATCAAAAAAGCGGCTCACAAGCGCACTTTACCAAAATGCAGTTTTTGCTTCTGCCAGGTCCATCCATGTTACGAGCGAACAGGAACACGCGGAAGTTCGAGACTATGGGCTCTCTCACCCGGTTGCAATTATTCCGAACGGGATCGTGCTGCCAAGCGCGGCAAAGCGTGCATCGAGGAATAAAGCCGTGTATCCCTATGTTCTTTCGCTGGGCCGCGTGCATCCCAAGAAAGGGCTCGACCGCCTTATAATTGCCTGGAAGTATGTCGAACGCAGCTTCCCCAATTGGCATCTAAGAATTGTTGGGCCCGACGAGGTCGGGCACATGAAAGCACTGCGAGAACTGGCCGACAATGCCGGCGTAAAGAATGTCCGATTTGAGGCGCCCGTTTATGGTGATGCGAAGTACGCGCTGATGCGAGATGCCGAAGTTTTCGTGTTGCCGACACTCAATGACAATTTTGCGCTGACAGTTGCCGAGAGCCTGGCTTGCGGGACTCCTGTTATCTCGACGAAGGGAGCACCCTGGCACGGGCTGGAAGATAACCGCTGCGGTTGGTGGATCGACCACGGAATCGAGCCGTTATCTGCAACACTGCACCAGGCTATGTCACTGAGCTCGGACCAACGGCTCAGCATGGGTGCACGTGGGGCGGAATGGGTTGCCCGAGACTTTTGCTGGCCGGCAATTGCTCAGTCCTTAGTGGGCGTGTACCGCTGGCTGGACGATCGCGCGGCGGAACCGCCTTGCGTTCGCATCGATTGATCGCGTGGCTGACAGCACGTCGCGCCTCCATAAGGATGAAGTATTTCATGCTCAGCAGGATTGTCACGAAGTTGCGACAAGAGGGTGTTGGCTCTGCGGTGAATGGTGCGCGCAGAAAGCTTCAGATCTGGTGGCATTCGCCAAAAATTGAAATTAGTTCAACAAGACTAACCCTGAAGCGATTCGGTACTCGTTACGGCGGCTGGACGGTTTTCGAAATCGCTTCATTGCGAGGCAGCAAAATCGTCAGCTGTGGGGCTGGTGAGGATGTTTCATTTGACATCAGCATGGCCAGCGAACTTGGTTGTTCCATTGTAATCGTCGATCCGACGCCGCGCGCTGTCGAACACGTTACATCGGTGATACAGCGTATTCGCCAAGGTCGGCCGGGCGACGAAGGTTGCGGGCATTGCGGGAGTCAATCGGTCGGAAACTACGATCTAAGCAACATCTTTCCTAGCCAGATCGTGTTGGTCGAGAGGGCTATTTGGTGCAAACGCGAGGTGGTTAGATTCTTTGCACCTCAAGACGCTCGTCACGTTTCGCACTCCATAGTCAATATACAACATGGCCAGCGATTGGATCAACCGGACGGCTATATTGATGTCCATGCTGTCACCCTCCAGGATATACTTGAAGAGAATGACATTGAGCAACTCGAAATGCTGAAACTTGACATCGAAGGAGCGGAGATCTCCGTTATTCGGGACATCATCGAAAAGGGGCTTCGCCCGAAGCAGTTGCTGGTTGAGTTCGACGGGCTGCTTTTTCCTTCTACAAAAACACGGGCTGATATCAAGTTCACTGACAGTATTCTTCGGGAAGCGGGCTATAATTGCTATCACCGAGATGGAGTAGCTAACTTTCTGTACGCCCTTCGTGCGGAGATCGCCAATTGGGAACGTGCGATCGATGAGTTATTCTGACTTTGATTCCAACGACGATGCGAATCGTCGCATGTCATAAACGAAGATGCAGGAAAGATCGAGTGAAAAAGGGTATGGCTTCTTCCGTAGACGAGGCTCGAACGTCACAGCCGGGTCTGCCCCTGGCCATCCGCCTGAGGGATTTTCGTAATGCAGAATTCGCGCGTGGACGTAGCCTACCGATCGAAGCGCTATGGACCCTTCTGTCTGCCCTGTTCGTGAGTTCTTGGCTGCCGGGGAGCTCACACCGCCGGTTTCTCTTGCGGCTGTTCGGTGCGAATATTGGGGATGGTGTTGTTATTAAACCGGGTGTGCGAGTGAAATTTCCTTGGCGACTCACAATCGGTGCCGACACCTGGATTGGTGAGGAGGTTTGGATCGACAATCTGGCTACAGTCTTCATAGGCGACAACTGTTGCCTGTCACAGGGCGCCTATCTATGTACAGGGAGTCACGATTGGAATTCTCCGACATTCGATCTGAAGGCGCGCAAAATACAAATCGACAACGGTGCTTGGATAGCGGCGAAAGCTGTCGTGGGGCCGGGGGTGACGGTCGGCGAGGGTGCGGTTCTGACAATTTGTAGTGTTGCGACTAGCAATTTAGCGGCCTGGACCGTTTACAGAGGAAACCCTGCAGTGGTCGCTGCAAGCCGGGAGCTTCGACAAATTGCTTGATCGTGTGTCCTCGAGTCGAAATGTCACGGAGATAAATTTCCCGTGCGGTGGCAGGTTCGAACTGACGATACGCGGACGGCATCCAATATCACCATTCACTACGGCATCACGTCACATTTCGAAGCCGCGGCTGAATCCGTTCCACTTTGAAGGGTGGTCGATCACCGTTGAAGAGGCGAAGCCGCTGGGAGCGCCATGTCGCGGTCTTCCGCTGAATCGCGAGTAGGCTCCGCACGCCCTCTTCTTCACGCCAGACAACGCGGAAGCCCTGGCGCAGCGTCTCCTGGACAGCGGACAGCGCCCGCGTTGTGTCGGCGAGAGGCGTCGGCATACTGTGATGTCGGCAACAGCTCCGCCGCCGGCGCTACCCGGCAGCGCTCCTCGCCTGGTTTGAAAAGACCAAAACTGTCGCGCCCAAAACTGTCACGCGTTGATGTCAAATGGGGGTAGGGACGTGTCGATCAAAATGACAGCGGTGTTTGCTTTCGTGGCGCTGGCGTTTGCGGGTGGCTTTCTCTTCATCGCCATCAACAAGGGAACAAATATTCGCGCGCCGGCGTCAAAGCCGGTCGCGGTCCTCACACCGTTCGATGGCAAGCTTGTTGTCCAGTCGATCGACGATCTGCGTGTCGCCGGTCACAAGATTGTGCTCTGCGGTGTCGCGTTTGCCAAGCCTCAATCCATGCGCGTCATCGTCACAGAGGCCGCGCGCCGCGACTATCAAGGGCTCGCCTTGACCTGTAAGCCGGTCGGCGCCGGGACACCATGCGACGGCAATATCGCGCCGAAATTCCGTGATGCCGTCGTGGTGCAGTGCCTCACCTCCGACGGCACGGATCTGGCTACAAAGCTCGTCGAGGCCGGTATCCTGTGCGGACAGCCGGCGCAGGCGGGCTCGACCTACAAGTCTTGCGCGCAAGACTCGTAGTTCTTGCCTCGAATGCAAGAAGGCTGGATGGATGGTGTCAGAGACATTGTCGATTGCAAGGTTTTGTATAATGCGTCTGAGGGACGGTAGCGTCAGCGGCCACAAGGAATGGCAGATCGGTCGGCCCGCCGGTAGCCTGCCATTGGCCGGCTGTAAAGATGACTTATTAAGATATTCTGACGGTGTGTTCTATCAATCACACTGAAACCAAAAATTATCTCGCATATGCGAAATAGGTTGGAATTGGCGCAGAAAGCTGTTACGCGCTGATGAATAGCTTGGTGGTTGGGTGGGCCTCAGGTAACGTGGGACAGAAGGATTGATGCGGATGAACCCAGTTGTGAAAAGTGCGTTGGCCGGAGTTGTTGCGTTGGCCGGCTTCACCCCGGTGCAGTCTTTCGCGCAGGATGCATCGTGCACCTGTGCAACCGCCTATCAGGGCGTAGGCCCGATTGGATCAATCGGTCACGTCGATGGCGATGTAATGATCTCGCAGGTTGCTGGCTATGGCCCGGCTCAAGCGGGCGGCGCTCTGGATTTCGGCAGCCGCGTCGTGGTTGGCGGCAAGGGCTCGGCTTCGGTCCATGTTGGCGGCTGCAATTTGAGCGTGCCGGCCAATTCGACCCTCGACATTTCCCGTGTCGAGAACAAGATTTGCCTCAATGTCCTCGGTTCTGAGCAGACTGCCCAAACGGGTGGTTCCAACAATAATAACAACACGCCGCTCTACATCTTTGGTGGCATGGCTCTTGGGGCCGGTATTCTGGCTGCAACGGCTGATAAAGACCACGGGGTCAGCCAGTAAGCGGGTGCTAACAAACGGCGGCAGCAGGGGCGAGCGCCTCTACTGTGTTGATGCCTGCTGATGTCGATGGAGATGTTTCCGCTCGGACGGTTCTAGCTTCGCGAAATTTTGTTAACCGTGTCGCTCTATTGCTTTGATCTGGCGCCAAAGTAATTCGTCTTGGGCGATTGCGTTGGCGGGTCAGGCCACAGGTTTCTAGAGGGACGAAAATGAAGCTCCGCCAACCGCTTGGTCCCGTTTTCTTTTGTGTATCAACGATTGCAGGCGTTGCCTGTTTGAGTTCCGGCCCTTTCGAGCGGGTTTCTGGCGCTTTAAGCGGCGGCGCGGCGCTGATCATCGGCCTGCATAATGACGACTCTGTCAGCCAGTAGCTGGGGCCCACCATTCATCCTATTGCATGAGCTTGACAAATGCGTCACTCGCTGTCTTGCGGGTGATGCATTTGTGGTTTTTTGCGAGGATGTCACCATGTTGCTTCGTTGCAGCCGCAAACGCCGATGATCGATCTACATTCCCATATCTTGCCCGGCCTCGACGACGGCTCACCCAATCTTGCCGAATCGCTGGAAATGGCTCGGCTGGCGGTTGCCGACGGAACGACCCACATGGCGTGCACGCCGCACGTGACGCCGGGCGTATACGAAAACGGAACATCGAATATTGTCCGGGCGGTTCAAGAGTTGCACCAGGCGCTGCGCCGCGCTGCTATACCACTCGCTCTCTACGTCGGCGCCGATGTTCACATAGCACCGAATCTTCCGGACCAACTAGCGGGTGGCAGCGTGCCAACCTTAAACAGGTCACGCTATTTTCTGTTCGAACCGCCGCATCATGTTTTACCTCCGCGAATGGAGGATCTCGCCCTACGCCTCATAAACGCCGGTTTCATCCCGATTCTTACTCACCCCGAGCGTTTGACCTGGATCAAAACGAATTACGACGTTATCGAGAGGTTGAATGCGATGGGCTGCCTTATCCAGCTTACCGCAGACTCGATTGTTGGTGCTTTTGGACGCACGGCGCTTTATTATTCGGAAAAGCTGATTGACGAGGGCAGGGTGGATATCATCGCATCGGATACTCATAGCGCATCACGCCGGCGTCCTGGGCTTTCACAGGCGGTTGCTGCGGCTGCCAAGCGATGTGGCGAAGACGAGGCCCGCAATATGGTGCTGAAACGTCCAAGCGAAATCTTGGCGAACCGGCCCATCGAGCCGGTTGGAAAGGCACGTCAGAAAAATCGAAACACTGCCAACGCCAGCCGGTTTGGGGGATTTGGCCGTTTGTTCAAGGGCGGGACAGCGTGATGTGCTTTTTCCGCTTCGCAAGCCGTATGGGCACGGTTTTGGCCCTGCTCGCTTCCCTCGCGATGTCGGCATGCACGAGCACCTCGTCGACGACACCATCTTCGTCGACTTCGGTCGATGCGCTGCAATTGACATCAGCATCCACGCCACTTTCAGGCGGCGGCGCTCTGCGGGTTGTGAAGGAACTGCCTGCACCGCAAAATACACAGAACGGCAGCGAGCAGCCTCTGTCTCCGAACGATGTGCTCGAGGTGAACGTGTTTCAGGTCGACAACTTGAACAGAACGGTTCAAGTCGACTCCGCCGGCCAGATTTCGCTTCCGCTTATTGGCACCGTTACCGCGGCAGGGAAGACCGTCCGGCAGTTGGAGCAGGAGATCGAGACCACTTATGGCGCCAAATACCTGCAGTCTCCTGACGTCACGATTTTCATCAAGGAATCGATCGGCCAGCGCATAACCGTCGATGGCGAAGTCAACAGGGCCGGCATTTATCCGGTGTCGAGCAATTCTTCTCTCATCGATGCGATCGCCCTTGCCGGAGGGTTCAATACCGTTGGGGACGCAAAAAAGGTCTTTGTCTATCGCAATATCGGCCCAAACACATTGGTTGCTAATTACAACGTCGAGGAGATTCGTGGTGGCAAGAGTCGCAATCCACGCATCTATGGTGGCGACAAGATTGTCGTATTTGCCTCGAAATCGAAAATCGCGATGAATAATCTCAAGGACGCGCTCGGTGTCGCCTCGAGTGCAGCCCGACTTGCGGTGATCCCAGGACTATAAATCGCACTCGGATTTTTCGGAAATACAGACAAAACCTAGGATTACCTCGCACCATGCTCGATCGCAGTAGACAGCATCAAATTGCAGGCCCAGGACATAGCCAGGCGTTATCCGCCGACCTCTATTACGACGGTGCGCAAAACTATAGCCCCTATGGTCGCGACCACTCGGAGCAGGACGAGGGCTTCAGCCCGCTAAAGCTGCTCTTTTACGTTGTCCAGTACCGTTGGCTCATAGTTATGATGGTAGCAGCTGGGCTTGTCGCCGGCGTCGTCATTACCATGATGCAAACGCCAAAGTACCAGGCAACCACGCAATTGGAGGTACTGGTTCCTTCGGCCAAGGTCTTCCAGGACATCGAGGTGGTTTCTGAAAACGCGGACGTCCGGGCCTTCCTGACGGCTCGTGAAAAGCTGAAAAGCCGTGCATTGGCCCAGCGCGTTGTCTTCCAGCTAGGGCTTAGCGAAAAGCCAGACTTCCTGTTCCCTACTCCGGACTTTTCCCTCGGTAATATCTTTTATCGTGCATTTGGAATTTCCAAATCGCCCTCCATTGAGGAGAGAACTCCGGAGCAACGCGAAGCAATTGCGATCGGGCGCATTCTAAGGGATCTAACCGTCAATGTTGTCGCCAACACGAGCCTGCTATCGATCACGTTTGTCGATCAGAAGCCGAAATATGCAAGTGATGTAGCCAATCAGGTTGCACAAAGCTTTATTGACCAACGCCTCGATCAGACCAGCGAAACGTCCGACTTGGCACGGCAGTTCATCCAGGAACAGGTTTTGCAAGTAAAGCAAAAGCTCCAGAAATCCGAAGAGGAGTTGGTCGCTTATGCGAAGGATGCCGGCATCACGATAACCGGTGACGACAAGTCACTGATAGGATCGAATATCGAGGCGTTGAACACCGCCCTTGCGACAGCAATCCAGGACCGTCTCGATGCAGGGCGGGTCGTGGATCAAATAGATAAAGGCCGCGGTTCGAGCTTGGCCCCCGTCCTGGAAAGCGAAGGTCTACAAAAACTCAGTGACAAGCTGGCAGACTTGACTAGCCAGTACCAGCAAAAGTTGGGTATTCTCAAGCCTGGTTTTCCGGAGATGCAGCAGCTCCAATCGCAGATCAAGGAGTTGCAGCGGCTTTATAATAACGGCGTCCTCGCGATAACCGATTCGCTGCGGTTGAAATACCAGGAGGCACAGAACAAGGAGGTCGATCTGAAGGCCAAACTTGCCGAAATGGAAAAGCAGCAGGTTATCTTCAACGACAAGAACATAAAATACACGATCCTGAAGCGCGAAGTGGATTCAAACCGGTCGCAATACGACAGCCTTATCGCCAAGCTGAACGAGGTTGGGGTCAGCTCAGAACTCAAGACACAAACCGCCGCAATCGTGGATTTTGCCACCCAGCCGAATAGCCCATATTCGCCGCGCCTGAGCATCAACGTCGCGATCGCGCTGGCGCTTTTCCTGGCTCTGAGCGCGTCGATCATCTATGTCATCGAGCTGTTGAACAACACCTTTACCAATCCCGAGCAGGTTGAAAAAGAGCTGGGACTGGCAATGCTCGGCATCTTGCCGCTTGTCGATGACCGGGAACTCGTGGCCGCTATCGCCGATCAGAAGTCCGGGCTGTCAGAGGCCTATCGCTCGCTTCGTACATCGTTGCAATTCTCCGGTGCGGAAGGCGCGCCACGATCGCTGGTTGTCACGAGTTCGGAGCCCTCGGAAGGTAAGTCAACCACTTCATTCAAGCTCGGACAGGATTTTGCCGCGCTGGGCGCTAGAGTTCTCATTGTCGACGGGGACCTTCGGAAACCGAATCTTCACCGCCTGTTTGGTCTGGACAATACAATCGGCCTGAGCAATCTGCTGACGAACACTGTCCGCAAAGAGGATCTAGCGAGCATTTTCAGGGCGACGAAATATCCAAATGTCACCGTTTTGACTTCTGGAACGATTCCTCCAAATCCCGCCGATCTGCTCTCTTCGCCGAAGATGGCTCTGATCATTACCAATCTCGGGAAGCGGTTCGATGTTGTAATCATCGACGCGCCGCCGATCGTCGGCCTCTCGGACGCGCCAATCCTCAGTCGGCTTGCCGAAGGGACATTGATGGTCATCTCCACCAATCAGGTGACACGCAAATCGGCGAAGGCGGCGTTGAAGCGCATGCGAGCCGCCGGTGCCAACGTTGTTGGAGCCGCGATGTCAAAATTCGCGGTGAACAAGTTCGACTATAACTACGCCTATAAGTACATGAACTTCCAATATTATAGTTATGGCGCGGATACAGCGAAGATTGAGGGCAAAGTGAATGATGGAGCAGACCAGCCCGCTTATGCAAAATCTCCGGCGTTCAAGCGTTTGGTTCGTCGCCTCCGTTCTAGTATTGGCGGCTTCGTCGATCGGGCTAAGTCGGTTTCTTGAAACGGACACACCAGCCGTTTCTCTTGCGCTGGATCCGCTGAACGTCGATGCGCTGATAGGCGAGATCACCAGCGATCTGAACGACTCGAATGACGCTCCGGACCTAGAGGCCCTACTTACCAGGGCCGAGGATGCGCTTCGTTTCAACCTGGCCGACGCACGTCTCTATAGCCTGATCGGTGAGATCAAATACCGGCAAGGCGAAAAAGACGAAGCCAATAGGCTTTTCGATCAGGCGCTGAGATTATCCAAGACAGAAATCCATGCACTCCAGAGGTCAATTGGCCACGCGACCGAGGCAGGTGATTTGTCAAAGGCCGTCGGCGAGATCGACATATTGCTCCGGCGGTGGCCAGACCAATTTCCGACGATCTCGGATGGCCTACCGACAATCCTCTTAAATCCTAGCGGGTATCAAGCCGTGCTGACCGCCATCAGGGGGGAGGCGCCCTGGAGAGCCAGTCTGATCTATGCCCTTAGCAAAACCCCCGAGGGTCTCGATTTCGCAAATCGGCTGCTGCTCGACTTGACCGGATCAAACGCGCCACCGAATTCGGGCGAACTGACCGCCGTCATAAACGGCTATTTTCGCCAACAGGACTATGGACCGGCCTATCGGCTGTTTCTTTTCAGCCTGTCCGAGCAAGAGCGTAAGTTAGTGGGATATATTTTCAACGGCACCTTTGAGCCGGTTTCGGGCGGCAAACCCTTCGATTGGCAGGTCCGCGATCAGTCGGGCTTGGAAGTGACATTTGCCACGTCCCACGACGCGGTGGAGGGCGAGGGCGGAGCTACGGTTCGGTTCTTGAACACGCCGGTCAAGAACACAGCTCTTCAGCAGTATGTTGCGCTGCCTCCGGGTGTGTACAAAATTTCACTGATTGCCTCTGCACGAAACCTGAAGCTTCCAAAGGAGTTGTTCTGGTCGATTAGATGCCTGGGCCCGAGCGGCGAGATAGCACGGTTCAACATTCCGGAGGGGACATTCAACCGACGAACTCTGAGTCAGGATTTCTCGGTTGAGCCGACTGACTGCCCCATGCAAGTGTTGACGCTGAAGACGGCCGCCATTGCAGAGAGCTGGCGATTTCGATATGTGGGAACGTTGGTCATGCACAAATTGAGCATCGAAAGACTTCCATCTTGAATGACCGGCCGTCGGAATGGGATAAATATCTCCTCGGCTCGGTCTTGTTTGTATCGCTGCTGATCGGTGGTGGTACGGCAAGCGGCCTCTATACCGACACACTGATCGAGGTCGCGGCAATAGTGTCGGCGGCAGCGGTCCTTTCGCAAGCTCCCGGCCAGAGAATCCCCCGGCCTGTTCTGTGGCTGCTGGTTTCCGCCGTGGCGCTGGCGGTTTTGCAAATCGTCCCACTGCCTGCGGGCATATTTAACGGGTTGCGGGCGGGGCAGCTACTCGGACATCCCTGGGTTGGAGAAAGCCGATTTCGCTTCATCAGCGTTGGGGTCGGCCGCACGGTCGAATGCCTGCTTTATCTTCTGGCCGCTGCAGCGTTTTGTTTGGCCGCATTGCGTTTGCGTGCCGAGCAGGTCAGCGCGCTTCTTCCATTCTTCTTCATGGGCGTGATCTGCAATGGATTGGCGGGAGCGATTCAATATTCGCTCTCCGACGATGTCGCTATTAAGGGACTGTTGCCTTTCACGATCAACGCCGGGCTTTTTGCGAACCGAAATCATTTCGCTGCTTTGCTTTTTGTCTCGATCCCCTTCGTCGTTTATCATGGCCTCTTCCGTGGGCGCCTTTTGTCGGGGTCGCTTGGATTGGTCACACTTCTGCTGCTGCTTTTGGCGGCCGGTTCGCGTGCCGGTATTCTGATCGGGTTAGCGATCACGGTATTGTCTGTGATCTTTCTCTCAGCCCGTTCAAGGGCGAGCGGATTCAGCGTTCTGCTGATTTTTGTTGGGCTTTCGATCTATACGATGGGCGCGTGGACGAAGATCGACGTGGAGGCAATTGATCCGGCGTTCGGGCGCGGAGAATTCGCCCGAACGACGATCGAGGGGATCAAAGACAATTGGGCGACGGGCGTCGGATTTGGGAATTTTCAAAACGCCTATCAAATATACGAAAGGGAGGGCATGATTTTTAGGCAATACGTTAATCATGCCCATAATGAATATCTTGAAATAGCTTTTGAAGGTGGGATTCCGGCTATCCTGCTGATGGCAGGTTATTTCGTACTGCTTTTCGCTGCACTGGCCAGGGTTCGCCGTGACCCTCTTCAGAAGGCGGCATTCCTCTCGGTGTCTTTTCTTCTCGTTCATTCGCTGGTCGACTATCCGCTGCGAACCGGGGCGCTGGCGATGACGTTTGCCTTTATGAACGCCATTATATTTCACAGAGGATTTGCGGAACGCTTGAGCCGCAAGAGTGAGGTGATCGAGATCGATCACAACGGTGACAAGCTGTTTGTTCCCATCGGAACTTCGTCCTAGCGACCTTCGTCGCCGCGGCTTGTGTCGCCAGCCCGTGGCGGACCCCTGTGAGGCGAGCCGGCTCCTGGCTGTCGGGTTCCGAGGCTCAGGCGACATTTCCCCGCCCCTCCCAAGTGCAATCGCTCTCTGAGCAGAAATTTCTCGATTTCGCCGGCTGTATGAAAAATTCATTCCCGAACCATTCGGCCGCAGGCCTGTCTTGCATTGTTCTGGACCGAAACGATCTGCTAGAACGCCCGCACGAGAATAGATTGTCCAGAAGTACAGTTTGAATCCGGCGGCTGAGGGTCGCCTCCGACGCAGGCCCTTCCGTGGATCGGTACGAAAGAACGCTCACAGTCCATGAATATCGCACTAACGCACCTTCAGCGGCTTGAGGCTGAATCCATCCATATCTTTCGCGAGGTGGCCGCGGCCTTTGCCAAGCCGGTCATGCTCTATTCGGTTGGCAAGGATTCGTCCGTGCTCATGCACCTGGCGATGAAGGCGTTCTATCCGGCCAAGCCGCCCTTTCCCTTTCTCCATGTCGACACGACCTGGAAATTCCGCGAGATGATCGCCTTTCGCGACCAGATGCAGCAAAAGCTCGGCTTCGACCTCCTGGTCCATGTCAATGAAGACGGCGTGCGCGACAACATCAACCCGTTTGACCACGGCTCCAACACCCATACACATGTGATGAAGACGGTCGCCCTGCGGCAGGCGCTCGACAAATACGGGTTCGATGCAGCCTTCGGCGGTGCTCGCCGCGACGAGGAGAAGTCGCGCGCCAAGGAGCGCATTTTCTCGTTCCGCAACGCCCAGCACGCCTGGGATCCGAAGAACCAGCGGCCGGAGATGTGGAAGATTTTCAATACCCGCATCGCGGCCGGCGAATCGATCCGGGTGTTTCCACTGTCGAACTGGACCGAGCTCGACATCTGGCAGTACATTCTCCAGGAAGACATCCCGATCGTGCCGCTATATTTCGCCAAGGAGCGCCCGGTCGTCGAGCGCGATGGCATGCTCATCCTGAAGGATGACGGGCGCATGCAGCTGCGGCCGGGCGAGGCGGTGCAGAACCGAATGGTGCGCTTCCGCACGCTCGGCTGCTATCCGCTGACCGGCGCGATCGACTCGGAGGCCGACACTCTGGAGGCGATAGTCGGCGAGATGCTCACGGCGCGCACTTCCGAGCGGCAAGGTCGCCTGATCGACCGTGATGAAGCCGGCTCGATGGAAAAGAAGAAGCGCGAGGGGTATTTCTGAGTATGCGCCACATCATGGCCAAGAGCCTCGCCCCGACCGACGGAGTCCGCGACTATCTGGCGGCACAGGAACGAAAGTCGCTGCTGCGCTTCCTGACCTGCGGCTCGGTCGACGACGGCAAGTCGACGCTGATCGGGCGTCTGCTTTCCGACACCAAGCAGATTTTCGAGGACCAGCTGGCCACGCTCGAGCGCGATTCGCGCAAGCATGGCACCACCGGCGACGACGTCGACTTCGCGCTGCTGGTCGACGGCCTCGAAGCCGAGCGCGAGCAAGGCATCACCATCGACGTTGCCTATCGCTTCTTCGCCACGCCAAAGCGCAAGTTCATCGTAGCCGACACGCCCGGCCACGAACAATACACGCGTAACATGGCGACAGGTGCATCAACCGCCGATCTCGCCATCGTGCTGATCGATGCCCGCCAAGGCGTACTGCGTCAGACCAGGCGACATTCGATAATCGCCTCGCTGCTTGGCATCCGCCACATCGTGCTCGCCGTCAACAAGATCGATCTTGTCGGCTTCGATGAGGCGGTGTTTAAACGGATCGTCGCGGATTACGGGCAGTTCTCACGTGAACTCGGCTTCCAGACGATCGTGTCCATTCCTATGTCGGCCCGCTACGGTGACAACGTTACCGGCCGATCCGATAGGACGGACTGGTATTCCGGCCCGACGCTGATTGAACATCTCGAAACCGTCTCGGTCGATGAAGCCGTGGTCGAATTGCCGTTCCGATTTCCGGTCCAATATGTGAACCGTCCCAACCTCGACTTCCGGGGCTTCGCCGGCACCATAGCCTCCGGATCGGTTGCGCCGGGCGACGAGGTGGTCGTCGCCAAATCCGGCAAATCCTCCCATGTCAGGCGCATCGTCTCGCATGGCGGCGATCTTCAGCAGGCTATCGCCGGCCAGGCCATCACGCTTGTCCTCGACGACGAGGTCGAGGTCTCGCGCGGCAACATGCTGGTGTCGCCGGCGGCGCGGCCGCAGGTCGCGGACCAGTTCGCCGCCAACATCGTCTGGTTCGACGAACATGCGCTGCTGCCTGGCCGCTCCTACATCCTGCGCACCGAGACCGACCAGACCAGCGCCACCGTCACCGACCTGAAATACCGCGTTAACGTCAACGACTTTGCCCATGAGGCGGCCAAGTCGCTTGAAATGAACGAAGTCGGCATCTGCAACATCTCGACGCGGTCGCCGATCGCCTTCGATCCGTTTGCCGAGAACCGCACCACCGGCGCCTTCATCCTGATCGACCGCATCACCAATGCCACGGTCGGCGCTGGCATGATCCTACATTCGCTGCGCCGCGCCGAAAACATCCACTGGCAGTCGCTCGATGTCGGCAAGCGCGCGCGTGCCGACATGAAGAACCAGCGACCGGCCGTATTCTGGTTCACCGGGCTTTCGGGCTCGGGCAAGTCGACCATCGCCAATCTGTTCGAGAAGAAGCTGTTCGCCACCGGGCGCCATACCTACATTCTGGATGGCGACAACGTCCGCCACGGCCTCAACCGTGATCTCGGCTTCACTGACGCCGATCGTGTCGAGAACATTCGCCGCGTCGCCGAAGTGGCGCGCCTGATGGCCGATTCCGGGCTGATCGTCATCGTGTCGTTCATTTCGCCGTTCAGCGCCGAGCGGCGCATGGCGCGCGAACTGATGGCCGACGGCGAATTCGTCGAGGTGTTTGTCGACACCCCCTTCGAGGAATGCGCCAGGCGCGATCCGAAGGGCCTCTATGCGCGGGCGTTGAACGGCGAGATCAAGAATTTCACCGGCGTCGATTCACCGTATGAGGTGCCGGAAAAGCCCGAAATCCATCTCAAGACACTCGGCAGATCGGCCGAGGAGATGGTGGACGCCCTTGAACACTGGCTGAACGAGCGGGACATTGCCGAAGACCAATATGATAACGGCGGCGGTATCTGACGACGAAGCGATGCTCGCCGTCTTCGAGCACCTTGCCTTGGCGGCGGGGCGCGAGGTGATGCGCGTCTTTCGTGCCGGCTGTGCGGTCGACAGCAAATCGGACAGTTCGCCGGTGACGGAGGCGGATCGCGAGAGCGAAAAGATTATCCTTGCCGGGCTGCGCGTCGCATTTCCCGAAATTCCATGCGTGGCCGAGGAAGAAGCTTCGGCCGGCATCATGGCACCGGATCTCGGCGACGCCTTCTTCCTCATCGATCCGCTCGACGGCACCAAGGAGTTCGTCAACCGCAGGACCGATTTCACCGTCAATATCGCACTGGTTCGCCATGGCGTGCCGGAGATCGGCGTCGTTTTCGCGCCTTGCACCGGCCGCTTCTTTTCCGGCCGGCCGGGCAAAGCGGAAGCGATCGAGGTCAATGACGACTACCAAATCGTCGATCGCCTGCCGATTTCGGCAAGGGCCGGTATGATGCCGCTGACCGTAGTTGCCAGCCGGTCCCACAACACACCGGAAACCGACGCCTATATCCGCGCGCTTGGCGCTGCCGAAATCGTCTCGGTCGGCTCCTCGCTGAAATTCTGCCTCCTCGCCGGCGCCGAGGCGGACGTGTATCCACGCTTCGGCCGCACCATGGAGTGGGATACGGCCGCGGGTGACGCGGTGCTACGCGCCGCCGGCGGCATGACGCGCACGCTGGATGGAGCGCCGCTCGCCTACGGCAAGCGCAACCAGAGCGACGACGAGGATTTCGCCAACCCGCATTTCATCGCCAGCGGCAAGGCTGCCAAATCTGGCTAGACCATGATTGCGCAGTTCCAGACCCGTACGAAAATGCGGGTGTTACAAGTGAGTTATGGAAGCGACCTCAGATACCGCTCGAGGTCTGTAAACACAACGGCACTATCCCCATCCAGCCTACAGTTGGGTCGCGTGGCCGATTCGCTTCGTGTCCGGTCGATGCTGCGGGGCCTTCGCACAGTGTATCCAAATTGCTAAATACCGATACACTTGAACGGCTATACGAGCGAGTGATGGCGTTCCACATCAAAAATCCCGAGACCGGCGCACTGGCCCGCCGGGTCGCCGCACCTAAGAGGACTGGTCTGACAGAGGCCGTCCATGCCGCGCTCAAGCATGAGCTTGAGCGCGAACAGGCTAGACCGTCCCTGGTAGAGATCGGCGTCAGGGTCTGCCGTGATCTGCGAGCCCGGGGCAAGCCTGATCACGGCAGGCCCGCCGACAAGGCGTTTCGCGACAGCCTGTACGAGAATGACTGATTTCATCGACGCCTCGGCCCTGACGGCGCTGATGACCAACGAGGATGATGCGCGCGAACTCCTGGCCGGCACCCGGCGCAGCTGAACGCTGAACGGTGTTGAACCCGACTTTACGTGGCTGGCCACGGTCCAGATTGCATCACGTTCAAGAATCTAAAATGTGGCGGGCTTGCTTCGGATGGATAAGGCCAGGAGCGCCTCCGAAAGTCGTTTCTTCGCCCGCTCGACCCCGTTCTCTTCGATTGCCTCAACATCGAGGAACAAGTCGAGGCCAGTCGCATGCTCGCTGATGACCTGAGGGCGCTGGGCGAGTTCACCCAGGAGGCCCTCGACTTCGTAGGGGACAACCTCCCGGCTGATCCCCTTCATGGCAATCGGTGCTAATGGACGCGCCCGGACAAGGTCGCGCACGAGCGCGTAAGTCTCATAGCTGAGGCAGATGCCGCCGGGCTCGGCAATCGACTGCAGACGGGCCGCCAAGTTCGCTTCGGCTCCAATGATCGTGTAGTCCATCCGATCATCGGAACCGAAGTTCCCAACATTGCAATAGCCCGTGTTGATGCCCATTCGAGCTCGGAAGGGCCGTTCAACTCCGCGGTCACGCCACACCCTGTTCAACTGCTCCACCCGACGCTGCATGTCGACAGCCATGCGCAAGCAGGCTCTCGCGTCTTCCTCGATGCCTTGCGTCTCGGGGTCTCCGAAGAACACAAGAAGCGCGTCGCCGATGAACTTGTCGACGGTGCCGCCGTGTTTGAGCGCGATCGTCGACATCTCGGTGAAGTACTCGTTGAGGAGAAGTGTCAAGTCCTCGGGCTGGAGCCGTTCCACGATCGCGGTGAAATCCTTGACGTCGGAGAAAAAGATCGTGAGCTTCTTGCGCTCGGTCGCGATGGTGACGTCCTTCTGGCCGCTGAAGATGCTTTTGTAAATTTGAGGCGAAAGGTATTTGGCGATCTTCAATGAAATCGCGGCCAGGAAGTCGTTTGCCTCGGAAAGCTCCTTGTTGATGCCCTGAATCAACGCGGACTGCCGACGCTGCAGGAGAATGAACGTCAGGCCCGCCGCCGCCGCGAAGCCGAAATATAGGAGCAGATACTTGAAGGTCAGCACGTTCGCAGCGATAGGCTGATTGACTGATATCTCCTGGATCCCTCGGACATCCCCTACCTTCCAGTCAGTCTTGGGGCTGTCCGGATGTGAGTTATGGCACGTCACGCAGACTTGTCCCATAACGACCGGGGCCGCGGCGCGGACCTGCCGGTCAAACAGTGAGCCCGAGACTTCGATGATCGGCTCCTTCGGGTTGGCGCGCAAAGCAAGGATTGCATTCCGCTCGAATACATCGAGCTGGTGGGGGGCGCGACCTTTGAAAGGCAGATCCGAGACGAACCGATATTTGACCGACCCGTCGTGAGCGCTGATGCGCTTGCCGAGTTCAATCGAGAGGGTTGCTGGAATAGGGATCGCGCCTGGGACGTCCCGGTAGTTGTGCGTCGCAGTCACGGCGCCGTCTGCTTGCAGCACGCGTCCCACGACGTCGCTGCCGTAGAATCCGCGCATTTCGTCGATGATCCGGCTGATTTCGCTGGCTTGCCTGCGCAGCATCCGTTCCGACAGATCTCGGAGGTCGAGCCAGGCTGCGACGGGCAGACCGATAAGGCCGATGACCACTGCCGCCACCAGGAGCGGTCCCATGGTGCGCTGCTGACGCGCAATCTGTTCACCCAGTCCAGCCATTGTGCAAGCGCCCGGCCTTCATTAGTATCTGAACTATAGCTCATTCCCGGCACGGTACTAGAGTCAGTCTTGGCTCGATGAAAACACGTCAGACCTGCAACGTCGGACCGACCTTGAGCGGTTGGTAGCTAAGCCCCGACCCTCACAGCGGATTTCGCATTCTGGCGCCAGACGGGCAGTGAATCAGTGAAGGGGATGTCGCAAAGTCGGTTGTGGCCCGGAATGCCCTTCGCCATAACCGCTCTGGGGTCAAAAATTCACCTCTGGCAAGGTTAAGACTTCTGCGGGCCGGAGAGCGCGTCGGAAAAGAAAGTGTCCAGCAAAACGTATCCGCGTTTCGGCCGCACTATGGAATGAGGACACCGCTACCGGGCGACGCGGTACCGCGCGCTGCCGGCGGCATGACGCGCACGCTGGATGGTGCGCCGCTCGCCTGCGGCAAGCGCAACCAGAGCGACGACGAGGATTTTCGCCAATCCGCATTTCATTGCCAGCGGCAAGGCTGCCACGGCCGCTTAGGCACCATGATGAACTCCGATCCCATCCCGGCTCGTCCACCGCGCAAATGACGCTGTCGCGCACGCGACGTCTGAGTGAAGCACTTATTTTCAGCCGAAGGCTCGCGGCAGGGAGTAACCATCCGGTGTGGATCGTGGCAGAGGCCCTTTCGCGTGTTAGACTGCTTGCATGGAGATCGACACCGACAAGATCGACGATGCCGTTCTGGGCCTGCTTTGGCTGACGCTGCATGAAGAGAGGCGCGCCTGGAAGGGGTTGGATTGGAACGCTCTGGATCGCTTGCACGAGAAGGGGCTGATCGCGAATCCAGCAAACAAGGCGAAGTCAGTGGTTCTGACAGATGAAGGACTGCGGCGTGCGGAGGAGCAATTCCGAACTCTGTTCACCCGCCCGGCGCCATGAGTCATGAGCGCAGGGCGGGCGCCTAAGAGATGATGGCGCACATGGTTGATTTTCGACCGGCAGCGCACTGACAGCAGCGGGACGGCCGATGCTCTCGCCTTGGCGCCCAATTTCGTCTTCATTACCTACGCCAACGGGCGCATCCAGTCTGTCAAGCAGTGGCAGAGAACACCGCAGCCGCGACCCTCAATGTCAACGGCATTGGCGAAGTCCAGCCGCGAGATGCTTCTGCCGGCGAATGGGGCTCCCGGGCGGAGTTGCAGCCAGCAGCGGGTCGGCGCCGCTGCTGACACATGGGATGTTAGTGGGGCAGATTGCCACTCGTGATGCGAAATCTCTATGGCTGCGGATTTCCTAGAGCGGGTTTCTCAAGCACCAGCACATGACTACCAAGGGGCGATGTGTGAGTGCTCTTAACCTGGAACCCGTCGTCAGAAAGCGTTTCGATGAATTCGCCATCCGTTCCCGGCGGAACGCGGGCAACAACGTTTGAGGTGCGCCTGACAATATTGGAAAGCACCCTTCGCGCCTTGCCTGGGCCGATGTTGCGCTGCATGTGCTGATAGACGGCCAGCAGCAGGACGATATCGTATTTCGGGAGAAGGATATTGCCGAGGCGCCGGCTGCCAAGATTCAGGCGATCGAACCGGGCGTGTACCGGGGAGCCGCTCAATAACATTTTTGCAGTCTCGATATGCGGCTTGGCAATGTCGATCCCGTGGATCGAGCTGGGTTTCAGCTTGGATATCTCATAGGCGACAACGCCCATATTGCAGCCAACATCGAGAATGGATTTTCCGGCGTAGTCGACCTTTGCGGAGAATAGCCCGTCAAGTCTGTCGTCCCACGTTCCTGCAAAACCCCTTTTGAATCTTGACCACCACAAATCATCAGCTCCTTTGGGAAGAGCCCCCTTGAGCGCCTCCTACCACGAGAGAATTAATGATCGATACCCTTTCAACTGGAATTGATCACATTGACGAACCAAGGCAGGGACGTGTGCGGCCGCGTCACAACCCCATCACCTTGAGTGCCACCGGAACCGCATAGCGGCTGCCGTCATAGCGCACCCGGTAGGTCCGCTTCACAGGCTTGCTGGGATGGGACTGGCATTCGCCATTCTGGTCGGGGGAGGGATTATCGGTAGTCGACCGCTCAACCGCGGTGATATCGTGATAGCCCTGATGGCTCGCCGGGCTCATCGCCAGGCTGACCTGGCTGGAATGAAAGGATTCGGCGCAACTGCCATCGCTATCGCCGCCAGAGCCGGCCACCACGAGGCCGTCGAGCACCACGTGGAGTTCACCGCGGACGAGAGCGAAGAGCCGCAGGTCGGTTTCAGTGAACGGAGCGGTCAGCGAATGGTGTGCCATTTCGATGCGCAGGCCGAATGCGGTGACACCGGGGGCCAGTGCATAATGGCCGGTGTCGAATTCCACCTTGTCGATGACAATTGCGTCATCGGTCATCAGACCGGGCTGGAGCAGGCGCTGGCGCACCCGCAGGCTCTTCCTGTCGACGACCAGAAGCTCGATATCGCCGACATGCAAGTGGTCGCCGTTAGCGGCGTCAATCAGCGGCACTGCGACCAGTAGCAGGTCGTCGTGGGCGGGCCAGATCTTGCAGACCAGGCCGAATGGCGCATCGCTCTCCGGGAGCGTTGAGGCGATGCTGATATGCGGTTCAAGCGTGAACGAGGTGCCGTCGGCGCTTTTTCGGGCCTTGGGATAGGCCTGCTGCACCAGCGCGGCAGCATCACCGCAATCGCCCGCCGCGGCCCTGGCGGGCGAAAGGCTGGTCAGGCAGAGGCCTAGGAAAAGGAAGAGGGTACGCGACAGTATACGCATAGGGTTCTCACGTCGCAGCGCCGGATGCGGGCAGGCATGTCTACGCGAGATTGGTGGCGGCTGACAGGGCTTAACGGAAGCGGAGTCTAACGGCGACGCTTACGCGCCTTGGAACAGCAGCACTGCATCGGCGCGCACCCGGATTTGACCAGTCGCTGTAGTTCGTAAGTTGCGCATCGCCGACCGAGCAGAGCGACCAGGGATCTAAAGAGCACGCGTGGAGGTGCGACAGAGTTGCAGACACTCGGTCACTGATGTAATTTAGCATTCGATCAAGTGAGGAATATGCCCGCTGTCGCGACGGCTTTTCTCTCTTTTTGTTTCGGCAGACTGCATGCTCTCTGACGGACCTTGCTACCACGTGCCGTGTTCTTGTGGGCGAGGCAACAGCGTTCAAGGGATTTGCCATGCTCCGACTTTGCGGAATCATCGCAGCCTTCCTCTTCGCGAGCTTCACGACCTTTGACGCTTGCGCCGACCGAAGGGTCGCCTTTGTCATCGGCAACTCGGAGTACCGACAATTCCCCGCACTCAAGAACCCGGCCAACGATGCCGAGGACGTGTCCAAAACGTTTCGACTGGCAGGGTTCGAGGTCTTCGTCGCAAGCGATCTGACGAAGCTGCAATTCGAGGAGCAGTTCCGCAACTATCTTGCCGCTGCAGACGGCGCAGAACTGGCCGTCGTCTACTACTCCGGCCACGGTTTCCAGATCGGCGGCGAAAATTTTCTGATCCCGGTCGATGCCTCCTTAAAGCAGGCGGCGGACATCGAAGTCCAGGCCATCAAGCTCAACGATGTGCTGGAACAGTTACGCTCGAAGTCAAAGATTCAGGTGATCATACTCGATGCCTGCCGCAACAATCCGTTTCCGCGCAAGAATTACTGGCTGAGAGACCAGCTCATCACTGCCGGCAATACCGGGCTCGCACAGGTGAGAAGCTCGCTGAACACCTTGATTGCTTTCGCCACCGAACCCGGGGCGGCGGCTTATGACGGCGCCGGCGAACTCAGCCCGTTTTCGGCGGCGTTTTCCCGTCGCGCGCTGGCCCCGAACCAGGAGATCCGCACCGTGATGGCGGCGGTGCGCCGCGATGTGGTCGAGGCCACAAACGGCCTCCAGGTTCCCTGGGAGAACTCATCGCTGATCGACGAAGTTGTCCTGATGCGCCGCAGCAATCGACCCTCGCTGCCGCCGGTGCTGGAGAAGGTCGTGCTGTCGGGAGTCGGACCGGTCGACTTGGGCCTGCCGGAACCGGTTGATGTCGATGGTGGCACGATTACCCTGAGCATCGAAAGACCGCCCGCTTTGGGGCGTTTGATGCTGGACGGCAAGCCTGTCGAGTTGGGCGTGCCCATCCAGGGCAAGGATCTACCGCGTCTGCAGATGGATGTTCCCAAGGGAGTCGCCCCGCAGGAAGAGGTCGACATGCTGGCCTATGCGACGCATGACAACTGGGGCGGCCAGACCCAAGGCATCGTAGTGTTTCGGGTCAAGAGCGGCGAAGGCGTCCAAGGCGAACAGATCATGGCTTCGCTCGAGGCCGAGCAGAAGCAGCAGGTGCTGGAGCGTGGCATTCATATCACCGGTGCGGCCGAGGCGATCGAAAACCGCGACATCGACGTTCCCGTGGGCGTGGGTCCAGTTGCGCTGAATCTGGATTTCCCGACCGATGATCCCGCCGTCAGCCTAAAAGTATCGAGTTATCCGGCAACGGGAACGCTCTCGCTGCCTGATCGAACCCTGTCGCCGCAGTCGAGCCTGATGGCCGGAGAGGTCGACCGGCTGCGCTATGAACCTCAGATCGGCGCGGAAGCCAAGGTCGAGGTCGGCTTCGAAATCCGGGCGGACAGCAGCTCATCAAAGCCAGCCACGATGAAACTGTCACCGAGGACCGATCCGTGCGACACGGCTGCCGGCGAACCTCTCGATCTGCAGGGCGTCACCCCCGGCCTGCTGCCGAATGAGATTGGCGCTAGCGCGGTGGAGCTTTGCGAGGCCGCGGTAAAGGCTTATCCCGAAGTCCCGCGCTTCCGCTATGAACTGGGGCGGGCGCTGCTTGCGGCAGGCAAGGTCGAAGAAGCCAAGACAGCCATCGAGGAGGCGGCCAGGAAGGGACATGTTCGCGCAGTGTTCGAACTCGGCTACATGTTTGCGACCGGAACCGGGATGGCCCTCGACCGCACCCAGGCGAACGCCCTCTACGCGGCGGCCGCCGGCAAGGGCGATCCCTACGGAATGACGTCGTGGGGTCGCGCCCTGTTCAATGGCTATGGCGTCAAGCCCGACACCGGCAAGGGTTTGGACCTGCTGCTCAAGGCGGCAGCGATGGGGCACACCTATGCGATGAACGATCTGGCTGCGATCTTCACCGAGGGCCGCAACGGCGTAACCGCTGACCCGGCCCGCGCTGTTGCCTTCCTGCAAGCCGGTGTCCAGCGGCGGGACATGTATTCCATGAACCTGCTCGGGCGCAATTACTTGTCCGGGCAGGGCGTGGAGAAGGATCCCAATACGGCGCTAGCGCTGTTTCAGCAGGCAATCGATCTCGGCCAGCCCTATGCGCCTGGCAGCCTCGCACGCATGTATCGGGACGGTGTCGGTGTGGAACGGAGCCTCGCAGAAGCGCAAAGATTGTTCGAAATTGGGATCGCTCGGGGTGATCCGTCCGCAGCTTACGATCGAGCGGCCCTCGAAATGCAAAAGGGCGACAAGGCCGATCAGGCCCTTGCCGTGCGCTTCCTTGCACTTGCGGCCGCACTTGACGTGCGCAAGGAACTGCCGGACGCGCAGAGGACGCTGGCAAAGTTCGGACCGAAGCCAAAAACAGCGGCGTTGAGGCAGCTGCGACAGGAACTGAAATCGAAGCTTGCCGGCTCCGGTTCACAAGACACTCAACTGGTTAACGCGGCCAGACGAGTCTGGGAAGAAGCCAATCCGCGTCGGGACTTGTTTTGACCAAGGAGGAGACAATGGCGGGCAGAGTATTGAAACAAGCAATACTTGGAACAGCGTTATCCGGCTTCTTGGCGGGTCTCATGGCCTGCACTTCCCTGGTTCCGAGGGTTGAACCGACGCCGCTGGTCGAAACGCCCCAGCCGAAGATTCTCCGCCGGGTGCCTCCGCCGAAGGTCGTCAAGCCCGTTCGCAAACAAAAAACCGCGAAGAAAGTAATTATACCGGTTGAGGACGAGCCTGTTCCCGCGCCTGTCATTCCTTCTGGTGGCGGTGGCGGTGGAAGCGGGGGAGGCGGCTGGGGTTGATCAGGTCAGACTGAAGAAGGATTGCACGAGCCTAGCGTCCGATGGCGCTTTCTGATCCTACCAGACTTGCCAGTTGTCATCGACATCCCGCCGAACACGACAAAAGACAGCAGGGAGAACCGGCCTTTGACGGAAATGCTGCCGCCTAGACGAGATTGGCCGGCGCCCGTTTGGGAGCTCGGGGGCGGGAGGCGCCGGCCGTGCGGACATCAGGTCCGCCGCCCGGAGAACTTAACAGCGCCCACGCTCGCGCCTATGGCGTTATCGCGGAAGGCCGGACGGCAGCCGGTCAGCGCATAACTCACATGCTGTTCGGTCTGCGCCCTACGATCGCAGCGGCTGGGTCGGACCGCTGGCTGTCTCAACACGAGCTGGCTTGGCCTTGCAACTGCCAGCGCACCAATGAGCGCCGTTAAATAAACAGCGCCTCTTGTAAATGACCGCTTGACGCGATCCTACCAGACTTGCCGATCATACCAGTCGTCAATATCCTGCCGAACACGGTCCTTTTCGATACCATAGCGTTCCTGGATCTTGCCTTCGAGCTGATCGCGATTGCCAGCGATGCGATCAAGATCATCATCGGTAAGTTTGCCCCACTTTTCCTTGATCTTACCCTTGACCTGCTTCCAGTTTCCTTCGACCCGATTCCAGTCCATGACATATCCTCCATTGTTTTACACAAGGGGAAACGGTCGTCCGGCCTGGGAGTTCCGGGACGAAGATCTCTGATGTTCACGTCTCCAGTTGGGAAGGTGACGGCGTCAATTAGGAGATGGTGGGCCTTTGGGGACGCGTCGACCTCCCCGACGAAGGCCCTTTACTACACGTCGACAGGCGATGCGGCGCCGTGGGCGAACGCAAACGACGAGCGGAGCGTGACGTGTTGAGCGAGAGGAGTACGGCTTTCCTGCGCAAGATCATCCATGTCGAAATAACCCTCCCAGGCTTCGGCCCGCTAGGTCCGCCCCGCGGTAGCGACATGCCGGATCCGAATACAAGGGCTCATTCGATACCCCTGCCTGGGAGCTGGCTCCATCCCCTGCGCGTCGCGGGATTGAACCGGAAGAGTCCGGCCGCGTTGTCTGGTGACTGGAAGGCTATCGTTGGAGATAGAAATGGCGAACACTGGCACAACGCGTGGACGCAACCAGGACCGGGCAAGGATCGCTGGTGGGCAGGACCATGAAATGAAGTATGAGGCGGGCAAAACCGGCGCCAACAAAGCTGACGTCAAGTCGGCGGTGAAGTCGCTCGGCAACACTCGCAAGAAGGTCGAAGACAAGCTGGGCAGGAAGTGAGCCTTCAGCCCCACAGGAGGCCGGCGAAGTTGGCGATATCAAGAGCTCGAGGTTCAGCGCAGGGGATAGGCCACATTGCCCTATGACCGACTGCCGCGAGGTCTTCATAAGAGGGCGTGCACATGACCCGCATCGCCACCTTCAATGTGAACGGAGTCAACGGCCGACTGCCTGTGCTCCTGAAGTGGTTGGGCGAAAGCGACTGCGACATCGTGTGCCTGCAAGAATTGAAGACGTCGGACGACAAGTTTCCTGCCGAAGCGATCAGGGAGGCGGGTTACGGCGCGATCTGGCACGGCCAGAAATCCTAGAACGGTGTTGCAATCCTCGCTCGCGCAATCGAGCCGGTGGAACGTCGACGCGGCCTACCCGGGGATCCCGACGATACCCACAGCCGCTATATCAAGGCCGAGGTGGATGGGATTGTCGTGGGCTGTCTCTACCTGCCCAATGGCAATCCAGCGCCTGGCCCAAAGTTTGACTATAAGCTACGCTGGTTCGATCGTCTCATCAGCTACGGCCAGCATTTGCTCCAGGACCGGGTGCCAAGCGTTCTGTGCGGCGACTTTAACGTCGTTCCAACCCCGATCGACGCGGTGGCGCCGAGCCGATGGCTGGGCGATGCGGTCTATTTCCTGGAAAGTCGGCAATCCTATGCCAAAATGCTCCAAGCTGGCTGGATAGATGCCGTCCGGCGCATCCATCCGGAGAAGGGCATCTACACCTATTGGAATTTCTCCTACCGTGGCGGCTACGATCGGAGTTCCGGCCTGCGAATGGACCATCTCCTTGTGAGCCCCTCAGTGTCCGGCCGGCTGCGCAATGCCGGCGTGGATGTCGAGCTTCGCGGATGGGACAAGCCAAGCGACCATGCGCCGGCCTGGATCGAGCTCAATTGACCGGGAGGAATACAGATGGTCGATCGGAATTCCCGAAACGAACCAAAGGTGGGAGACGAAGGCCCGCGATCGGCTAGATCCTCAACTGATGGATCTTGTTCCGGAACTGGCGCGGTTCGTGCCGCCCGCTTTGCTCGGGACAAACCCGTATGGCTGCTTGGCACGGGTGACTGCATGCTCGGCTGCGGTCTGCGGGGATTGATTCACTTATCGTCGGGCGCGGAAACGGAGGTCCCGGTGCTCGCGTCTGTGATGGGAGCAATCGATCTAAGCCAGTGGTCATCGCCGCAGATGCGGTATGTTCCGTAGCTGACTCGACTCACGATGCATGCTGGCGATCCATGAGAGCCGCTGCGGCATGCAGGTCGAGACAGTGACCACCGTCGGCCTTGTGGCCGCGCGACTGGACGGAATGTTATGACCTCGGGAGCACTTCTGCGAATGACAGAACAGGAAATGATTATCGACGCGTTGGGGGTCACTGCGAGCTTCGATGTCGCGCTGGAAGCGCATCGGCGCATGGAGTTTCTCAGCACCTATCTGCGTGCGTCGGGCCTAAGCAGCTATGTGCTGGGGATCAGCGGCGGAGTGGATTCACTCGCCGCCGCCCTTCTGGCTCAACGCGCCGTCGAGGAACTGCGAAGGACAGGATACGACGCCAGATTCCTGGCCGTTCGTCTGCCGTACGGCACCCAGGCAGACGAGCATGATGCCCAGCGGGCCTTGGACACCATTGCGGCGGATGAAGTGCACCGGGTCGACATCAAGCCGGCTGCCGACGCGATGCTGGACTCGATCAAGCTGGCTGGGGTCGAGCTTGGCGATGCAGGCCGCAAGGATTTCTTGCTCGGCAACATCAAGGCGCGTCAACGCATGATCGCCCAGTTCGCGCTCGCCGGCGCCACCCGCGGGCTGGTCATCGGCACCGACCATGCGGCTGAGGCCTTGATGGGTTTCTTCACCAAATTCGGCGACGGTGCCGCCGACATTCTTCCTCTTTCCGGGTTGAACAAACGCAGGGTTCGCGCCTTGGCGGCGCATCTCGGCGCTCCGTCTGAACTTGTTGACAAGATTCCGACCGCCGACCTGGAGAACCTCGTCCCGCTTCGGCCTGACGAAGATGCATATGGTCTCACATACGATCAGATTGACGACTTCCTCGAAGGCCGGGAGATCAACGAAGCGGCGCGCAGGCGCATACTTCATGCGCATTCCAGCACAGCCCACAAGCGAGCGCTCCCGGTCACGCCGATTGCCATGACGAGTTCGACATAGGCGCATCGGCAATAGTTGTCTCGACATACGCGACCAATGGGCTTGCCGCAGCCTGAACTTCCGCTGGAGCGATGCGTTGCTCTTTCAGCTCCGCATGCGGTCATGCGGTCGAGAGTGTCGGCACGTATGGCCGAGGCCAGCGCGCGAACTCACTCCTCCCTGAATGCCCGCTGGATTTGATCTTCCAAAGGTTTCACGAGGTAAGACAGCATTGTCCGGCTCCCGGTCGAGAAGAATACCTCGACAGGCATGCCGGGCGCCAAGGTCAGGCCTTTCAGCCGCGTAAGCTCTGTGCGCGGCAGTGTGACCCGCACGGTATAGAAGCTCGTGCCGCTTCGCTCATCGATGCTGAGATCGGGGGAGATCTCACTGACTACACCATTTAGCTCAGGCGTTATCCGCTGGTTGAAGGCCGAAAGTCGCAAGGTTGCGTCCTGCCTTGGTGTCAGCTGATCGATGTCTTGCGGGGCCACGCGCGCCTCGACGGTCAGGTCGTCTGTCACAGGGACAATCTGCATTATGAGCTCTCCGGCAGATATGACGCCGCCGACCGTATGCACGCCAAGCTGATGGACGACGCCAGTTTGCGGGCTGCGTATATCGATACGCCTGAGTTGATCTTCGGCCGAGACCTTTTGCTCAACCAACTCGGCGAGCTTTGCCTGGACGTCACGGAGTTCGGTTGCCACCTCGCTGCGCAAATCCTGGTCGATCTGAATGATCTGCAAACGCGTTTCGGACGTATGGCCCTTCGATTGCGCGATTGCCGCAGTCAGCTTGCCATGCTCGCCTTCAAGCCGGACTGCATCACGTTCAAGCGTCGTTATGCGATCGATTGAAACCAGCTTGCGGTGCCAGAGCTTGCGCATCCCGTCGAGCTCAAGCCCGATCAAATTGATTTCCTGGCTTTTAGCATCCCTTTGCTCGGTCAGACCGGAAACTTCCTCGCTGAGCTGAGCAATGCGCTCTTCCAACTGAGCCTTCTGGCCAGCGCGTGCCTGGCGACGAAACTCGAACAAGGATTGCTCGCCTGCCATCGCACGCCGGATCTCAGGATCGCCCTGTCGCGAGCGCAGCGAAGCTGGAAAGGCGATGGCGTCATTGCCATCGCGCTCGGCTTCGAGGCGGGCCAGCCGGGCCTCGAATTCGTCCAGGCTCTTGGTGACGATGGCTAAATCGGCCCGGGTGACGGTTTCATCGAGACGGATCAAGACCTGGCCCGCCTTCACAACATCGCCTTCTCGAACGAGGATTTGACCGACCACGCCTCCCGTTGGATGCTGCACCTTTTTAACGCTGGAATCTACAACCAGCCTTCCCGAAGCAATGACGGCTCCGGAAAGCTCCGTGACCGCGGCCAGGCTTCCCGCCCCACCAACCAGGAGCACGCACACCGCGACACCGCCCAACAGATAGCGTCGAATGGTCCGGTCGATCGCGGACGCCGCATGTTGCGTCATCACTGTGTCGCCTCCTCAGGGCCGGAGACGACCTTCAGAGGAACGCCTCCCGGACGGGTTACCTTGCCCAGGACCTCATTCTTGGAGCCAAACGCCTGTACACGGCCATTTGCCATGACAAGGACCTGATCCAGGCTTGCAAGCGCGCTCGGCCGATGTGCAACCACTACAGCAATACCGCCTCGCGCCCGCACGCCCTCAATTGCCGCCGCCAGCGCGGCCTCCCCTTCGGCATCGAGGTTGGAATTAGGCTCGTCCAGGATGACGAGAAACGGATCGCCGTAGAGGGCTCGTGCGAGCGCAACTCGCTGTCTCTGGCCCGCCGAAAGCGCCGTCCCGGCCTCGCCGATCCGAGTTTCGTAACCTTCAGGCAAATGGACGACGAGATCGTGAACGCCGGCGGCTCGCGCAGCCGCCAGTATCTTGTGAGACGGCGGGCGAGGTTCGAAGCGCGCGATGTTCTCGGCAATGGTGCCATCGAACAGCTGCACATCCTGCGGCAGATAACCGACATGGTTGCCGAGCTCTTCCAGCGACCATTGGTCGAGGGTCGCGCCATCGAGCCTGACCGTTCCCCGGATCGGGAGCCATATTCCGGCTATTGCCCGGACAAGTGAAGATTTTCCAGACGCGCTCGGTCCGACGACGCCAAGGCCGGCACCCTTTTCTAGCGCGAACCCGACATCCTGCACAACCACACGGCGCTCGCCGGGTGGCGTGACGCTGATGCTTTCGACGGCAAGAGCAGATACCGGCGCGGGCAGCGAGACACTCGTGGCGGTTTGGGGAAGCATGGCCAAAAGCTGGCTCAGCCGGGTCCATGCCTGGCGAGCACTGACAAAACCCTTCCAATGGGCGATAGCCAGTTCGACTGGTGCGAGCGCCCGGCTCATCATAATCGAACTGGCGATCATAATACCGGCTGTTGCTTGCTGATGGATGACCAGATAGGCGCCGATCGCCAGTATACCCGACTGCAGCATCATGCGCAGGACCTTCGAGATCGTCCCGAGCGTCCCAGCCAGGTCGCTGGCTGTTGCGTTGGTGTTGAGATAATCGGCGTTGACGCCTGACCAGCGCTCGGCGATGCGCGCGCCAAAGCCCATCGCCTGCAGAACCTCTGCATTGCGACGCGTCGCCTCCGCAAGCGTATTGCGCGCCGCCGCCTGGCTGTTTGCCCTCTTCGCAGGCTCCCTCGTGCGAACTTCGGCAAGCAGAGTCAGGCCGGCGAGAACGATGGCGCCGGCCAGCGCCGTCATGCCGATCCAGAAATGGAACAGGAAGCAAATTGTCAGATACAGCGGCATCCAGGGTAGGTCGAAAAGCGCTGTCGGACCAGTGCTCGACAGAAACGAACGCACCTGGTCAAGATCCCGCAACGACTGGAGGCCGTCGCCTGGGAGCTTGGTGCGCAACGGCAAACGCATAAGGGCGGTATAGACTTGCCCACTTAATCGCGCGTCCAAGGCCATCCCGATGCGCACAAGCAACCGCGACCGGACAAGCTCAAGAACGCCTTGAAAAATGAATAGCGTGCCGGCAAATACGGTCAGCCCGACGAGTGTGGGCACACTGCGGCCGGGTATGACCCGATCATAGACCTGCAGCATGAAGAACGATCCGGTCAGCGCCAGAACATTGACGACGCCGCTCATCAGGGCAATTCCAGCGATCGCGCGGCGGAAAGAAGCCAAAACCGCAGCGAGCGTTGTTCGCGGCGGCTCGGACGAATGGGAATGCGACATCGCCTTCACATCGGTTCCAGTTCGGTCCAGGCGCAAGGATCGTGCCCGAAATCAGGCTCGATGACAACGTCTACATACCGCCGCCGTCAGGTGTTGCGCCTAGATAAGCCAATCGTTCAGCGCGTAGGCGTGGATGTAGTCGATCTGCATCTCCGCAGGTGTCGCAAGCCCGTCGGCAGGCGCGCCCGCGAGGCCACCGACCGCCAGATCGACCAGCATATACATTGGGTCGTGCATGTCGGAAGGCGTTGCGGCACGGGCAACTTCCACATCGTCGAAATACCAGACGAGTTCGTCTTCTGTCCACAGCACGCCGTAGGTGTGGAACCCTTCGGTATCCGCGGCATAGGCCGTCGAGGACACTGTCGTATGAGTTCCCGTCTCGTTCGAATGGCTTGTCAGAATGAGCTTGTTAGGATCCTGACCGAGCATCTCCACGACATCCAGTTCCGGTGGCCAGGAGCCGTCTGCGGGAAGAAGCCAGAAGGCCGGCCACACACCTTGCTTTTCGGGCATATCAGCCCGAATTTCGAAATAGCCGTAGGTTTGAGAAAACGATTCATAGGTCGTCAGCAAACCTGACGTGTATTTGTAATCGTCTATGTAGGGCTGGATGGCCGCGGGAGCCCGAGCGGCGGTAATCGTGAGAACACCGTCCTCAATGCTGAAGGGGCTCACGGAACGCGTCGGAGCGTAGTTGGTGTCGATATACCATTGAAGCTCCTTGTTACTCGTGAGCGAGCTGCCGTTCGCGGCGCCCCACCAGAAGTTCGAATCCCATGTGCCGCTCGAGCCATTCCACAGGTCCAGCGCGTTGAACTCGTCCGAGAAGGTGAGTTCCAGATGCGACCTGTCCAGGGCCAGATCGAACTGGCCTGGGGTGAACTGGTCGATGGTCTTATTGGCGAACACAAGAAACTCGTCGTCGGACAGGTCAAGTCGGACGTTCGCTCCCGTCTGTACCATATTGGCGTGCACCTCCTCGAAGGAGGTGAAGCCGTAGCTCCCGATCCGCGCAGTATCGTCGGCGCCAAAATCGAGGATCAGGTCACTGCCGTTGCCGGGTGCCACGGTGAAAATGTCAGCCCCGGATCCGCCCTTGAGAACGTCGTCGCCCTGCAGGCCGTCGAGCGTCTGTTGGCCGGAGCCGCCGGTAATGATGTTGTTTAGCTCGTTTCCGAAAGCGTAGTGTTTGTCGCCGGTGACCGTCAGGTTCTCGAAATTCGCAGGGAGCTTGTAGCTCATCCAGGTCGAGATGGTGTCGATACCCTCGTTGGGCAGCTCGACCGCCTTGTTTTTGGAGGAATACAGATAATAGATGTCATCGCCCTTACTTCCATACATTGTGACGGTGACGCCGCCGTCGGCGTACATCGAGTCATTGTAGATGCTGCCATAGAGCATCGGGCCGGAATTCGTCGCCGAATACCACTTCACGGAGGATCCGCTGTAGGCGAGTGGAACACCTTTGGCGTTCAGTACGCTGGCCATTGTGGTCCTTTCTCCTTTGTCTCGCGCCGCGCCTCGACGTCAGGCTAATACCTTCGCAGGGCAAGGAGCCAGTAACTTTTGGCCTCCGGTTTGGGAGAGTCACCAAAAGTACAATACGCAGGGAGCCACTTGGCCCGCTTCAACGTTCCAGAGCATCAGGATTGCAGCCGGCCCTTGCCGCTCTCCTTCGGCCGGCCGCAACGTTAGACGAGCGGCAGTTATGCGACGCAGGGCTTGTTGTCAGATGCGTGATGCGAAACGTGAGATGCAGATCCAGTTTTGGCGATGGCAGGCGCGCCGCAATGTTGATATTATCCGCACAGAACAGGCGCGCAAATGACATCGAATTCAGAGAAGGCTGAGGCGGTCGAGCAGTTGCTTGATACACCTGACCTTGCAACCGCACTGGAAAGCGAACAGTTCAAGAAATTCCTCGACCAGGTGCCGATCGCCATAGCCGTTTCGGACCTTGCCGGTGAGGAGCGCGTGGTCTACGCAAATCCGGAATTCGAGAAACTATCGGGCCTGACAGCCGCCAGGCTCACCCGAGAAAACTGGGCCGCCCTTTTAGGCACAGGCCTCCATCAGCAAAAGGACAGGCCGCTGGCCGAGGCCGTAGTCGAGGGAACCGATTTGGTCGGCACCTTCAGGCTGGAGCGCGGCGAGGACAAACCCGCGATCGTCGACGTTTATTCCAACGAGATAGAGGACGACAACGGCAAGGTTTGCTTCCGGCTGGTGGCCCTGGTCGACGTATCGGCTCACGGCGAGGCGGGAGATCAGCGCTCGGCCGAGGAGCGGGTCAGCGAGAAAGACACACTCCTTCGCGAACTGCAGCACAGGGTAAAGAACAACCTGCAGATGATTACCGCACTCATTCGGCTGGAAAGCCGCAACGCTACCGAGGCCGACCGGAGACGGTTTGAGCGGCTCGCCGGTCGCGTCGACGCTTTGGCGATCCTCTACCAGACGCTAACGGCCGACGAGCCGAAGGAGGAGGTCGACCTTGGTGTGTATCTCAGCCAGATCGCGTCCGCGGTGATGAGCTCGCATGCAGTCGAGGGGATCCGGCTGGATATGAAGGTGGATACATATCCGGTGTCAATAAACGTCGCCATGCCAGCGGGGCTGGTCGTGAACGAATTGCTGACCAATTCACTCAAGCATGCCTTTCGGGGGCGCGACGGCGGCACGATAACGCTGCACAGCATCGTCGATGGAGACGGCTGCCGGGTTATAGTGGCGGACGACGGAATCGGCCTGCCGGAAGGCGAGATGTGGCCCAAGCCAGGCAAGCTCGGAGCGCTGATCGCGCGATCGCTGACCGAGAACGCCAAGGCGCAGTTAGCTGTCGAGTCGAGCTCCAACAACGGGACGAAGGTGACCATCGCTTTCAAACGGTCGGCGGCAGCAAGCTGAACGATTGCCGCCGAACATAGCAGGCTGGCGGCTGGCTCACGTCGCGGCATTGAGCAGGTGGCTGCAAATAGCCCCGGCCGCCCTTCACGGCCTGCTTCCCATGGTCGAACACGCGCGAGCCGTTGTCGCTGCCCAACAGATTGGTCTCCACGACACGTTCGAAGGCAGCCGGGTGGAAGGTCGATGCCAAGCGCCGCACCTTCGTCTGGAAATCGAAGAAAGGGCTCCCCGCTACGTCGAATTTAAATTGGGAGTTATGTCCGCCGGAAGCTGAAACGCTCTGCGCATTTACCGCGAGCTTCATCGCTCCGCAATGACGGGGGGCACCTGACGCCTAGCGCTCATCACGGGCGGGCCGGCAATTCAGCAGCGAGTCATCGCAGTGGCCAATCTTGCCGAGGACGAAGGTCTAACCTACACATCCAAATTGGTCCGACTGTTTGTGGCCGGAGGTAACCGCGAAATTGCGCTATCCGGACATGAGAGCAGTGCTCTAGGCAAACCGTGATGCGTGCATTCGTTCGATGGGTTGGTATGATTATCCTGACGCCTGGGGTGACCAGTTGCACCAGTATTTCCTATTACGCGCAATCTTTGCAGGGTCATGTGCAGATCATGACGGCGCGCCAAGACGTCGGAAAACTGATCGACGATCCTTCGACCCCTCAGATATTGCGCGCCCGAATGGCATCGGCGAACGCCATACGACAGTTTGCTACCGATGAACTGGCGCTGCCCGACAACAACAGCTACCGCAGCTATGTCGATGTTGGTCGCAACTCCGTGACATGGGCCGTCTTCGCCGCGCCGGAATTCTCGCTGACGCCACGAACATGGTGCTTTCCGGTTTTCGGCTGTGTTCCTTACCGGGGGTATTTCTCCGAAAAGTCTGCGACTGAAACCGCTGCCGAACTTCAAAGACAGGGCCTCGACGTATACGTCACGGGGATAACTGCATATTCCACGCTGGGCTGGTCGAGTGACCCCCTGCTAAGCACGATGCTAACCCAAGATGAAACGTACCTTGCAGGGCTGGTATTCCACGAACTGGCCCACCAGCGCGTCTACGTACATGACGATTCCGCGTTCAACGAAGCGTTCGCTGTCGCTGTCGAAACAACCGGTGTGAGAAAATGGCTGCGGGCGATTGGCGATACTGCCGGATTGCGCCGTTACGAAGCCGACCGGAGGCGCAGAGCTGAATTTCTCGCGCTGGTGTCGCAGACCCGGGACGAGCTAAGGCATGTCTACGACGGCAATGGTACTTCTGAGCAGAAGCGGGCCGCGAAGAAGGCCGCGATCGAACGGCTGAGGACGCGCTACCGACAGATGCGCGACAGGCGATGGGATGGATACCGCGGATATGACGCCTGGTTCGATGCTCCGATCAACAACGCAAAGCTCGCCGCGACTTCCGTTTACAGCGATCGGGTGCCGGCCTTTCTCCGCTTGTTCGACCTGTGTTCGGGCGACTATCCACGGTTCTTTGCGTCGGTTCAAAGGCTTGGCGCGTTGGACAAAGCTCGCCGTGCCGAAGCGCTTGCCGGGGCAGACGCATGTTATGGAGCCACTCAAAGCTGACGGCCGGAGTGATACGGATGAGAATCCTCTGACATTATTCAGGCGTGAACTGACTGGGAGGTTTCGGGCGGATGCGCAGCTATCGTGAACGCTAAGTCGCGAGGGCAGTGTTTTCTCCACCCAGCACGGACGCTCGGCGGGACTGGCAACATATATCGAGCTGACATGGAATATGCGGTGGGAAGCCATGATCCGCTGCGCAGACAATCCCATCTCGATAGGGAACAGCCCTTAGAATCATGGCGCGCGTTCGAGCCAGGGAGACCTTCATCCTGCGGCCAACCGGTTGGGCCTTCCAGGCCTGTTCTGTGCGATCGGCATCGGTGCGCTGCGTTGAAAGCCATCAAGCAGATTGGTCGGACAATTGTGAGCCTCTTCTGCCGGGCACGAAAGTCGCTGATCCGAGAACGCGCCGAACGGTGCTACTTGGCTGTAATCTTAGATTTCCTCACCAAGCAGTATTTTGGCCTCTTTGGCAGCGTTTAGAAATGCCTGGCGCGCTATTCTTGGTGGCTTTTCGCCGCGGATGACGGCAAGGCACGCTTTGATGGCAGTGAGCCGCGACTTGCTCGCTGGCTGGGGCCATTGTCTCAGCAAGATTTCGGCCGCGTCCGATACGGAGGCAACAACTCTGTCACGATCGATCCGGCCGGGCTGAACGACGACAGGCTTTCTAAAACGCTTAGCAGGCATGGCACTCTCCAACCGACCACACATGGTAGGTTCGATCAATCTTTAGCGCTAGCTCAAAAGTAAATGGCCGCCGAGAGTGTGTGGGCTTACTTGCCAGTTCGACTTGGCCTCTTCGGGCATCTCGGGCATATCAACTTCGAGTTCGGTCCAGAAATGCACCGGTGGGCGAGGCGTGTTTCGCCGGGCCTCCAAATCGGCAAATTGCTTTTCACTGTGAATCGGCGTGCAAAATTGACCCCATAAGCTGGGGAATCGGCGTCCAATTTTGACCCCCTGATGCTTTGATTTGCGACCATCCGCTCGTCGTAGCGAGCGGATGGTGTGGGGATGAAGTCGGTGGATACGATTGGCCGGGTTCGGCGCGCCTTCCATGTGCAGGGATGGTCGCTCAAGCGGATTTGCCGCGAACTGCATGTTTCGCGGAACACCGTCCGCAAGATTCTCAGATCCGATGAGACATCGTTCTCCTACGAACGCGAGCGGCAGCCCAAGCCGAAGATCGGTCCGTGGCAGGATCAGCTTGACGGGTTTTTGAATGGCAACCGTGGCAAGGCGGCGCGCGAGCAACTGACGCTAATCCGGATTTACGAAGAGCTTTGCAGCCTGGGCTACGAGGGAGGCTATGACGCCGTCCGCCGATACGCGAAGAGCTGGGCGAAGGCGCAGGGGTCGGCGATGGCGGACGCCTATGTGCCGCTGTTCTTCGCGCCGGGCGAGGCCTACCAGTTCGACTGGAGCCACGAGATCGTCCTGATCAACGGCGTGACAGTGACCGTGAAGGTCGCCCATGTCCGGCTCTGCCATAGCCGCGTGATGTTCGTCAGGGCCTATCCGCGGGAGACGCAGGAGATGGTGTTCGACGCCCACGACCGGGCCTTCGCCTTCTTCGGTGGCGCCTGCACGCGCGGCATCTACGACAACATGAAGACGGCGGTGGAAACGATCTTTGTTGGCAAGGATCGCCAATACAATCGCCGCTTCCTGCAGATGTGCAGCCATTATCTGGTGCAGCCGGTCGCCTGCACACCGGCCTCGGGCTGGGAGAAGGGTCAGGTCGAGAACCAGGTCGGGCTGGTGCGCGAGCGCTTCTTCACGCCGCGGCTGCGCTTCAAGACCTATGAGGAGCTAAACGCCTGGCTGCATGACAAGTGCGTCGCCTACGCCAAGGCGCATCGTCACGTCGAGCAACCGGAACGAACGATCTGGAACGTGTTCGAGGAGGAGCGTGGCAAGCTGGTTGAATACCGCGGTTCCTTCGACGGGTTCCATACGGTGCCGGCCTCGGTGTCGAAGACCTGCACGGTGCGCTTCGACAACAACAAATACTCGGTCCTGTCGACGGCCGTCGGCCGCCCGGTCGAGATCCATGCCTATGCCGGCAAGCGCCAGCACGAGCCGCCGAGGATCGTCGGCGATCTGCTGTCGGCCGAGATCGCCGAGAAGCAGGCCCGCTCCATCAAATACCAGCTCACTGTCGCCAAGCTGCCGATCGCCAAGGACATCGATGAGTTCGACTTCGACGGCACGCCGGTCAACGAAGTGCTGGTCCGGGATCTTGCCAACGGCACCTTCGTCGCCGACCAGCGCAACGCCGTGCTCATCGGCGGCACCGGAACCGGCAAGTCGCATCTGGCAATCGCCATTGCCCGCGCCCTGATCCGCAACGGCTCACGTGGCCGCTTCTTCAACGTCGTCGATCTCGTCAACCGGCTCGAGACCGAGCACCGCGGCGGCAAGCAGGGTCGTATCGCCGACTACCTCACCCGGCTCGACTTCGTCGTGCTCGATGAACTCGGCTATCTGCCCTTTGCCCAGGCCGGCGGGCAATTGCTCTTCCACCTGATCAGCAGGCTCTATGAACGGACCTCGATCATCGTCACCACCAACCTGGCGTTCGGCGAATGGCCCGCCGTCTTCGGCGACGCCAAGATGACGACAGCGCTGCTCGACCGTCTCACTCATCATTGCGAGATCATCGAGACCGGAAACGAGTCCTGGCGCTTCAAGAACCGCGCCTGATCACCCCATCAAGCTGCCAAGCGCTATCCGCGCTCGCCCGGGCTGCGCAACCCAAACCAGCTCCGCCCGGGCGAACGCTGACCGCCGCGCATTACATAAGGGGGGGTCAAAATTGGACGCCGATCGGGGGTCAGTTTTGGAAGCCGTTTGACAATGCGAGTGGCGGTCTGGCCGATGATCGACCTGGAAGCCGACGACGCGCTGGCATCCGCGGCACAGAGCGCGGCCGCCGATGAGCGCGTGCAGAAGGTGTGCATCTGGACGCCGGACAAGGATCTCGCGCAGTGTGTGCGCGGTGACCATGTGGTCCAGGTAGACCGCAGGACCCAGAAAATTCGCGATGCCGCCAGCGTACGCGAGAAGTTCGGTGTTGAGCCGGCGCTGATTCCAGATTTCCTAGCGCTCGTGGGTGATACTGCCGATGGCTACCCGGGTCTCGAAGGCATCGGCCTGGTCTCGGCCGCCCGGCTGCTTGGCCGCTACGGCCCTCTTGAAAGCTTTCCGTTTGAAGCCCTCGGCAACCGTAGAGAGCTCGCGCTTTTGTTCAAAAATCTCGCGACGCTGCGCACGGACGCTCACCTGTTCGATAACGTCGAAGAGCTGCGCTGGCACGGCCCGACCAAAGCGTTCGAGACGTGCGTGATCCAGCTAAATGACACCCGGCTCCTCGCACGTGCGCTCAAGGCTCGGGGTGACTGACTTCGCGAGGGGAAGCGGCCTTTGGAAGGCCAGCGCCGATTCCCCAATCGCACAGGGGCACCGTACGCGCGGCAACAGTCTTGAAGAACACACAGCCAAATGTTCCGGCGGGTGACAGGCGCTCACGCAGCATCTGAGTTGTCGATGGCGTTCAATGGCAAAGCGTCACACCTACGACCTAGATGCAAGGATGGTCGCGTCCGGGTCGTGCCCCGCTGAGTGGTATAGCTCGACGGTGACGAAGCCGCTCGTGGGCGCGCCCTCAGTAGGAGGTAGCAGCATCTGAACCCTGCTTTGTCTTTCCGTCTTTCCGGTGATGGGGAGGATAATCTCACATGCTCGATAGGCCTGTTCGAAAGATGACGGCCATCTAACACCGTCATTGGCGCCAAGCGAAGTTGCGGCAGATGCACAGTAAGGCGCTAGGATTTGCGCTCGTCGAAACGCGACTGCAGGTCGGCGGCATCGGCCGATCCGCCCAGCGTGTCCGCGACCGTGGCACCTCGCGCACCCATCGGTTGCTGCGCACCTGTGGTGGTGTCCTTGACTGTCTGATGCTCCATCTCAGCATTCAGTTCCGCACCTACAATCAGGATAATCACGGAAATCCAGGTCCACATCATCAAACCGATGACCGCCCCCAGGGCTCCGTAGGTCGCGTTGTAGTCAGCGAAGTTTTCAAGGTAAAAGGAGAAACCCACCGAGACCGCGATCCAAACCACAGCCGAGAGGAAGGCCCCCCATGTGGCCCATCGCCACTTTGCCTTTTCGCGGCTAGGGCCGTAGCGATAGATCAGCGTAATTCCGATTCCGACCATGATCAGCAAAACCGGCCACCGCAAGATCCGCACAAGGGTTTCGGTCCAGCCGCCGAGGTTCAGCAGCGCAAGCATTGCGGGTACGATCCCGACCGAGATGATAAAGCCGATGCCAATGACGATGGCGCCAAGGGTGAATCCCAAGGCCAGGAGATTCAGATGGATAAAGCCGCGCTTTTCAGTCTCCTCGTAAGCGATGTTCATTGCTTCGAACAGCGTCTTGATGCCGCTGTTGGCGCTCCACAGTGCGACGGCAAGACCGAAGATAAAGCCAAAGCTGAGCGCGCCAGTGTTCTGAGCGGCCAATGAGTTAAGTTGCGATCTGATAAGTTCCAAACCTCCCGAAGGCAGTATGCCGCCAAGGAATGAAATGTGCTCGGCGACGGTCTGAGGATCGGCGACGAAGCCGTAGATGGACACGAAGGCTGCAAGCGCTGGAAACAGGGCAAGAAGCAGGTAGAACGCGGCTCCGGCCGCGATCAGCATGACGCGGTCCTCCGTTACCTCAGCGAACACCCGCCACAGCACATCCCTCCAGCCGCGGCCGGAAATCTGCGATGGCCGTTCGGCATTGCGTCCGCGGCCCTCCTGTCCAGCCCGCCGCTCCAGTTGCACTTGGTTTTCGTCGCAATCCTCGGCTTTGTTCTTCGACATAACTGCAGTCCGTCGCATCTTCTTCGACGGCAAACGTTTAGACGCGCCATTAGATGCAGGTGCAGACCTGCGCTCGCAAATAATCATCCGCCAGCTGAAGAAACACCGGCCATCCGCACGCGACGAGTTCATCTAACAACGATACTGCCCCGCCTGTGACATCACGACCGTCAACGATGGGCCAGTCAAGCGTGGCGGCGCTCTCCGCAGTCTCGGTCGAGTGCGGATCGTCAAGACCAGGTTGGCAAAGCTGGTCTCCCCGGTCCTGGTAAGCACCACCTCGGGCCAGAGCGCCCGGTGCCATTCGGACAGCATCAGATCCCGGCACTTTCGGGCATTGCGTGAGATTTCGCTGCGTCGAAGGAAGCCTGGCAAACGGCCTGACTTGACCGTCGGGCTTCGCATGGCCACAAGAACGGAATTTCTACGTCGAGGACATTGAGCGCGGCCGCTGGTCTCCCGGCGAGGTCGAGACCAAGCTGAAGAACGTCGTGACGCTTGACGGGCTGGAAGTCACGATCCGCATGCCGCAGGACCCTGGTTCGGCTGGCAAGGCGGACGCAGCAACGAAAGTGAAGCTTCTGGCCGGCCAGGACGTGAAGGCTCTTCCGGTCTCAGGCCACACGGCCACAGGGGCAAACTGCATCCGCCCAGGCTGAGGCGGACACGTGAGCTCTTGCGCAGTCGCTGGAACGAAACATTCCTCGACGAGGTCTGTTCGTTTCCGAATGGCCAGATTGACGATCAGGTCGATGCCTTCGCCGACGCTCTGAACGAGCTCGCACTCGGTTCGACCCCACCTTGACAATATCTGACGGTCGAGACCGCCGAAGCTGACTTGGCGGTTAATCAAAATGCTCTGGTAGGGCCTTCAACTGGTCGGTGGTCATTTGTGTGATGGCATGCACGGTGCCGTCTTCGTCCCGCATAAAATCGAGCTGAGTTGCATACAAGGCCACGCGCTTTGAGCCTATGCCGAGGAACCCACCAACATCGAAGACGACTTGCGCATGCTCGCCCGTTCCATGGATGTGGTCGACTGAACTGATTTCCTCATCGTCGCGACCGTAGATGGTCGCTCCCTCAACAACGTCAGCGCGCAGTTCAGAACTCGAAAGCCGTACGTGATTGGTGTGGTCCATTTTGGAGTCTCCTCTCCGTTGGACTGAGGTAACCCCCGACAGGGCCAACCGTTCCGAACCGTCATTCACGAGCGTCGTTCGCGAATACCTGATGCCCGATTTCGATTTGCCTCAAAACAGCGGTTGCTGTTGTCTTGTTCGTGCGGCGGGCCGCTAGCGGCCGCCGCGCGCAAAGTGGACAGGCGTGACCGCTCTCGAAATGCCTTGATGCTGTTGCCGAACTGCCGCGCATGTCGGCGCGTGCCTTACCGAGTCCGGCTGCCCCAACCAACCTGACCCCGGTTGTCCCTGGAAGGGAGGTTCTGCTGGTTTCCGCTCGCCGGAACTTTGCAATGGGAACGCAGCTTAGCGCGCTTGACGCCGATGCTTTGAAAGGGTCTCGATGATGACCGGCGCAGGACCGTAACGACCCTTAGGCATGTCAGACCGGTGGATCGGGCTGCTAGGCCGGCTCAGACAACGCCGTCTCCATTGGGGGGCCTCAATTTTTCTTCGGCTCCCAATCGTGCTCGAACTGCTCGGCCCATTCCAGGTTCAACAGCCATGGCTCCCGTCGCCCGATCCACAGCTCATAATCTGGTATAAGATTGCTCGGAGCTTGATCCAGACTGCCGATCATCACCTCGGCCTCGTCGTCCCGAAGGCTTACGAGGCGCGAACCACAGGTTGGGCAGAAGCTTCGCCCGGCAAAGGTGTGGAGATCACCAGTGCCTTCGTAGCTCGATCTTGGCCAAACCGCGAAGCAGACGAAGGCGCTCCCGCTCGTTCGCCTGCAGTCATGGCAGTGGCATATACCAACCCTCGTCGGCTGCCCTTTGAGCCGGATGCTAGCAGCTCCGCAAAGGCAGCCACCTGTGCGAACTTGCTCGTCCATCATATCGACACCGCTCGCAGAAGGAGATCACAGCTCTCGTCTGGATTCGGAACAGGAGACTCATACGGCTGCACATCGGGATCCGGCGTCCACATTGGCGCGTCTAATGGCGGCTCTTCTGGTTGGGGTCCCATGGTAAGGCACATGGCGTATTCTCCTTTGCCCGGCAACGAGTGGGAAGGAGGGTTGGTTCCAGCCGTTAACTCCGCCTCTCCCCGGGCCGCCCTTGAGAAGGTTGCCGGAGGCACTAAGCTCAGGCTCTTTCACGTGCGTCGAGGAGAATGATGAACAGTGGGGCAAAGAGCAGCCTGGCCGGCCGGACCAGACGCTGGCCCATCGCGCTAACCGAACGGAAAAGCGTAACCGGGACCGATGGCGAAGCCTCGTTCGGCCCATGGCTAGCCGACGCGTTGCGCCACGAGACGGCATTTCACCGCGCGGAAATCTGGACCATAGAAGTCGAGCCGGGGGATGGGCGCCACTGCGTGGCGATGCTGGTCCGCGGTGCTAGCCACGCCACCGTCGTGCTGACCGGCCACTACGACACTGTCACGACGAGCGACTATGGCGAGCTGGAGGACATGGCAACCCGGCCGCAACAACTCACCCAGGCGCTGGGCAAAACCTTGGCCGTGGCCGAGGCGCCTGCCGCGAGGCAGGCGCGGGACGATTTGGCGTCGGGAGAGTTCTCACAGGGCGCGGCCTGCTCGACATGAAGGCGGGTCTCGCCGCCGGGCTGGCGGTCTGCGCCGCATTCGCAGAAAGCACCAACGCGGCGGGAAACCTTCTGTTCATCGCCGTCCCCGACGAAGAGAACAATTCTGCCGGAGCTCGCAAGGCGACACAGGCGCTGCCGGCGATTGCTGGCGAGCGCGGGCTCGATATTCTGGCGGCGATCAATCTCGATGCGATCGCCGACGACGGTGACGGCAGCAAGGGTCGCGTCATCGCGCTTGTTCCGGGCACACCGCCGAGCTTGCTCAATATCCGCGACGGCAAGTCCGGCTATGACGTAACAACGCCGGCTACGGCGTTCGCCAGCTTTAACGTGCTGAGCTATCGACGGAGGCCGGACGAGGTGCTTGATCGCTTTGACCGGCTTTGCGCCGATGCTGTTTCTGCCTGCCTGGCGGAGCTGAAGCAGCGGCGGCATTCCCAGCACGGCAGCGCCGCGATCGATCTCGTCGAAACAATTCCCCTGCATCGTTACGAGGCACTGCTGGACCGTCTCGATGCGGAAGCAAGATCAAGGCTTGGCACCGTCGGCGCGTCTCTTGCCGCCGGCGATCTCCCGCTGCCCGAGCAATGCCGGCTGGTTACCGAGGAGGCATGGCGATTGAGCCGCTTGCCGGGACCGGCAATCGTCACCGGCTTCGGCTCGATACCCTATCTGCCGACGAACCTTTCGGACAGGCCGGCAGCGGCAGGTTGCGCGCGATTGCCTCGGACATCGCAGCCGGCGCAAACGCCCGCTATAGCTCGGCGATCGGCTGTGCGGATTACTTCGCCGGCATCTCGGATATGAGCTTCTTTGGCGAGGCTACCGGATCCGGTCTCGACGTCGTCGCCCGCAACACGCCGATGTGGCGCGACGGTATTCGCTGGCCGAAGTCAGGCGGGCTGGCCAACATTTCCACCATCAATATCGGCCCGTGGGGACGAGACTGCCATACCCCGCTCGAGCGGCTTCACATCGGCTTTGCTTTCGATGTCTTGCCGCAAGTCGTGAGCGATGTCTGTGCGGCGCTTCTTGCAAAGCAGGCGTAGCGCGCGGAAGCAGCAACTCGATACCTCGCCAGGAGCCAACCTGCAAAGCCGAGGTTGCATGCCAAATTAATCCCGAGGCATGCCGTCGCCGTGGAGAGATCCTCAAGAACAGCTTCGCCAGCGCACCACGAAAACCGGCGGCAGCGCTATGACGAAGTTTTGGGAGACTCGTGCGTCTCCGGCAAACGGTCGCGAATGGCTTCCTCGGTTTTGCTTGCCGTCTTTTTCACGACTTTCTCGACGCGGTCGACCAACGTCTCGGCGTCGCCGCTGG
>NZ_JAMYRY010000022.1:0-113735 GCF_040321655.1 Mesorhizobium sp. M0306 | reverse complement strand
CAGGTCAAAGCTTTAACCCCGTCGATTCGTTTCCAGATCTACAGTAAGCGAGAATTGGAGAAGGCGCCTAGAAGAACCTTTACGGGCAACGTTAAGGTGAGCGGGGCGGTGTCCGTATCTTCGCCGGGGATGGTGACCAAAGATGTGGGAAACATAGGGGATAGGTCCGACCTACGGGTCCGCACCTTAATAGCCGAACTGATCGAGGACGCCGCCAAGGGTACATAGCAAGGCTGTGCCCACAGGCGTAATGTGGAGGGGTACAAGCTGGTCACCGCGCGAGCCAGTTATCCGATCACCCTCTCAGAAAATTTCTGCCAGACATTTCCGACCTCCCATTCCACACGAGATCGTTTGTTGATCTCTCCTAAGTTCCCGGCAAGATGACCCTAGGGCACCGAGGGGTCGGCTATCATGGATACTGCGCCGGGAGGCATTACGCCTGAAGCTATTGCCGCAGCCGTTAAGACCGCGTCGGACGGCAACGTGGTGTCCCTTAGAACGGGCGTAGCGGCCCTCCGGGCCTTGTGCCCACATGCAGACGAGACGGACCTCGAACTGTGTGAAATTCTGATCGATCTGGCGCGACACATGATGGAAGGGCCGTCCTGCTCGACGCCAAAGAATAGCTAAGGAACAAATCGGATCACCGGGAGGTTCGGACCTATTCGCATGTAGGGCCGGCCATGGTTGAGTTCGACGAAAAGAAACAGAAGGTTATCGCCGACCTCATACGACGGTGGATAACGTCAGAAGCCATCCGCGACTACCTTCGCAAGGCGCTAAATCTTCCGGTAGAACAGGGGCTTCCGGATGAGCACAAGTCTTTGCTTGATGAAATTGATCGAGCCGACAAAGAGTGACCGCATGAAGGGTTTCCTCCGGTCCTCGTCAGGGCGGAAGTAACCGGTCTAACGTACCACGTCTGCAACGCACAGGCAGCAGCAACAACTCATGAAGTGGGCGTGGGCCGTCAGTGGGACCTCGTGGTGCGCTTTTGCGTCATTCATGGCTGATGCCAAGAAGGAGGAGGCTCTGCACTCATTCGATCAGGACAGAGGCTGACGTGACCAACTCCGCTCAGAATTTCTACCAAGAATTGTTTCGCTGCGTTGGAACGCTTTGGGAATGAGCGAGTTTCGCCTCGATATGTGTACTTTCGCACAAAGCGTGGGTCTAGCTGATGCCGCCACCACGAAGAGCTCGGACAGCCTTCCGACGATTGATCAGTTCAGAAGGCAATCGTCAGGTGTTGCGCAAGCGGCTAGGGTTGGAAGTCGATCAAGAAATGCCGGAGCACTTTGCCGCGTTGCTAGCCGCGCTTGACCAGCGGGAGCAGGAACTGGCTGACGAGCCTTCGGTACGCTTTCGTACATCGAATTGATTTCAAATGTGCCCGTCATGGCAACGCTGCCCAGACAACACCAAGATCGCGGCGAGTAGGGGCAGCAGCATTGCTAGACCTCATCTTCCAGGGCTGAGACTGCTCGCCCGCACAATCCACCCGACGCCCGCCCTCTAGACCGAGGAAAGCACCGAGACGAAGAGCGGATGACAATCTGATGAACCGTCATCTCTGAGCTCCACCCTCGGCCCTGTGCAGTTCCAGCCAATCCGCCTCCTTTGGACACTCGCGCCAAACAGTTGTTCCCTCTCGCCGTCAGCCCTGACAGGGAACATGCGAGACTAGTATGCGTCCGCTGATTGCCGCAGCGCCTCGATCTCGGCCATCTGTAGGCCCATTTCGACAAAGGCAGATAGAACGGCAAAACGGTCTGCGAGTGCAACACGCGCCAGCCCTGCCAGAACTCCGGCATTGACGGCATGGGCGGCAGGAAACGGCTGTAAGGCCGGTGGCACTGCTGTGCGGCCGACGAATCCACCAGTACCCAGGCCATTGTCACGCCATCCGGCAGCCAAGGCTATCCAGGCGCCCGGGGTTGTCGGCGGCAATGCCGCTGCCTGGCCCAGTGCGGCGCGATGGTGGGCGCTGCCCGGTTCGCTGACCCAGTTGCTAACGAGTGCGAGCAATTCTTGATCGGCTTCATCGAGCAGCTCGCTCAAATGCCCCAGACATTCATGAGCCCACCAGACCGCAGCCCGATCCGGCAGCAGGTAGGCACAAAAGGTGATTGCCTCTTCGGGAACGCGCCCGGCGAGGAGATCGCGGCAAAACTCGATCGAACGCTGTTCGGTTGGAAGGGTTCGCATGTCCCGGGCAGCGGTGGGACAAGCCATGAAAAGATCCCGTGCCGTTTTGAATCGGAGCCCGTTGGCCATGACGCCACGCTTTCATCGAGAGCCTATCGGCACTCAAGCCTGCAGCGCGGCGCGGGTCAAGTCTCAACTCGCGGCGGGGTGATGACCGGCGACACAGCCGCGGCTCGGTATTTCCCGCAGACAATTGCTTCGGAATTTGGTATGTTCACGGTTGGTAATATCGGATGCTCAACAGGAGTAACCGCTATGCGGTGGGCCAGTTCACCCTTGGTGTTGGCGGTCGTGGTTTTCTCGACCCATGTTTGCGCCGACCCCGTCCAGAAATCAGAAGACATCGTCAAGTTTTTTGCCGGCGCAGCCGATCTTGGCAAGTCGCGTGGAATTTGTGTCGGCACCGAGGAGCAGTGCAAGAGCAAGACCAAGGCGAAAGACGGACCCGCCGACAAATCCAGTCTCGACATGCTGATCAATTTCGGGCTCGATTCGGCCGAACTCGACGCAACCGCGCGCGCCGAGCTCGCGGAGTTTGCCAAGGCCCTGAAAGACAACCGGCTGAGCACTTTCCACTTCGTCGTCGAGGGCTACACCGACGCTTCCGGTCCGGCAAACTACAATGAGCGGCTCTCACAGCGACGGGCGCAATCTGTGACGTCCTTCCTGACATCAAGCGGCATTGAGGCTGCCCGCATCAACCCGATCGGCCTGGGCGAAGCGCATCCGCGCAGCCCCAACCCGTACGATGCTGTCAATCGCCGGGTGGAAATGCGCATAAAGACCGAGTAGCGAGAAGCTGGCGCATGCCGCCAGAAACTGTGCGGCAGTTTCGAGCCGCAACTGCTTTGCCGCGGGCAGGGCAGTCGTTTGAATGCCTGCTGTCAGTCCTTCAGCACGCCGCCCACCAGCACACCGGCGCCGAAAAGCACCGCCTCGGTTGGGAAATCGCCGACCCGGGGAACCAATCGGTCTGCGTCTCCGAATCGGCTGCGACTTGCCCGCGCCATGCCCTGGCTCAAAGCGCATTCTGAACGGAGCTCAGCATCGCCGTGATCACCTGTTTATACTTTGCGAACTCGGGAGATGTCTGCCGGACCTCAGTGGTGGTCGTCGTCTGCTGGCTCGCCGCGGTCGTGGCTGGGCTGAGCTTTCGACCCATCTTCCTTTCGGCCCAGTCCACGACATAGCTGGCGGTCTTGCCGGTGAGAAAGGGATTGGCCTGAATGACGGGTGACCCGAGCACGGCGCTCAGTTGCGCCGAACCCGACGCCGACAGCACCTGATGCGCCCCCTCCATGCCGAGGAAATGGCACAGATAGAGCCGGCCGGCTGTGATCTGGTGGCCGCGCGCCCGAAGATAGGCTTCGCCCTCTCGCGCCAGATTGCGAACCATCTCGCGCGAGATCGTGGCATCGTAACGCAGGGCAAGCAGGTCGGCGGTCGAGAGTGTGCGTGCAAGTTCGGGGCGGTATGTATTCATCATCCGGATCCAAGTCTTGGTGATGAACTGGCCGGCCCCGGTCGCTGAAGAATTTGGGTTCTTGGCACGGGCACTGCCGCCACTTTCGACATGGACGATCCGGTCGGTGAGCGTTTCCACGGCGGAAAAATCCGAAGCGACCGCGGTAACCGTACCCAGCGGGTCGATCGCCGCGCCATTCTGGTAGAGTTCGAAATGCAGGTGCGGTCCGGTCGACAGTCCGGTGGTGCCGATATAGCCGATGATGTCGCCTGCCTTCACCTTGGTGCCGACGCCACCCACGATTGCGAATTTCTGCATATGCGCATAGCGCGTCTCGCGCCCGCTTCCGTGCGAAATCTTGACCAGATTGCCATAGCCGCCCCCATCGCCCTGGAAGCTGATTTCGCCATCGAAGGCGGCTGCGATCGGCGTGCCGACCGGCGCCGCCCAGTCGACGCCCTTGTGGATGCGAACGGTGCCCAGAATTGGGTGCTTGCGGGGCCCGAAGGTCGAGGTCAAGACCCCGTTGACCGGTGTGACCATGCCGTTGGTGACCGTCAGCGAGCGGACCTGATCGTCGCCTGTCACACATGCAAACTGGCCATCGCCCTGCTGGAAGACGAAACAGTCGAGACTTTTTGTCGTGCCCTGAACGCCAACATACAGCACCCGCCCGGCGCCTTCGTCCTTGCCGCGCGGCGTCTGCGAATAGATCAGCACAAGACGCTGGTCCTCGCTTGCGAAGGCGTCCAGATCCTGACCTCTCGACAGATACATGATGGCTTCGCCGATCACGCCGGTCGGAACGCTGTTGCGTGCCGCTGTCGAGTAGATCGCGTCGAGCAGACGATACTGCCTTTTGTGGCCGCCTTCCGCCGGCGCGCCCGAGTAGTTGAACAGATCTTCGCGTACCCAAGGGTCGACCCCCGATACGAACACGCCGGCGGCGTTACGCGTCAGCGTACCGACAAAGACGTTCTTGGCGTAGATCGACACCTGCATGAGGGACATCGTTGTCGTCTCGCGGTTCGGCCGGTATCCACGCATGGCCACGACATAGCCCGGCTCCAGGCCGTTCCGGCCGAAGAGCGCCTTCAGCGCCACGCCCGCCTGCTTGGCGTCGTCGGCGGAGAAATGTGCATCGAGCGCAACGCTATCCAAACTGCGATCGTTGAGGATCTTCACGAACGTGTCTTCCGTCGCCTCGAACCGCTGATATTCGTTCGTGACAGTCGCGACGCTGGTGTTGTTTTCGATCTGGGTCTTCTGGAACGCGGGAAGAGCTGCATCGCCTGCATCGATTGTTTCAGCCCAGCCGGCCTCGGGGTCATCGGCCTCGGCCTGTTGATCGGCAGCAGGCGGGGGTTCGTCCGCGGCAGGAGATGGCTGAAGATTATTCTGCAGATCGCTAGGGGCTGCGGGGGCGGTCTTTCGTTGCGCCTGGAAGAATGCAAAATCCTCCTGCGTCGACGGTATGGTCGTCATGAATTTCTCGCTGGCGCTATGCATAACGTCGGACAAAATCTCGATCTGTGGCGAAACCCCGGCCTGGTCGAGTTCGGCCGGACGCGGAACAACGCGGCCTTTCGTTGCGGCGCCGGAATCGGGTGCGAGCGTGATCCACATCGGGTCCCCCGCCAGGCCGATAATGGCAGGCACATAAACAGAGGCATCGGCCGGCACATCGTCGGCTCCTTCGACCGCATGCAGCTCCTCGTCTTCGTCGCCAAACGACCAATAGTCCGCGGTGAGGTAGAAGCCGGCGGCAATCGAACACAGGAAAACCGTGGCGAGGCCGGCAAGAAGTCTGCGCCAAAACCTGCCCCGGCGAAGGGCAGCGCGTGCTTGCTTCTTCTCCTTGAAGCTGGTGTCGATAGCGTGCGTCACGGACTGCTTCCGGTCAGGAAAAACGTCCAACGCACCTGTTCAAGCGTATCGACTTCAACAAATCGCGCGGCAATATGGCCGCGCTGCCAGCATTCGTCGATGCCGCGTATCGAGAAACGTCGCCGCTCAATGCACATTTCGGTCGATCCGGTCAGGATCGCGTGGCCGAAAACGTCAGTGGCGTAGAGGTAGATGTAGCGGTTCGTCAGTTCCTCGCGGATGACGTTCACGCACTGATTTGCGCCGATGGTCCACCAGCCATCGGTCTGGTCGGCATTGTCGACCTCCTGGCCGACGGCGAGGTTGACGACGTCGAGCGTCTGATTGCAGACCGTGAATTCGGCGCACGCTTCGTTGCATGAGAGCACGGCCAGCAACGCGGCGGCCGAAACGACGGCAAGCCTCATGCGGCCCCTCGAGGCAAGCAAGGTTCGAAGCCGACCACGCTGCTTTAAGGGCAGGTCGGAAGACGAGCGGGGCAAACGCGAGCTACGGAGTTCCATCGGACGCCCATGCTATCCGCCGAGCCGGAAATACTTGGCGCTGGCCGAGAACTTGGATCCGTTGGCCTCGATTTCCTCGACAATTTTGGGCAACAGCTGCGAGGCCGGCATTGGTGTGGAGAACGCAGCCGCCTGGATATCCTGGGGGCCGGTGATCACCATGATGATCTGCGGCACGGCCTTGCCTGCAGCCCTGTCGGCGGCGCCGAGACCGATCGGAATGCTGAAGGTGGCCTTGTCCGATTGAACGACCATGCGGTCATCGAGGTTGAACATCATGCCTTTGTGGTCGATCAGCAGCACGCTGGAAATGAGCCCGCCACGCGTCACCAGCGTACCGCTGATCGGCGTACCATTTGGCACCGATGTTCGATCGAGAACAAGCTGCGGCTTTTCGCCAGCAGTCTGCCCCAGAAAGCGCAGGAAATTGGTGACTTCGCACTGGCTCGGCTCAATGAGGCGCACGTTAATGTCCGGCTCAACGTGGAACTTTGCCTGGAAATCAGCCAGCATCTGCTCGAATGGCTGGACCGCGGTTCCAAATCCTTCGATGGCAGCGGTCTTATCGGTTATCGACGTCACGGCGGCGTAGAAACAGTCGCCACCGCTGAAGTCGCGAACCCACGAGACACGCTGCGCTATGTCGTCGATCACCGGGGCAACTTCCGGCTTGGGCACGTTCAGGGCGACCGTGGCCTGCTCTGGTTGACTGGCCGGGGGCAGGTCGGCCTGCCGCCCTGCTGCGCTCGTCTCATCCGCCTGGCGTGCAGCCGCCTCGGGAATGGGCGCTGCTGGTATCGCCTTCCCCGGTCGGCTTGCCTGGTGTTTGGGCGGCGGCAGGTCGGCCTGCTGCTCCTTTGCCCTCGTTGCATCCGACTGGCCTGCAGCCGGTTCGGGAGCTGGCGCGGCCGGTTTCGCCTCCGCCTGCTGGCTTGCCTGCTGTGCAGGCTTTTGGCCCGCCGCGGTGTCTGGTTGGGCTACGGGCGGCGGCGCAGCCTTTTCGACCGGCGAGAGGGCTGGAGCAAGCTTGGCAGGCGGCGAGGGCGTATCGGGCTGAATTGACGGCGTTTCGTTTTCCGCGGGCGGTTGCGCCCCACTTGCCGACGGCTGCGTTTCCTGCATTTGCGGGAGCATCTTAGGCGACGCTGCCGGCGGCGGCGTTCGAGCCGCGGCGGCGTCCGCCTGATTTTCAGCTGGCGCTAATGTGGCCTCCGTTTGGGGCTTTGGGGCTGGAACTTCCTGTGGCGGCTCAGGGGAGTCCGCAACATTGTCCGTCGCCAGCGGCTTTGACGCCTCTGCCTCAGGAATTGATGCTTCGGGGACAGGCATTGTTGCTTGTGGTGTAGGTTGCGGTGGCTCTGGCGCGGAAAGCGAGGTCTTGCCGGCGCTCGGCGGTGGGGGCGTTGTAAAGCCGCTGACATAGAGGCCGGCAGCTGAGGCGAGAGCCAATGTCGCGAAGGCAGAGATTGCGATGGCTCGGCTCTTTGTGGATTTTCCGGGAACAGCCCCCACGACCGCACGTGGCGGCGCGGCGACCGGTGAGGCCCGCGGTTCGGACAGCAGCGCTGGCCGGACATGCGGGACAAAGCGCTGCCCGCCCGAGCCCGCCAAAGGCGCGTCATGGCCTAAAACATTGGATGGCGGGGACGAGGCCTTCGGATCGGGCGCAAGGGTTTGCCCCGCCCGTGGCAAACCCGGCCTGTCGCGGTTTGGGATGAACGTCGGCGGCGTTGTCCCTTCGTCCTCGTCACGCGTCATCCTGGCGATTTCCGCCATGCTCGCCGGGCGGTCTCGCGGATCCGGCTGCAGCATGGCTTCAACAATGTCACGAAAATCGTCGTCGATGTCGGACAGGTCCGGCACCGTCCGGCGCTTTTCGATGATCTCGAATTGGGACCCGCTCATGTCGATCGGCTTGCCGCGCAGGGCGGCAACCAGCACCAGCCCCAGGCTGTAGATGTCGGACTGCTCGCTGACATCGCCGCTGTATAGCCCCAGCTGTTCGGGGGAAACGTAGTTGTACTTTCCCGCGAATTTTCCGCCGATCAGGGTCTCACCGCCGACGGTCGCCGATCGCGCGATACCGAAATCGATGATCTTGGCGCGGTCAACCCGCCCGCCCGGCAATATGATGTTGTCCGGAGAGAGGTCGCGGTGAATTGCTCCCGCCTGATGCACGGCGCTCAGACCCGACGTGAGGCGATGGCAGAGCTTGCGCACCTCCTCAGTCGGCATTGGGCCACGTCGCATAATGTCGTATAGCGACTCGCCGTCGACGAATTCCATCGCAAGATAGGGACGACCGATCCCTGGATCGATCGTGAAGACGTGATATCTCACGACCGCATCATGCGAGAGGTGATTGAGGATCGACGCTTCCTTGCGGAACAAGGACAAGATCGTCGGGTCGCGGGCAAATTCGGGCAGGACGATCTTGATCGCGACATGGTCGCCAGTCTGGATGTTGTGGCCGCGGTAGACCTCACCCATGCCGCCGAATGCGATCCTCTCGTCAAGTTCGTAGATGCCGCTGAGCTGCGTGCCGACGGCGGTGTTGGCCAGCTGCGGCGATATTCGCGTCTTGTCGTCGGCGCTCATCAGCCTCAACCCTCCGCTCTGGACAGATCAGGGTAGGGGGGGTGCCCATTGCTTCTGCTTGCGAATTTTACCAGTACAATCGTGACATTGTCTGTCCCGCCTCGCTCCAGCACCGTTTTCAGCAGAGCCTCACAGGCCGCCTGAGGTGTTGCAGTCACGACCGCGGCGCCGATTTCGGCATCGGTCAAATGCGCAGTCAGCCCATCGGTGCACAACACAAAGATGTCTCCCGGCATGATTTCCCCTTGCTGGAAATCGATGACGATTTCGTCGCTGACGCCTACCGCATGCGTGATGACATTGCGGCGCGGCCAGGTGAGCGCCTCGGCTGCGCTGATCATACCGCGGTCGAGAAGTTCCTGAACTTCGGTGTGGTCCTTCGATATCTGCGAGATCGAGGCGTTGCGGATCAGATAAACCCGGCTGTCGCCCGCCCACAGGCAGGCAAATCGCCCATCCATCGCCAACAGGGCGGCAACGGTGGAGCCGATGGTTATGCCGCGGGATTCGGAGATCTTGCGGATCTCGGCGTTGGCGCGGCTCAGCCTGTCCTCGAAGCGCGCACGAAGATCCGGGGCGGAACTGGCAATGCCGATCGTGGCCAGATGATCGACAATGCTGGCTGAAGCGACCTCTCCGGCTTCATGCCCACCCATTCCGTCGGCCACCACCCACAGGCCAGTCCGTGGCTCGACCAGATAGTTGTCTTCATTGTGCTCACGGACACAGCCATTGTGGCTCACGCCGAAGCTTTCAAAGGAAAGGGCGACATCGCTCAACTTGCCACCAAGCGCTTCTCGAAGCGTCCTCTGCAGCGCACTCTCAGGCGCTCGCTAGCGCCACTTTGCCATATGCTGCAATATTAAAGTACCGAAATTTAGCTTTGAGCGCGTGACGCTTTTCGGAAGAGGCTTGATGGCGAGGGCTATTGACGACGCCGGGCGGAACGTGGCTGTCATCATTGAACCCAATAGCGGATTGTAGTCTTTGCAGCAGGCACTGGCGGATTACGACCACGACGACTGATTGTGCGGGAGGCGGTTATTGGGATCGTAGGTAGCGAGCGTCGCCGGCGGCGTGATACTGGCGCCTTGCTTATATTCCTCGAGCGCTGTCTGGGGTGCTCGCGACAGATACAGCGCTTCGACCCCCGGCCGATTGAAGCGGCCACCGTCGGAAGCTGCGCCCGCACCGCTGGTCGGGAGGAAGGCCCATTTGGGTGTTAGATAGCGATGAAAGATTTCGTCGGGACCGACGCGAGAGATTTTCACCCGCGCGCGCCATTCTCAAGATCGCGAACAAACGCGAGAACCGCCTCGACTTGGCCGTTGGCGACAAGTTCGGCCGCCGTGCGATGCCCATAGTCGGCGATCGGCTCGTTGCGATACCAATAAATGGCCCTGTCAACTTCGCCGGTGAGTTCCGTCGCCGCCGAGATCACCTTCACCATTTCGCGCATCCTGCCCTGCAGGCGCTCGGAGGAAGGGTTGCGCAACGTATTTCGATGGACGCCTGTTAGCTGCGCCAGATTGGCAATCTTCACACCAAGGGCCTTCGACAGGCGTTGGGGCGAGATATAGGGGGTCCGAGGCTCCTGAAGGCTGTCAACGAAGCCCGAGACCATTGCGTTGTATGCATGCTGAACCGGCGGCATGGGCAACCTCAAAAATTCATTACTGCCCAATATATGCACATAATAATGCATATCAAGCGCACAGGCAAATGCGCTTTATCCCAGAGTTCACCCTGATGCGACTTCACCGATGGAAGGACAATCCGTGATCGCAGCAACTTTTGGCGCCCTAGTTGCACCAGGTGAGGCTCAAATCCTCTCAAAACGCCTTCGGACAGCTGAATGCAGAAAGTGCGGGAAGGAAGAACGGGCTGGGTCCGGAACCGGTCTGGATCGTATAGCTGACGTCGCGTCCGCCGATTACGAAGCGCGCTTCAACAGTGCCGTCTTTGCTGGTGATCGTCGCCTTGTCCAGCAACCGCTTGAGCGACCACGGCCCTTCGAACCTGATTGCGGATTCGCGGCCCGGCATTTCCGGTATCAGTCTCAGACTGGCAGACGCCGAGGCCGCGCCGCTCGGCCAGGACACCGTGCTTGGCGTGTTACCCGCCTGGTTGCTCTGGACGATCTGGCCATCGACGTCGAGCACCGCAGCATCTGCATCGCCATTCAGCGAGAACGGGGCAAAGGTCAGGTTGACCGAGGGCATTGATCCGCCCGAGGGGAAAAAGGCGTTGCGGATTTCCGCAGCCACCTGAAAGTTTTTCAGCGTCGACTTCGACAGGTCGCGCCCAAAGCGCGCATCCTGTTTCCAGCTCCAGTCCTGGCCGCTCATGTCGATCAAGGAAGCAAGGTTCTGTGCGAAGAACCGATCCATCAGGCCGCCCGGAGAGAACAACTTGGCGAAGTCCGCCATCGCAATATCCTGGGTACCATCGCCGGCGAAGGGGTAGCGGCCGTTGACCGCCTCCTCGCAGGGCTGCGTGACGGCCTGTTCGAGCATCTCGTTCAAATTCGTCAACGAAATTTCAGCCGCGTTGCCCTCAAATTCGTCTGCAGTTGCGTTGACCATTCTGCCGAGTTGCTTGGGCAGACGCGATGCATTGGCGCGAAGGGTGGCTATCTGCAGCTGCAGGTTGGCGTTTACACGTTCCGTCTGCGAAGGGACCTCGGTTGCCAGTTGCAGGCTCTGGTGGATATCGCGAAAATTCTGGGTCAGCGCATCGATCGGTCGGTGTCCAAAAGGACCGCTTACCAGAGCCTGGAAGGACCTGAACTGCGCTTCGATGTTTGCCCCGGGGCTCTGGCTTTGAAATTTCGCGGACCCGGTACCGGCACGGCTTTGCGATTTTGCGGAGCTAACTTGAATGCCGATGCGAGCCAGGCCCTTGGCCATGTCTGCGGCGTCCTGGGACTGGCGCATGACGGTGCCGGCTTGCATCCCAGTGCCCGACTCTTCGCCAGAAACAGAGTCGCGCGCCAGGGCTGTTTCCTCGGCAATCGCGGTAAAAAGCTGTTCGATCGGCGAGCTTGGTGAGGCAACGGCGGAAAGCGCGACATAGTGCGGCTTGTCGTTCAGCATGGCCTTGAATTTCAAACCATCGAGAACGCTGTTCCATGCGGCTGCGAAGTCCTTGCCGTAGCGGTCGAGAAGTTCGGGGCCGAGTTTGAGCAACTCCTGATCGATGCCGCCTTGCTCGCCGCCACCTCCCAGAACCCACTGGTCGTCGTCGAGTGTCTGCGCAATGCGCGAAAGCTGTCCGAGATAAAAGTTGTTGAATCCGGCATGGGTGTAGAGACCGGGAACACGGAGCTTCGACAAATCGCCGCCATCGACGCGCTCGAACACAAGTTGCGCTTCCGGCCCGCCTTTTTGCGAAACAGAAAAATCGTCCAGCGCAGCCGCGTACACCGCCGACTTGATCGATGCGGACGCACGATCGGCAAGGCTCATGCGCCCGAGCGAACGCTGGGCGGCTTCCACAAGCGGCTGGTTGAGTTCGAAAACCGGATCATAGGCATCGTCCAACGCAAGCATGGCGCGTAAGTGCTTTTCGAGCTGCGCGCGTCCTTCGCGGTTGCTCTCGCCCGGATACCGGTTCTGTTCCCAATCCTGCTTCATCCAGGAGATGATCAATGGGTCATCGACCTTGGGTGCCTTACCACCGAGCATCAGGTAAATCTTGAGCGGTTCGTAAAGCGCGGCGGGATCAGCCATCGTCGCCTGGACTGTCCGCTCAGCCTGAATAAGCAGACGCGACCGCAACATTCGTTCCAGTGCTTGCCGGTAGGCCGTTGTCGATGCCGAAAGAAGCCTTTCCCGCTGGCTAAGGCCGACCGTTTCCGCGATCGGTGTCGGTAAGTCACTGGTTTCGAAACCGGCCGGCATGTTGCGCAATTGGTCGAGCGGCCCGATGACGTTTTCAAGGTCGACATCGGTGACCGTCGTGCTTTTGAGCAGGGCGTCCGCTGTCACGCGATATTGGCCCATCGCCTGCGTCGTGGAGGCGATCAGCGAGCGGTTGGCCATGAAGCTCATCCCGAGCGTGCCAAGGACTATGGCTGTGGTCAACGCTATGATGCCAAAGCCGCCATATCTGAGGGCCGCTGCCCGCCTCTCGGTCGCTCGGTCATAGGAAACCCATCCGGATTCAGCGAAAATGACATCAGTCAGGAGGTCGTGCAAAAAGAAGCTCTTGCCGGTCCCGGACAGATGGGGGCGGGAATTGTTGCCGAAACTGCGGCCGATTGCGCCCAACACCTGATCGATCGGCGTTCCCTCTTGGGTCCCCGACGAGAAGTAGAACCCACGCAGGCTGACATTCACCTGGCTGTGGACCGGATCGAACAGGCTGGCTACGAAACCGGCAATTCGGCCCCTGAGCGCGTAAAACTGGGCCGGAAAGCCAAAGATCGATATGCGCGAGACCGGATCAGGCTCTTCCTGCAGGCGGTCAGCCATCTCGTCCGCCAATCGGTTCGCCAGTGCATCGAATTCGGCCGGAGCCTCACCGGCCATGTTCTTGTTGCGGTCCGTGGTCTGGAATGTCGCGCCCCAGACCTTGCGCCTGCGCGGCTCCTCGAAACTGCCGAAATACTCCATGAAGCCGGAAACAAGATCGGCCTTGGTGAAAAGCAGGTACACCGGAAACTGGATTTTCAGCGTCTCGCGGATCTCCCTCAGGCGACTGCGTATTTCAACGACATGGGCGTCGAGCTGCTGGTCATCGAGGCTGATGAGATCGGCAAGGCTGATGGCCAGGATGACCCCGTTGATCGGCTGTCTGATACGGTATTTCTTGAGTAATGATAAAAACGCAAGCCAGCTCTTGCTGTCGCTTCCAGCATTGGAATCCTGCGTGGTGTAACGTCCTGCCGTGTCGATCAGCACAGCCCCTTCAGTGAACCACCAGTCGCAAGAGCGGGTACCGCCAACACCGGCCACCGGCTGGGCGTCTCCTGAACCGGCAAGCGGAAAATTCAGACCCGAATTGACCAGTGCCGTCGTCTTGCCGGCGCCGGGCGGGCCAATGACGATGTACCAGGGAATGTCGTAAAGGAAATTGCGCTTGCCGCTCGACCGCTTGAGTGCTGCGATGGCCTCACTCATGCGCGCCTCGAGCACCGGTGAATCGTCATTGCCCCCGTCGTTGCGGGCAATGACGATCTCGAGCGCTTTTTGCGCCTTTCTCACCTGCCAGACGCGCACTGCGTAAACGAGGGCCGCGGTCGCCACGATCGTGCCGATGATTGTCGCGCGCAACCAGACAGATCCCAGCGGCCGGATATCGGCGAAGCGGATCAATGGTCCAGCAAACCAGATCGCCACCGCGAAACCGGCCAACGCGGCCGTGCTGAATATCCGCGGCAGCCAACGCATCATGGGCGTTTCCGACCGGCGGTGTTCACAGCGTTTCCTCCTTGGGGATCATCACGTCGACACGGCGGTTCTTGGCGCGGCCCTCGGACGTCGCATTGTCGGCAATTGGCTCATCTTCGCCCTTGCCGTCGGCGGTTACTCGCGAGGGATCGCCAAGTTTCGCGGCGATCATTGTTTCAACAGCCTTCGCGCGGGCGACCGAAAGGTCAAAGTTGGATTTGAACGTGCTTGATTTCCGTGGCTTCACATTGTCCGTGTGGCCAACGATCCGGATTGGCCCTGGCTCGTGCTCAAGGGCTGCGGCAATCTGTGCGGCCAGTGGCAGAAACTCGGGCTTCACTTCGGTCTTGCCAGGCTGAAACAACAAGAGATTGCTGATCTCCACAACGATGAAGTCGCCCTTCGTGCCGACGGTGAGCCCGCCGCGCTCGACTTGCGTGGCCAGTGCCGAGCGGATGCGGTCGATCTGCTCGGTTGCAGCAGGCGAGGCGACTGTCACCGGTTTGGAAAGTGGGGGTACCACTCTGGCGCGCTCGATCGTCACAGGCGTCGAGGGATTGAGCGCCAGCAATTGTCTGGCTGCAGCATCGCCTTCATCGGTCATGAACGCCCGCAACGTGAAGAACGCGGCCGTCAGCAGGGCTGAGGCCGCCGCAGCAACACCCCAGAGCGGCAGGCGGGTTGAAGACGGCATCATCGTCGCGGCTATGCCTTGCCAGCGGGGGGAGATATCCTCTCCGGCGCGGGCCCTGAAATAGCGAAGCGTCTCGTAGACGTCGCGCCGCACACGTTCGAGACTGGTATCGTCGCGCGCCAGCCCCCGATACTGGCCCTCAAATCCCAGGGACAGGCAGACATGCATCAGCTCGACCAGGTCTAAGTGTGGCTCCGGATTGGCCAGCACCTTGTTCAGTGCTTCGTAGAAACCGGCGCCAGTGGCTTCGACGTGAAAGAACCGCGACAGCATACTGTGCTGTGCCCAGGTGTCCTTGCCGGCCCAGGGCAGGTTGCCCACAAGATCGTCGGCGGTTTCGCAAAGGGCAAACTTCGCGATCCGCGCATCCTCTTCGGGAACGCCTGACTTCTCCAGCGTCCAGTCGAACCTCTCGATCGCATCGGCGATATGTTCGGCCAATGGCGCCGCCTGTCTTTCGACCGGTACGAGCCTGAGATGCCCGAACAGGACGAGCAACGGTGCTGACGCAGCGAGGATCGGATTTGCCGTCGAATATTTTACCGTGTCTGCGGCGCCGAGCAGCACCTCCTGCTGAATGGTCGGCCTTGACCCGGCTGCCTCGGCTCCGGCCGCTGTACCGGACGATGCTCCCTGATAAAGAATGGTTCCGGATGTCCAGTCCGGCGGCATATGCCGACCTATGTCAGGATCGAAAACTGTCGATTCCTTGACATCCGAGGGCCCTACGGTCTTCGCGATCAGTTCGTTTGCGGCTGGTTTCGCATTCTGCCCGCGCCGTGGGCGGATGACGGTCTTGCCGACCGGGCCGAATGGATCATCCTTCGAGCTCATCGCCGATATGCCGCTGCCATGCAGTGTCCGCGCTCGCGTGCGAGAGGCGCCAGATCTTTCCTGGCCGGATAGGGCAGGCAATGGTCCTTCCGGCAAGGCGGTCCGGAGCTACAAGAAACTATGGCGCCGCAATTTGACATCTGCCGCAGACCCCCAGGTCAATCAGGCTTACCCGCTTGGCGAACTGTCGTATGTGATCGTAATCGCAGATGTTGTCGATTGGAACATGATGCGGTGCGCCGACGCGTTTTTCTTCGTCGGCTACAGCGCCGCAGTTTGTTTGTCCCGTCTATTTTTGTTTGTCAGCTTTGGAATACGCGTCGCTGAAATAGGCCAAGAATATATCCAGCATGCCGTTTTCGTGTGCTTCCTCCATGCTCCGCCACGTCCCGACAAACGCGTCCCATGCTTGGGCCTTCTTCGAGGTAAACGACGTCGGCGGAAGCTTTTTGCCGATTGCTTCCGGCGACAGGTCGTCAAGCAGTCGAGAGAGCGCAGCTTGCATGGCGGCATAGGTGGCAAATTCGTGCGCCTTGAGATCGCGGAATGCGTCTTCGACGCTGTGCCTGGCATCGAGATAGCCGGCCCTGCGCCGCGCGAACATTATTTCGAGTATGTCGTCGGTGCCCGGGACAAATTTGAGGGGATTGTTTTCAGCGGAGCTTATCATCGTTCGGTGTGGGCTCTTGGCCAATGTCTTTGCAGCCGCACGTGCCTTCAGCAGCATGGCCAGTTGCTCGACCACCGTGCGAAGCACTGCGCCGATTTCGGCAGCGACTTCATGCGGATCACGCAATTGAAACAATTCCGGCGAAATGCCTGCGGCGATTGCAATTTCCCGCAGCACCTCGTCTGTCGTCGAAGGGACGGCCGCAGGCAGAGACGATGTCGATGGCGGTGCTTGCCCGGGCCATCGCTCTGCCGAACTGAAGAGAGGCTCGCTTCCGGAATCAAGCAACCGATCGGCCGCGACCGGCATGTGTCGTTGCGTCGAACCTCGGTCGGCCTCCGGATGACTTGGCGTTGCGTGCTCGTCGTCAATCGATACAAAGATGACGTAGCGGCCGACCAGGAGCCTGTCGCCGTGGTCTAGCCGGCGCGGACCGGTGATGCGTTGGCTCGATCCATTGATGAAGGTGCCATTGCGCGAAATGTCGTGCAGCCAAAACGCGCCTGCCTCGTATCGGATCTGGCAATGCCGGCCGGAGATGAACTTGTCAGGGTCGGGCAAGATCCAGTCGCAATGTTCGCGCCCGATTTTGAAGCTGCGATTACGCGATCTGTAGCCGGGCGACACGCCAGCGGGCAGGGCATCGACATTGCTGATCTGCAGACTGATTAACATGCGAAATCGCCTGTGTGATCGCTGGCGGCCTTGCCGACACGATACTCCATGTTTTTAGCGTGGCTAATCCAAAATTCGCATCACAGTGGGCCACCTATTCATGGTCCGCTTTGGCCTGCACAACAAACATGTGGTACGCTCGAAATGGACTGGCAACCATCAGGGTTTGATGCGATTTCGAGTTCCTGACTAGGATCTTCAAATCCACCGGGCTGGCCGCCAGGCCGAGGAGGGGCACGACCGATGCCAAGTGAACAACGTGCCACGGTGGTGCAAACGCCAGTTGGCGCTGAGCTGTTGACCTTTACACATCTCGTCGGGCGGGATGAGATCAGTCGTTGTCTGGCCTATACGGTCGGGTTCGTAAGCCCCAGCCCCGATATCGATCCGCTGAAGATGCTGGGTGGCCCCGTCTCCGTCGAAGGTGAAGCCGACCCCCAGCGCTGGTTCAGCGGCATCGTGTCGGACTTTCGCCTCACCCGGATCGAGGACCGGCTGGCCTATTACGAAGCAGTCGTCCGGCCATGGCTCTGGTTTCTCGGCAATACGACCGACTGCCGCATTTTCCAGAACATGAGCGTCATCGAAATCGTCGAAGAGGTTTTCTCGAAATACAGCACGGCAAAATTCGAGAAACGCCTGCAAGGGTCCTATCCGCCGCGCGAATATTGCGTGCAATATAACGAGACGGATCTCGATTTCGTGCAGCGGCTGCTCGAGCACGAGGGCATCTTGTATTTCTTCGAGCATGGCGAGGGCAAGCACACGCTTGTGCTTGCTGATGCGATGAGCAAGCTGAAGCCGGCGCCGGGCTATGAAAAAGTACCTTACCACTTTGAGGGGCAGGGCTCCCGGCGCGATGTCGAATATATCACGGAATGGATTCCGGGCAGTTCGGTGCGGCCGGGCGCCTATGTGCATACCGATTATGATTTCAAGAAGCCGGGCGCCGACCTGATGGCCAAATCCGCCCAGCCGTTCAATCATAAGCTGGCCGCGGGCGAGAATTACCGTCAGCCCGGCGCCCATCTCGAAGTCGGTCGCGGCGATAGCCTGGCGGCGATCCGGCGCGAGGAGATCCAGGCGGTGCACCAGCGCATCGCAGCGGTCGGAACCGTGCGGGGCCTGTATTCAGGATGCACGTTCAAGCTGGATGGCTTTCCGCGCGAGGACCAGAACCAGGAGTATCTGGTGGTCAGCGCCGAATACAGGCTATTCGACCCTGGCTACAGGGCCCATGCGGATGTCGACAGCGAGAACTTCAAGGTGATCCTTGGTGTGGCACCTACGGCTTTGCCCTATCGTCCGCCGCGGGTCACGACACGGCCGATCATGCGCGGGCCGCAGACGGCGACCGTGGTCGGACCTTCCGGCGAGGAAATATTCACCGACAAATATGCACGGGTGAAGGTCCAGTTTCATTGGGACCGGCTGGGCAAGAAGGACCAGAACAGTTCCTGCTTCGTGCGCGTTTCGCAGACCTGGGCCGGCAGCGGCTGGGGTTTTATCCAGATACCGCGCATCGGGCAGGAGGTAATCGTCGACTTCATCGAAGGAGATCCCGACCTTCCGATCATTACCGGCAGGGTCTACAACGCCGCGCAGATGCCGCCCTACGGACTGCCCGGCAACGCCACGCAATCCGGCTGGAAATCCGACTCATCGAAAGGTGGCGGTGGCTACAACGAGCTGATGTTCGAGGACAAGGCCGGCTCCGAGCTGGTCAATTTCCAGGCGCAGAAGGATCACCACCTCCTGATCAAGCACGACCGCAACAAGCTGGTGCAGCACGATCAGTCGGACCGCATCGATCACGACGCCAAGCACTCTGTCGGCCACAACCTTGACGAGGACGTGGGCAACAACAAGACCGTCAAGATCGGTGTCGACCAGACAACGAATATCGGTTCGAACGACACGGAGACGGTGGGGAAGAACCGTTCGCTCACGGTAGGCATCGACGAGACGATCAATATTGGCTCAAACTCCACCGAAACGATCGGCGCCAATCACACCCAGACAGTCGGGCTGGTCCAGACGATCACCGTCGGCGCGGCGCGTGTCGACAGCGTCGGCGCCGCGGAGCAACGCAGCGTCGGCGGCCTTCAGTCGAACGATATAGGCGCAACCAGATCGGTTAGCGTGGGCGTAAGCCAAAGTCACAAAGTCGGCACGAGCGATAGTTGGGACATTGGCGCTGACCAGAACGTCAAGATCGGAGGCGGACAAAACGCCAAGATTGCCAAAGATCAGAAAGCAGAGATTGGCGCTACGCGCTCGGTCAAGATCGGCAATGATGATGGCACCGAGATAGGCGGCAACAGGGCACTCAAAATTGCAAAGAACAGCTCTGTTGAAGTGGGTGAGGGCGGTGCCATCAACGTCGGGAAGAAGCTCATCATCGAGGCGGGTGATTCCATCATGATTAAGAGCGGATCGGCATCCATCGAGCTGAAGAAGGACGGTACAATATCAATCACCGGCAAGGACATCTTCGTGAAGGGGTCAGGGAAGATCAATGTGAAAGCATCAAGCGACATCATCATGAAGGGTTCTGAGATCAAACAGAATTGAGGCACGTCGAAATGGCCAAGACAAAGAACCGAATTGAAGGCGTGGTAATCGGTGTGTTCCTCGGGTTCGATGGAGGCGACCCGTTGGTCGTCTTTGCCGGAAACACTCGGGAGACAGCCATTCCCGCCAGAAGTCTGACTGAGTTAAGCTCGGACATGATCGGCACGGACGTGGCGCTTCTCTTTCAGGACGGCGATCCCGGCAGGCCCTTGATTGTGGGCCGCATCGTTGAACCGGCCCGCAAGGCACCTCCGCAGGTCGTCAAGGATGGCGAGACGATCAGGATCGTTGGCGAGGAACGCATCGAATTGCGCTGCGGCAAGGCGACAATCATTATGGAAAAGGATGGCCGGATAACGATCCGAGGTACCTATGTGACAAGCCATGCACGCGTTTCCAACCGAATCCGCGGTGGATCGGTGAACTTGAACTGATGGCCGCGCCGCCTCTTCCAGATATCGTGCGGCAGCACGCTGAGATGGCCGCGTTTCTGTGGACGGTTTACGATCATCACCTACTCAACCCGGACGACAACCCCGACATGGACGATGAGCGTCTGGCTCGGGTGGTTGCGCAACTGGAGGCCCATCTCGACGGGTTGCGCGTGGCCGGCGATGTAGGCCGCGATATCGCACAAAGACTTTACGATGAATTTCCCGAGGAAGGTGAACTGTTCGTTCTGCGCATGTTGTCAGTGCCAAATGCGCCGCGCATCTCAGAGCTGGATGCCGTCAAGGTCAGGAAGTACATCGCAGCAAATTTGCCGTCGGCATAGCACAAAGTGCCTGCTTCACTCGCTCAATTCGGCGGCTTGGCGACCTTGTCGAACTCGGGGAAACCCGCCAAAAGCATTGACTCGTCTACTGATCCGTCCAGCTTCCATGACTGTTTCGTTTGGCTGAAGGTGCGGATGTTGTCAACTTGCTCTGACCGAAGCCCCTTCATCTCAGCCGCTCCAATGGTTTTGCGTATCTCGCGCCACCACTCGCGAACCAGCACATCCCTGTGTCCGGAACTGACGAACACGGATGGGTCGGAGTGCCCTTCCTCCAGAAAATATTTCCAAAGCACCTGATCGAAATTGCTCTTGCGAGCAGCGTTCTCCAGCCAAACACTACGCGAGCGCATGCACCGGACTGAGAACTGAATGCTCGGCTGGAGTACATGTGTCGCGTACGACAGGGAGAGTTGCTCCATGAAATCCTCGTCGACGTGCTTGGCTCTGTCGCGTTTGCCTCGGGCGAAACGGGTAAATGTCTCGACCCAGATTTGCATAGCCCGGACAGCATTTTCGTTCTGCATGAAAGGGGTCAGACAATATGCCCAATCATACACGCGATCGACATCTTCCCCCGTCGTTTCAAGTTCGCTCAGCATCACGCGGAAGACAGCGACGGCTTCCGAGGCAGGATTTTCCGGCGGAATCGATGTTCGGAGCCTAGCATACTTGGCCGTGGCGACATGGAGTGTTTCAAGGGAGTTGATTGGCCGCCGAATGACGTCGTCGAATTCATAGACGCGATCGGAAGCGATCCAGACCCACTGGCGGGAGAAATTCAGCAGATCGGCCTCAAGATAGTTTCTCATTTGGCTCAATCCATACCGAAGTTTATGATTTCGGTAATCTGATTAAGTGTGCGGTCGGCACGCGCATCGGCCAGATCTCCGCCGTTGCAGAGTGCGTGATCGCTCCCTAGGTGCGTGATCTGATCAGGCATGTAGCGCGGATCGCGCTCCGCGATACCGTTGATGGCTTGCTTCATATTGGGGTCGCGATCCCTCTCTTTGTTCGATTCGGCGAAATCTATGTCATCCAAGTCGCATGCAGCCATAAAGAGGTCGATTGCATCCCGCACGGCAACAAAATCTCTTTCGAGTTCGCCACGATGGTTGTCCCAACCTGCCGTGCCGGGCCCATTTTCGCCGCATCTTTGCTCGGCGATGCGAAATAGATAGCCATGTTGACCGCCACGCTTTTTCGGGCCCTTCTTTTTGCTCGATGTCGGATTCTCGGCGCGCTTGTCACGCGTCAGGAGAAGCTCGATCTGATTGGCTAACTCCTCACAGTTGACGTCATCGCCGCCACCGCCGCCACCTCCGACAAGCGCGCCGTTGCCGTCATTCGGCTGAGGCGAAGCATGATTGACGGTTGCCCGATCAGTGTTGCGCGGCACCGGCTCACCTTGTGCCTTGACGTTGCTCGACCAGGCGGCGGCATAGGCCTTACCCGTATTCGTCGAAGTGATGATCCCCTTCTTGGCCGCGCACCCTGCTTCGGTTCCAGTGGTCGTCGTGTAGTAGGAAATGTTTTTCTGAGCTACAGTCTTGCCCCCGATCTTCACCGTGCTTGTGCCATTGTCGGTGTCGGAATCCATCCCAAAGGTTGGGTATGGAATCGGCGTCCCAGGCGGCGTCGCGGGGTTTTCGGGTGGGGTGAAACAAGTATCTGGAAACGCGGCAATAATCTTGTTGCCTTGCGCCTTGGCGGAGACCTCCAATCCGTTGGCGTAAACGGTGCCCATCACCTGGTCCTCGCCGCGAAGATTGCGGCTCCGCACACACCGCTGTCAGAGGAGGACTCGATCAGCACCGGGTTGCCGGCAGCGTAGCCCTTGCGGGCGGCCGTCCAAGCCATGCCGACCATGAGCGGCACAGCCGCAGCACCGACATTGCCGAGGCACTCGTTGGGGGACCAAATATCTTGAAAGCCGTGATCACCACGAAGAAGACGGACAGACGCCAGAGTTGACTGCGAGAACCAGTATTGCTCGCCAATCAGATCCGCGATCCGATATCCAATTTGATTCATCCCGATGCCTGCTTGGGCCAAGGCCGTGCTGTAAGCCTGGGTCATCCCGTCGCCGCGCAGTGGTATATCCCGCGAGTTCAGGATCGAACCTTCTTCACGCGCCAATCCGACACCGCGCAAATGAAAGCTGCCGCCTCCCGCGCCGCACAGGAATGCGGCGGCTGCCTCGCCCGGGATAAAGCCGTTAGAGTTGCCTGAAATGAGCAGGCGCTTCTGTTTCAGGTAGTGTGCGACGCCGCGGCTGCTCAGAAAGCTATCGACCCCAACGATCATTACGTAGCGGGCGCTTTGCGATTCGATCAGTTTGCGGGCGTGGTCGAGTGCTACATGTCCGGAGGGTCTGCCGTGCGCGACAATGCGGCTGCTCGCGACCAGTTCAAGTTCCGCAATCCTGGCAATCTGCTTCAACAAATCCGCATCGTTCACAAGAGGGCGGGCCGGACGGTCTTCCTCTGCAGTACACAAAAGCAGCGCGGTTTGACCTCGAGCCTGGGGTACGGCGTCCAAGGCCTCGCAAATCGCCGCGGCGGCGAGATGGGCCAGACGCTTCTCACCATGCCATTTCCGCGGCAGCGGCACCGGTGCTCCAACCAACCATTCCCCGCCCGGGACTATAAAATCTGTCTCTTGAAATCCGTCGATTTTGCCACGCATGGCTGCGCAGGCTGCGGCCGTATTCAAGCCAACCGCGGTCACCATACCGGTGGACAGGATATCAACGCCGGCAGTCACCTTGTCACCGCGTCGCGGCTGGAGGGGAAACGGTCTGCGCGAACGTAGCGCTTGCCCATATCCCATGCCAGAAGCATCCCGCTTGTCGGCGGACCCACCCAGCATTGGCTGAAATCCAGCAGACTGGTTTGGATACGCTGTGCCAAGCGCCAGACCACGGAGAAATAACGGCGTTCCAAGTCGAACAGCAGTGTGTCGGGGAGGACATCCCCCTCAAAGACCCTTTTTCGCCCTTTGAACAGCGTCATCGGCAGTGTAGTCCGCGGCAGGGCAAAGCTCACCCGACCTTCAGGGGTCAAGTTGACCAGCTGAACGTCCTCGCCACCTGCAGGCGCGTTGATCTGCTGGTCTGGTGGTGCCATCTGGAAGTAACGCTCGTCGAAGTCGGGCGGCAGGAAGGGAAAGATGTTCTTCACCCAGTTGTCGTCGAAGGTGCCGCCATATTCGATGCGGCCGGGCCAGCCGCGGCCTATCGGGCCAAAACTCATCGGCTTGTAGTCGCCGAACGGCGAGCGGATTTCTTCGTCGATAGCTTGCGTATTCGGTAGCCGCAGGCCTGGAATAAGGCGTTGGTTCTTGGTCCGCGACCAGCCGGTTCCGACCGGATTGTACTTGTAACTGGCGGGGAGCTTGTCGTCCGGGTCCAGTCTGTCGACACCACCCCAGGCGACATCATAGGAAATCGGCAAGCGCAGGAAGGGCTGCGGGGCGGTGGAGCTGAACACCGGCCCGATGGCGCGCCACTCGCGGTGGCCGACGACTTCGAACAATTTCGACCAATTGCCCACCTTGATACCGACCGGTACACGCTGGGCGGGGCGTCCTCCTGGCGCGTAGGCAAAGCCATTGGCGATCACGTCACAACGCGGCTTGCGAAAAGCGAAGTCGGTCTCCCAGAGCGTGGCCGAGTAACCGGACTCGCCGGTATGGATGTCGGCAAAGACGAGCGGCACCTGCTCGGCCGATTTTTGCACCGGTCCGCCGGGTATCGTGGGAAAATCGAACGTGCCCTTTATCACTATGACGATCCACTCATGGCCGGCCTTGTCCAAGGCCACGGTGAATTGGTGCGGATAGCCCATCTGGTTCCAGATCTGCATCAGCTGGTCTCCCAGCTTGCCGCAAAGATTTGTTCCAGCGCCGTTTGAGGCGATAGCGGGTCGATGTCGAAAATGTCCGAACGCGCTGTCCACATCGCCATATCGCTGATGAGCTCTTCGCCCGGCTCAACCTGCGGCACTGGTAGCGCAGCCAGCGCGCCATCCAATTCATCCGGCGTCAGCTCGCCGTCTTGGGCGGCGATGGCCACCTTTTCGATCTCGGCAAACCATGCATCGGCATACGCTAGCTCGACGGGAGCCTCGGAAAGCTGCACGACGACGCTCAACGGGAACTGCCTGCCAACTCTGTCGGCGCTCTGCACGATGACGCCTGCCGATGCGCCGAGAAAATCCGGACCGGTCAGGAACCGCAGCGGTGTGCCGCGCGCCCAGGATTCCGAGCCAATGAGCGGGACGACATGCTGCGCCAGCCAGCGGTCCCAGGCGCGAACAAAATCTCCCGGCAGCCGCCGGGTGACAAAATCGCCGGTCGCGGGCATTTTGCCGTAAAAGCCAGGCAGGATCATATCTGTGGCGGACATGAAAATTTCTTGAACATCTGCAGGTTGTAAGGGTTTTCGACGCTGGCAGCCTTGAGTTGGAAGTCGGCATACATCCCTTTGGTGCCCAGGCGCAGGCTGTAGACGTCCGACAGCGAGGTGCCGGTGAAGCGACCGCTGCGCAACATTCTCAGCCACGCCCAGCTGCCGGTCTCGTTGAGCAAGATTTCGGGCGAGCCATCGATCGGCTGGAAGGCAAGCGAGATGACCCCTGTGCCGTCCTTGCCGGGCCACGTCATCGGCTGCGGCCTCGTTGCATTGTTATAGTAGACGAGATTCTGCCCATCGAGGTTGAGCGTCACGCGCGCGACATTGGGCGACAGGTCCTTCGGTTCGAGCGTGAAGCTCATCAGCGGGCCTGAACCGCCGGGAAAGAGATCATCGCGGATCCGCCTTGCCTGTTCGAACGCGGCCAGTGCCGACGGGTCGAGGCCGAAATCGGCGCGCCATTTCCATGGCTGCGCTGACGTGTCGACATAGCTGATCAGGTGGTCGTTAATGAAGGTGTCGATCAGGCCTGCCGGTCCGAACAGGCGGGCGAAGTCGCGGACATTGACGTCGACGGCGCTGTCAGGGCTGAAGGGATAGCGGTTGTTGAGTGCTGCCTGGCAGAACGGCAGGATGTCGGCGCGCCAGATGGCGTTGAGCTCCGAGGTGACCGCCTTCTGCGTCAGCCCGCTCGTATCGCCGGCAATACCGCCCAACCAATCATCGATCGGGTCGGGCAGGATCTGCGCCTGCCTGGCAACCGCTCCAGTCAGTTCGGCAAGGCCGCCCTGTTTCTTGATGGCGTCCTGAGGATCGGGATTGGCCGTCACGGTCTGCAGCACATTGGACAGTGCGGTCAGCGCGACAATGGCGGCGTCGAGCGCCGGCGGCTGACCGTCGACCTCGGCGATGGCGCCCCTGAGCGGCTTGAAATGCTCGGCCACCAGACTGCCGGTAAGATCCACTTCGTCGGCGGAGCCGGCACGCGGCAAAAGCTTTGCTCCGGTTTTTACGATCTTGCCAAGCTTGCCCAGCTTGCCAAGCAGTTTCGAGCCACCTGCCGCCGCTGCCTTGTCGTTTGCCGGCGCGTCATCGGACCGCGTAAGCTCGGTCTCCTGGACCACCGCGGTGACCAAGCGCTTCAGCGCGGAGTCGGCACTTGAAAGATCCTTGAGGTTCTCACTGGCGACGTTGAGGTCGGTCAATGGCGCCAGCCTCATGTCGCGCAGGAAGCTGTCCCATTGCGCGATATAGTCGTCGTAATAGAGCTTCAGAATATCCTCTGACAGCGCTGACACCGAGGTTTCGGAATTTTCCGAGCAACCGCCGGCGAACACCGCCCGGTCGAGTGCTGCCTGGGCGGCGACATCCTCAACCCGGTCGAGAATGGCGTCATGGAAGCCGGCATAGGTAAACGCTCCCGAAATGCCGACCCGAAGCGTCTTGTCGGAACGCCGCGCAAAGACCTTTGCGCCGTTGGGGCCGGCGAAGTTGGCAGGAATCCATTCCTTGAGCGCAGTCACCGCCGGGTCGGCCAGCAGTTGTTTATAGGCACGCGCCGGCAAGGAAATCGTACAGACGGTTTTCAGTGCCTCTGCAACCAACGCCTGGTCCGGGGCGATATAACTGGCGTCAACCGCCATGCGACGGATCGCGGCAAGCTGGTGCTCTTCGGCGTCAGCTGTCGGAAAGGGGGCAGCCGCGGCGAATTCAGGCAGCTTGTTCACCCACCAGTCCTGGGCGAAATCCGGATCCATCTGAGAAAGGCCGGTCATCATGCGATAGGTCTTCAGCGCGCCAAGCATGAAGTCCGGATCGCGGATCTGCCGCCACATCGTCGCCTCGAGCAGCGCCACCATGTGCGGCTCGAGAACGTTGCGCAAAGCATGGTCGTAAGTGTCGGTCTGTGCCCGCACCAGTTCCGCCGAGGCTGATGGCCCCAGCAAATCCTGTGCTGCGCCAGGCGGCGGGGTACGGGCATTTGCGACCTCATCCATCGCACTGAGGGCGCCATCGATCGCGGGCTGTTCTACGGATGCCGGGTTTGCCGCGGCCGAGGTCAGTGGCGTTTGCAGCGCCTCGAACTGGCTTGCCTGGGCCGTGATCGCGTTGCGGTTGTCGTAATAGGACCAGGTGAACAGCCCGCTGACCAGTAGGGCGGCTGCGGCACATGCGGCGGCCGCGCCACGCCAGATCCAGGCGCGGCGGCGTTGCGCCAGCGGATCGAAGGTGCCGAGGCCGGCTTCCTTGAAGATGACTTCTGTAAGCAGGTTCTTCAGGAAGAAGCTGCGTTTTTCGACACGCGGCGCGGCCAACGCCCGGCGCGGCGGAAGACCGAAGGAGGCAGACAGCGCCGCGGTCAGCCGGTCGATGGGCGCCCCTTCCTGGGTCGCCGATGTCAGATAAAGGCCACGCAGCCAGGCGGCCTCCTCATACCGGCTTTCGCCGAACATCGCCTCGATCAGTACCTGGATCGGCTCGGACAGGCTGGCGAGTTGGGCGGGAAACCTGAAGATTTCGGCGCGGGCAGCAAGCTTGTCTTCGTCCTCCAGCCGGGGCACCAGCCGCCGCTCGAGCTCGGTTGCTAACGTCGCGATTTCCCGCTCGATGGTCTTTGCATCGACATGCGCATCGAGTGCGAACGTCGTCCCCCAGACCTGCTCGCGCGCAGCCGTCGACAAACCGCCGAAGAAAGCCTCGAACCCCTTGATCAGGTCGGCTTTGGTCAGCATCAGATAGACGGGAAGGCGGATTTCGAGGCGATCGTTGAGTTCGGCCAGCCGACGGCGGATCTTGCGGCCATGCGCCTTGATGGCGTCGTCGCCCTCCGAAAGCACATCGATCGAAAGCGCGACGATCACACCATTGAGCGCGCGACGGCCCCGGTGCTTCTTCAAAAGGTCGAGAAAGCCCAGCCACTCCACCGCGTCGACGTCGGGTTGGCTCTCCTGTTGGACATAGCGGCCCGCAGTGTCGATCAGAACGGCGCTCTCCGAAAAGAACCAATCGCAATTGCGCGTGCCGCCGACCCCTTGCAGGTCGTCGGTCAGGTCGATCGGAAAGTTCAACCCCGACTGCCGCAAGGCTGTGGTCTTGCCGGTGGCCGGCGGCCCGACGATCACGTACCAGGGCATCTCGCGCAGGAACTTGCGACCGCCCAGTTTGCGGCGCTTCAACTCGGCCATGACCTCAGCGAACTTGGCTCCGACGGCAGCAACATTCTCTTCGCCGGGGCTGAGTGGCTTCTCTACCGCCGGCGCGGCGATTTCGGCGACGAACATCCGGTTGGCACGGATCGCCCGACGCTGGGCAACGATCAGCCAGATCAGCCAGAAGATGACCAGCAGCGCGATGATGACGATGCGCACATTGTCCGAGGCGAAAGGGTCGTAAGGTCCGACCCTGACGATCGGCCCGAATATCCAGATCACCAAGGAAAGCAGCGTGATGCCAATCAGTGTCCACAGCCAGCGCGATGTCAGGACCGCCCAGAGGAAGCGCAGGATGAACATCTCACAGCCTCTTTTCGACCAGCACCTCAACGCGCCGGTTCAGAGCCCGGCCCTCGCGCGTGCCGTCATCGGCCACTGGATCCGTGGCTGCCCGGCCCTCGGAATGGACGCGTTCCTGCGGCACTCCGTTTTGTACCAGCATGTCGGCAATGGTCTGGGCGCGAGCCTCTGACAGTCGCTGGTTGGTCGACAGCGGATTGGTTCTTTGCAGAGGAACGCTGTCCGTATGTCCGACCACAGTGATGTTGCCGATCAGGTCACGATTGGCGAGGATCACCTTGGCGATCGAGCCGATCAGCGGCTCGAATCCTTCCGTCAGTGTTGGCCGCGACGACTGGAATAGTTCGGGGTTGGAGGCCTGGATGACCAGCTTGGCCAGTGAAACGCTCTCCGTGCCGCTGAGAGCCGATCTCAGATTGCCCGGCGCCCCGGCCTCAAATTCGGGCAGCAGTGCAAAATCCACAGTCTCCGGCGGCGGGACATCGACCGTTGGCGACACGCGACTGATGTCGCCACGGGTCGGCGGCGGCAAGGCGCGGACCAGGGCCGAAAGCTCCACCGCCTGGCTGCTTAGTCCCATTGAGAGCCCGACATAGGTCGCGGTGGCGATGACCGCCGCGGCAAGGGCCATCACCCAGATCGGAACGATGAAGCGCTGCGGCTCGTCGGATGCGATTACGCCCTTCCAGTTCGGCGACAGCGGCGCATTCTCGGCGTCAGCATCGCGCAGGAAACGTGCCGCGGCAACCCGAACGGCATTGAGCGAGCGATCGCCCGAGCGGCCGGGCACGCGATACTTGCCGCGAAAACCCAGTGCCAGGCAGTCATACTGGAGTTCCAGCAATTCGCGATCTCGGTTCGGATGGCGTTCCAGTTCGTCGAGCCGTGTGAAGAACTGCGTGCCGGCGTCGACATCGCCGCGCAACATGACCACAAGCGGCTGACGCGGCCACGCGCTGGCCCCGCCCCAGGGCGTGTTCAGGGCCAGATCGTCGAGCAAGGCCGCCACCACCCAGGCTGCCTGATCGGCCCGTTCCATCGACGACCCCGCCGCCATTGCCGTGTCGCGTGCCCGAACCAGTTCTTCGAGCAGCCGAGTGCGTAACACTTCCGGATTCTCCGGTGGCAGCGCGCTTTCAAGCTCAGGCGCAAACTCGAGCAGGGGCGCGAAGGCGTTGACAAGGCCGTTCGGGTGGGTGCGCGAGCGTTTTACCGGCCCGCCCGGCAAGGATGCCGCCATCGGTCGCGGCATCGGCGTGCCGGTCAGCCTGATGCGAGTGCGTTCGCGATCCTCCGACAGCCCGAAAGGATCATCCCGGCTCATGGTTTCACCTGTTCACCGAATAGCAGTCCACCTGCGGTTCGCTCGGCAGCACACCCGAAACGCCAATGACGAAGCCTGGGGCACCGAGCAGCGATGCCCAGTGCTCGCTTTTCTGGTCGAGCTCAAGGCACAGCCGATCGCCGTCGTAAGGAATCTCGCGAGGTTGCGAATGAAGCGGTTTCAGCGGGATGCCGGGCAGGCGGGACTTCCACAGGCCTTCGAACTCATCAGCCGAGCCCACAGTCGCCTGGTTGACGAATATCTTGCGTAGCGCGTCCTCCGACAGTTCCGAACCGACCCGGATGACGATCCGGCTGGCCACCAGCAGCTTCGGATTGTCGATGCGGATTTTCCAAACATTGGTCGAATGGCGCATAACGGGCAGCGCGCGCGATTTCGGCTCGATGTAGCGCAGGCTCAGGATCAGTGAGCGCAATGCATCCGCCAGCGCCGAAAACGGTGGGCCGGGCGCCATGTGATTGTAAGCCGGCAGCTCGCCCAGTCGCCGCGCGCTCGAGCCGTAGGTCGCCATCGAACCGGCAAGCCCGGCCAGTTCCAGGTAAAGTTCGGCCGGATGGAAAACATCCTGCGCCAGCATATGGGCCAGTCGCGGACGCGCCGCGTTGGCGAGGTTGAGCATCAACAGGTCTTCGACGCTGCGCCCTGGCCCGCCCATGACCATCTTGCCATGCGCCTCGGCGATTTGGTCAAGGCCCGTGACGACTTCCAGAAGCAATTGCCGGTACCAGGCCACTGCACCAGTAACCAGGGCCGGTGGCAGGAACGTCTCGTCCAGCGAAACGCCGCCATCGGCACGAACCCCCTTGATGTCGGCTATAGGCAGGGCGGTATAGCCGCCGACCGATTTGCCGGGTGCAAGCAACAGCGATTGCGGCCGGGCGATTTCGATTTCTTCGGGGTCTGCACCGCCCTGGACGGCATCGCGCACCGAAACAATCCGTCCATGATAGCGCGCACCGCTGGGTGGCGCATGCGCGGGATCGAAGCCAACGCCGCCGGCCGGCTCGAGCGGCAAGGCGACCAGCACCGGGCCGGCGCCTGTATCCGAGGTGACCGGCAGCGGACGCGGCGCGTCCATCAGATCCGGAATGGAGAAGGGGGTTCCGTCCGGGAAAATGCCTCGTGCAGACAGGATCGAGATCTGGCCGGCATCGAGCAATGCCTTATCCAGGGTCAATTGCTGAAAGCCGAACGTATGCAGCTGGCCGGCCTGCAACGCGCCGCGCACAGTCGCCTCCAAGAAACGATCCTGCTGCTGGAAATGCTGGGTCCGCAGGAAAAGGCCCTCGGACCACAGCACCCTGTTTGCATCGCTCATCCGCCTACTCTCTGCATCGAGCTCCCCTTGCCTTGGCCGTCAGGCGGAAATGCCGCCGCTGCCGAGTGTGACATTGATCGTAAAGTTTGATCCGGGCGAAACCGATTTTGTCGTCCGCCAGTTTCGCCCTCCAGGCTCACGGATGAGTGCAACGAAGCCCAGGGCCGTCGCATCCGGTTCAACCGTAATGGTCTTGGTCGCGGTTTTTCCAGGCCCGACGGCAATCTGGTCGGATCCGATGAGATCGCCTGCCAGTGCCGAGCCGGCATCCCCCTGCAAGGCAAAGTAGTCGGCGGAATTGAACTTACCGGTGCTGCGCAGCCGCATGACCAGCACCGTCACTGGCCGATCGCCGCCGCCTGGTCCAGGGTTCATGCCGGCCGCCCCTGACAGCTTCACCGTGATGACCGACGGTTTTGGCGGCCCGGCGCTTTGACAGGCCGTAAGCAGCCCGGTCGCACCCAAGGCAACGATAAATTCGCGTCGATCGATCATGTCTTACTCCTCCTCATATGCATCACGAAAATCGGCGCCGATTTCGCCGAGAAAGCTCTTTTCCGCGCTCTCGGCGATTTCACGATGGCGTTTCTGGTAGAGCTCCCACAGCTTGGCGCCGCGCCCGCCTGACAACAGCGTGCCGATCGCGGAACTCGATTTCAGCTCTGCTTCGATGGCTGCCGGCTCAAAACGGTCGACCATCCGCCGCAAGGCGGCCTGCACGCCGCGCCAGGCGCGCACGTGATGTTGTGCCAGGTCGCGAACCGCATCCGCGATAGCCGCTTCGCCGGCGAGAAATCCGGGGCTGCGTTCGGCAATAAGCGTCACGATTGCGTCGTCGACCGTCGGAAGAAACTTGAGTGGATTGACTTCGGAGGCTCCGACCATTGTCTGGGCAACGCGGGCATTTCCCTTTTCTTCGGCACGCTTGCGCAGCAGCTGCATCAATCCTTCCATCATAAGCCGATATTCGCGACCGAACTTCTCCATCTCGGCGACGGCGTCGCGCCCGGGAAAATCGGCTTCCGCGATGCCCATGCCGCGCAGGAATGCGGTGCGAAGCGCCATGTCGGCGTGCTGCCTCGCGGGCGGCTGGCGGGCGGGGCTGGCGGCTGCGCCTGCCCGCATTGGGGGAGGGGCATCTGCCGCTCGCACGGGCAGGTCCCAGGGATTGGCCGCTTGCAGTGGTTGGGCGTCGCGCTCGCGCTGACCGGTCGAGCCCGCATCGCGTCCCGGGCTGGGCGCCGCGGCAGGCCCAAAACCGAAATCGTCATTGAATTCCGGCATCTTTGCCGTCGCGGGCTCCGTTGCGCCGTTCGGGGACGACATAGGATCGAGGCCGAATGGGTCCGCGCGGCTGGGTGTGCTGTCTGGTTCCAGGTAGGCGTCGGCGCTTTTTGACAGGGGCGTTGAAACCGGATCGAGGCTGAACGGGTCGTCGAAAGCAGGCGAGCTTCGCTGTCTGGAATTGGCGCGTTCGAACGCACCCGGGATCGGCTGCTCAAACGGGTTCGGCAGCTCGGCTGGACGTGGCCGCTGCGGCTCTTCTTCCACGGTGGCTGAAAAGAAATCGTCACGGCCGATGCTGACCGGCGCCCGAGACGCCGGCGGCAAGCGCTCCGGAACTGGCCCTGCGGCTGCTGCTGCTGTGGCTTGGGCGCTCGACGTCTGCAGATCGACATACACGATGTAATCGCCCAGTCTCAGCCGCATGCCATTGCGAAGACGCGCCGACTTGCCGGCGCCGAGCGGGCTGTCGGAGTCGTCTATGAACAATCCGCTGCTCGACGTATCAGTGACGAAATATCCATCGCGCCCACCAGTGATCCTGCAATGGGCGCGTGAAACGAACATGTCGGGATCGTCGATCTGCCAGCCGGCATCCGCGCTGCGGCCGATCACCAGTTCCCCCTCGTCAAGCCGGGTCTGCCGTACCGCCTGGGTGCGTGGCCCTTGCTCCAGCGTCAGCAGCAGACTCATGCCGCGACCTCCCCCCCTTCCTGCCGCCAGCCGACTAATGTCCGCAGCCGCATGTCGTCAGCATCGCCCCTTTCAGCGGGCCGCGCAAGCCACGCGGTCCGGGCGAGTTGCACGGTTCCAATACGCGGCGGCGGAACGGCATCGCGCGCCAGCACGATGCGCAGATCGACGTCGAGCGATTCGCCGACCATGTCGCTAACGGCCTGCTTGAACAATTTGAGGCGCTGACCACCCGGCAGGAACGCCTTGAAGTCTTCATAGCCCAGCGGGCCGACGCGGAGCTCGATCCTGCTTTGACGGTTGAAGACACGCGGACCGATCGTCGCTCCCCGACCGAGCCCTGCGTAGGCTTTGCCAAGGCGGGTCTGGAGCGCGGCTGGTATGGTCATCCAGGCAGCGATGAACTCCCTGATCTGGACCGGCACCTTGAACGCCTCAGCCAGGAACAGCGTCAGCCGCTCGGGGCCGTCGACCTGATTGGCAAGCGAAGCGGCCTGGCGCAGCTTAACGGCGTCCAGTTCGGGGTTGTGGGTGCCGGGAAGCCCTATTCCCGCCATGGCTTCAAGCATGGCGCGAACGCGCCCACCTACCGGGCGCTCGACCTGAACCGCCGGATGCGCATCCGCCCACGCCCTGTAATACAGCCCAATCATGCGGTTCTGAAGAATGTTGACGAAGTCCATGAAGGTCGTGTCGCTGGTCTGCTGCGCATCGGCGCCGGTGAACCAGCGTTGCGACAGGCGATCGAGCACCCAGCGCGTCAAATGCAGAGGCATCGGACCTTCAGGTCCCATCAGACCAATGTTTGCGACCGTAACCCGAGCGGGCGCTTTGTCAGTCGCTTCGCGGAATTCTGCCAAGTCCTTGGCGGAAAAGCTGAGACGAACATGCTGCCCGAGCCGCGAGGGTTCGCGCTCCGGCGGGCCTGAATAGCCGAACAACCCGCCTCTTCGTTCGAGTCGGCGCAACAGCTCGAAGAAGTCGAACGCATCCGACAGCTCTTCGGGCTGGTCCAGGCCAGGCTTGTCTAGATCAGGTAGCGATTGCCGGGCGTCATCGGCCATGGCACATCCTCCTGCTTCTGCAGCAGCCATGTGCGGGTTCGCACAAAGCCGTTTATTCCAGCGTGACGGGCAAACAGCCGTGCCAGCAGGGCCGAAAGCAGCAAGGTGCTCTGCCCCGCCAGGACAGACTGATCGACATGCAATGTCACCTCCGTGCCTCGTCCGAAGCACATCGGCCCATCGATCTGCAGTCGTTCGATGACGGACCGGGAGTCGATGCGCACGATCGAGTGCACATTGCGGGCGAGGTTCGGGTCACCCCTGTCGGCGTAGAGCTCAAGCAGCGCATGCAGCGGGTCGACGCCGCGCCCTTCCTTTGCAAGGCTTAGAAAGTTGAGCGCGAGCTGCGCTACAAGCCGCCAGGCGAGATTGTCGGCTCGCGATTCACCCGCCGCGCCCGCCGGCAGTGCTGCAGGGATGGCTGGGCGAGGCGGGCGCAATGCGCCGAGAAGCCGGATCATTTCGACCGGATCGCCGGCTTCCAGCGTCAAGGTAGGGTTGTCGTCAAGGATTGGCAGATCGCGGTTGGTGCAGAGCGCCACGATGTCGACGCGCTTCAGCGGCCGGTTAGGCGGATTTTCCGCTGGGCGTGAAATCGCCAGGAAAACGTCGTCGCCCGTGTATGAAGTGCGGGTGAGGCCGTCGCGCCGTTCCTCCTCCGTCGGGCGACGTGGGCGCCGTTCGGTGGAATAAACCCAACCGCTGCCGCGGTTCTGTCCCAGGCTGAAGAGCTCCGGGATTGCGGCGTCGCTCCCCTCGCTGTCGGCGTCCTCGACGCGGGTAACCCGATAGATTTCGAAGTCCCGCGCTCGCGTGCGGTCGGCATGCAGCACCTGCCGCGTCTTGCGCGGATCGAGCTCGACGACGTTGCACTCACGTTCGAACAGATTGATGATCGGCGTTGCGAAAAGTTCAAAATCGGCCGCCGCCAGATCGGCAAGTTCAGGCACCGGACGCCTGAAGATGAAGATGATCTCGAGCTCGGCTGTGCATCTGCGCACAATGGGCTGCAACCCCGAAATCCGAGCATAGTGAAAGCGCTCCGGCATCATGAAGTATTCGCGCAGAAGACGATATCCTTCGAAGGTCGGACGTGTACGAGGCATCAGAGCCTCGTCGTCGCTGATGCCGACCATTTCAGGTACCGGCAACGGCGATATTGGGTTGGCCTTGCCTTCCGGTCGTGCACCAACGGCTGAGCAGGCGCCGAAAATCGCATCGAAAAGCAGTGGTGCCTTGGTGCGCGCGGCAAAGTAAAGATCAAGCCGGTCGAGCGACAGTTCATCGAGCTTGCCTTTTCCAGTACGGGCCAGCGTGATGCGAAGCGCCGCCTCGCCATCCACACCGCCGAGCCGCGTGATGCCGGCTGCCGCCAAGGCGCTACGATCCTGAAAATAGCCGACCGAGGTAATGGCTATCGGCCACAGCGTGATGTCCTGGGCGGTGGTGAACGTGCAACGCGTCGAAAGGCCAGGCTGGAGGCTGGAAACCAGCCGCGTATTGCGCTTGACGACATGGCCCCCAATCATTGTCTGGACCTGCTGGCCGGGTTTGAGCACTACCATGGCCGTTGCCGGCGCCGGCGTGACAAGGTCAGGATAGAGAACATCAAGGACGGCGCGCGAGAAGCGCGAGCGTTCCGCATCGACCTTGAGCCGGGTCCGCGCGGCCAAGAAAGCAACGCCGTCAAGCAGCCGCTCGACATAGGGGTCCGGACAGGGGACCGTATCGAGTGAAAGGTTGCGCGCCACCGCCGGATGCATGTCGGCGAATTCTGCCGCGAGCGCACGGATATGGATCAGTTCCTCCTCGTAATATTCTACGAAGACCCGATCCATCTCAGGCTTCCCTAAATTCGGTCCGAGCCAAGCCGTTATCGAGATTGATCGTGGTGCGCAGGCGCATGCGTTCGGGCGTCGGCGTCATGATCAACACCGCATCTATCTCGATCTTCAGGCCCACGGTTTTGTCGCCAAGGGTTACCGTAACCTTTGTTGCACTGTCCTTGAGACGCGGCTCGAAGGTGGCAAGCACCGAGCGGATCTCGCGCGCCAGCGCCTCGCGATCGAAGTCGCGGGAGGAACGGCCCGAGAAGGAAGGCACTCCGTAATTAACGACGCTGCGACGCACCTCCGGAAAATCGGCGAGCGACGGCGGGTTGTCCGCGGCCTGTTCGCTTTCAAGGTCGGAAAGAAGCGGAACGGCCTCGAAGCGCTCGGTGTTGAACAAAGCCTCGACATCGCGCCGCACGGCTTCCTTGAGCACACGAGCCGACACCACCACGCCACGGCTTTCAATTTCAGCGCGGTGCTGGCTCTGAAAGGCCAGGCGATGGAGACGCCGCTTCTGGTCGGCCGTCAACTCCGCGTCGGCGTCGATGCGCCGCGCGCTGGCCGCAACAAGATTGTCCAGCCGCTCCGCGCCAAGCTCGTCCTGCAGTGCCTGGCGCAGCCCGTCTATCTCGGAGGTCATACCCGGCAGATCGTTTACGAGGCGGTCCCATAAAGAGGGCTGGACCGCTTCGCGCTTTGCTCGCGAGCTGCCGCTACCCAGCGACTTGTCCGCGCCGGGCCGCCGGGCCTCACTTGCCGACATAGACATCCATTTCGATTTCGTCGTTGTCGTCGTAGACGAACTTTATCTTTTTGTAGGCAAAGCTGACCTCTTCCTCGATCAGGTCCTCCTCATCCTCGGCCTGCGACATGTCGTATTCCATGATCGAGGCGTCGGTGAGTGTGACGACCAGGTAATCCTTGGTCTCGCCATCGATGGTCCGCCGTGCAGAAAACACGACTTCGTCCAGGGCCTTGTTTTCGAACAGCGCCTTTTTCAGGTAGGGCGAAGACTTGTCATAGTGCTTGGTGAACTTGATCATACCCAAGGACACACGACCGCGACGCGAGAGCGAATTTGGATCATAGGGCGCGATCATCTTGTAATCGACGCCATGGATTTCGATTTCGTCCTCATGGCCATCTCGAGTGCTTGGACCCTTGATATCCGGAACCTTTAGAAAGCCATCAATCTTCGTATTTGTGGGCATTGTCTTTCTCCACCGCTTTCAAAAACCAAGATGTTGTTGCTGCAAATCAAGTCTTTACGGACGGAAGTTCCGAAACCAGTCGGAGCGAGGCATTGATACCCTCCAGCTGATAATGCGGGCGCAGATAGAAGCGGGCATTGTAGTAGCCGGGGCGCCCTTCCACGCTATCCACCTGAACCTCGGCGGCGGCGAGCGGGCGCTTGGCGCGCGCCTTGTCGTCGGCAAAGGCCGGGTTGGCCAGCACATACCGGTTGATCCATTCGGTCAGCCAGATCTGCATGTCGGAGCGCTCCTTGAACGAACCGACCTTGTCGCGCGCGATCGCCTTGAGGTAGTGGGCAAAGCGCGAGACCGGGAAAAGGTAGGGCAGGTTGGCGCTCAGCCGCTCGTTGGCCTGCGCATCGGGGTCGACCAGCCGTCCCGCCCTTGTCTCGTCGTCCTGCAGCGAATGGGCGCCAATGAAGGCGGCGAGATCGGTGTTCTTTCGATGCAGGATGGGCATCAGGCCGAGCTTGGCCAGCTCCGCCTCGCGCCGGTCGTCGATGGCGACCTCCGTCGGACATTTCATCGCTATCGAGCCATCATCGGTCGGGAAGCTGTGCACTGGCAGGTTGAGGACCGTGCCGCCATTTTCGACGCCGCGGATCTGCGTGCCCCAGCCATAGAGCTTGTGGCTGCGGTTTATGTTCACGCCCATCGGGAATGCGGCGTTCATCCAGACGTATTTGTTATGATCGCCATGTACCTCCTCCTCGAAGGTGAAGCCCTTCACCGGAACGGTATCGGTGCCATACGGCAACCGTGCCAGAACGCGAGGCATGGTCAGGCCGATGTAGCGTGCATCCTCGCTCTCGCGCAGCGCCTGCCACGAGGCATAGGCGGGGTTGGAGACGATCTGCTGCAGGTCCTGCGGGTTCGGCAATTCCTGCCAGCTGTCCATGCGGAACAGGCGAGGCGACGCAGCTGCGATAAAGGGCGTGTGCGCTGAGGCGCAGATACCGGAGATGTTGCGCAGCAGACCGACGTCGCGCGGGTGGTTGGAAAATTCGTACGCACCAATCACACAGCCGATCGGCTCGCCGCCAAGCATTGAGTACTCGTCCGTGTAGACTTTCTTGAAGATCGGGCTCTGATCCCACATCTGGCCCTCATAATCCTCAAGCGTGTCGGCCAGCTGCTCCTTGGAGATGTTCATCACCCGGATCTTCAGCTTCTGATCCGTCTCGGTATTGTTGACGAGATACCACAGGCCACGCCATGTGCCCTCCATTTCGCGCACTTCCGGCGCGTGCAGGATCTCGTTGACTTGTTCGGAGAGCATCTTGTCGATGCCGGCGATCAGCGACTTGATCGACTTGATCGCATTCGACGAGATGGTCGTGGTATCGGAGCGCGTCTGCGCTGCAAGTGCGAGATTGCGCACCAATTGCTGGAGCTTTTCGCTGTCGTCCTTCTTGACCTTGAAATCCTTCTCGAGGAGCCCGCTGAATTCTCCAAGATCGATGGTTTCCGCCTCGGCGACGGCGGCGGTTTTTTGCTGTTCGGCCATGGTCATTCCCCTGCCTTGTCGTCCGCCAGTGCCTGGCTGGCGATCTTGCCAAGAAGCGGTTCATTGTTCAGCAGTTGCGCAATGCGCTTTTCGGCGTCGACGCGCCCGTCCATGAAGCCGAGAAGTTCCTCGAGTTGGCGGCGCATCTTGAGGATTTCGGCCAATTGTGGGACCTGCTCGGCAATCTTGTCGGGCGCGAAATCGCCCATCTTGGTGAAGGTAAGATCGAGCGCCAGTTCCTCGTCCCGCTCGGCGCCTTCAGCCTGGGGCAGCGTATTCTTCACACGGGCTTTGACGCGTGGTCCAAGTGCCTCCATGAAACGCGGAAACCGGTTCGCATCGGTCTCGACAAAGGAGCGGTCCAGCACCGACTTCGCCGCTTCCTTCGTCTGCGAAGCCCCCGAAAGGTCGGCCATGACGGCCATGACAAACGGCAGCTCGATGGTCGTTGGACTGCCATAGGTTTCCACGTCATAGGCGATCTGCACCCGCGGCGCGCGATTTCGTTCGATGACCTTGGCTTTGCTTTCGGCTGGCATTGCTTGCTACCTTTCATCCTTCTGAGCCGTCTTCTTGGCATCGGGAACGCCGGCAAGAAGCCGGAACTCCTTCAGTCCCGACGGGGCAAGATCTTCCATCAGTTCAACAAAATCCATATGCACCATCCGGCGAACACGGCGGGCGAGGTGGGGGATCGGGCTCGATGGTTCGGTGCGGTCATAAAAGGCGACGACGAGGTCCAGGCATTTCACCACGTCGTCGCGCGAAGAAATCCGGTCGGGGAGTCCGGTGCTCGAGTCCGCGTAGCTAGCCACACTTGCCATTGTATCGGCTCCATGACCGTTTCGGGCAGGCATTACCGGTTCTGCAGGCGAAGGGGACGGCTTTGCCGAGCCATTCGCCATCGCGCCGGCAGCCGAGTTGCGCTCGAGGGTTGTCAGCAAACGCTGCAGGAACCGTTTTAATTCCGGAATGGTGGTCCCGCCGCTGCCTTCAAGGCGAGCGTTGAGGGCTGTCTCGACCGCTTCCAGTGCCGCGACCGCCGCGCGCGCATCGGCGATGAGCGACTGCATTTCCTCATTGGCTTGATCCGCCTGTGCCGCGCACCCGGCACGAACCCGGTTCAACAGTTGTCCGTGCGCACTGACAAGCGCTGCCTTTTCGGCCGCATTCAATCCTGACGCTGCTTCTTGCAGCATGACGCGGTCGTCGAGCGCAGCGTGTTCCAGGTCGCGTCCGCTGATCGGCCCGATCGAGCGTGGCGCAAAGAAAGTCATTTGCCGCAGGTTGGCCAGCAGCCCGTCCTGACCATTTTGAAGATCGAGCAGCGCGTTGATGCGGCGCAAGGCGGCCTCGCGAGGCGACGTGTTGGGCCGCAGCGCCGGGTGCATGCTTTCCCAATGCTGGTCGAATGTCCGCCCAATAAGCGTCAGACCCTGCGCCAAGCCGGCCAGTCCCTGCTCGTTGGCCAGTGCGCGTGTGACAATTACAATCAGGCGCAGGTCGCGGCCACGCGCGCGCAATTCCTCGGCCTTGGTGAGCACTGCTGGCCAGTCGACGGGAATGGTGCTTTGCGAGACCGGCCTGTTGTTGCCGTCATGAACAACCTTGACCTGGGGCTCCGTCAGGCGCTCCAGTTCGTGAAACGCCGGATCGTTACGCAAATCCTCTCCCGACGGATTTTCACCGTCGAGCGGAGCAAGCCAGAGTGCGACGTCGATCACACCGATCCCCCAGTCACCGGCCCTGAGGCCGACCTGCCCCTACGTTATCACACGGTTGCGCTTTTCCACAATTCAGCGAGTGCGGAAAAAATTAACAAAAGCTAATGCAGCCTTGTCTTGATTGTGGAATCCGGGGGCGTGATTGGCGAGCCCTGGACCAGGAACGCGTCGTGCTGGGATGTCAGGACCCGCGTTGTTTGCGGCCGGCGATGCAGGATCTTCCACCAATGATGGGAGCCCGCATAATCGGGCATTGAAACCTTTGTTCATCCCGCACTTTGTCAAGCGGCTGCTTATGTGGCAGGTTACCCACTTGCAGAGTGCAGGAGCACGTTCGATGGAACAGCGCCGGTCATCGCAGAGTTTCAAGCGCAAGGAACTGGTCGGCAAGCTCAATCCTCTAGGGTTGCGCGCCTTCAAGGCAGCGGCCGACAGTGCCAAGCTGCGCGGCAATCCCTACGTCGAACTCGTCCACTTCATCGAGCAGCTGGTGCTCTCCGACCGCTCGGATGTGCAAATGATGATCGGCGATGCGGGACTGGATGCGAGCCGACTTACGGCCGATATGACGCGTGCGGTGGACAAGCTGCCTTATGGCGCAACCTCGATCGAAGAGTTTTCCGACCATATCTTCCACGCCATCCAGGAGGCCTGGAATCTGGCAACACTGGAATTCGGCGTGGAGGAGGTCCGCAGCGCACATGTTCTGCTTGCTTGCCTGAAGACACCGGTGCTGGAAGGCCTGCTGTCGAAGATCAGCGGCGAGTTCGACAAGATCGACGCCGACGCCGTCGTGGCGCGCTTCGCCGATGTCACGGAGGGCTCACTCGAAGCCGGCGCTGCGCCAACGGTCACCGCGACAGAGGCGCCGCGGCGGGCTCCGGGCGGGGATTCGGCACTGGCCAAATATGCCACCGACCTGACCCAGCGCGCCCGCGACGGAAAGATCGACCCGGTCGTCGGCCGCGATCCGGAGATCAGGCAGATTGTCGACATATTGATGCGACGGCGGCAGAACAATCCGATCCTGACCGGCGAGGCGGGCGTCGGCAAGACTGCAGTCGTGGAGGGTTTTGCTCTGCGCATCGCCAAAGGCGATGTGCCGCCTCCACTGCAGGGAGTGAGCGTGCGCATGCTCGACGTCGGATTGATGCAGGCAGGCGCAAGCGTAAAAGGTGAATTCGAAAAACGGCTGAAGGCCGTAATCGACGAAGTTCAATCCTCTGAAGCGCCGGTCATCCTCTTCATCGACGAAGCCCATACCCTGATAGGCGCCGGTGGTGCTGCCGGAACCGGCGACGCTGCCAATCTGCTCAAGCCGGCGCTGGCGCGCGGCGAACTTCGCACGATAGCGGCAACGACCTGGGCGGAATACAAGCAGCACATCGAGAAAGACCCGGCACTGACCCGCCGCTTCCAGGTGATAAAGATCGACGAGCCTTCGGAATCGGTTGCCATCCTCATGTTGCGCGGCGTGGCTGGCGTTCTCGAACAGCACCACAAGGTCCAGATATTGGATGAGGCGATCGACGCGGCGGTCGCCCTGTCGCATCGCTACATCCCGGCGCGGCAGCTGCCGGACAAGGCGGTCAGCCTTCTCGACACCGCCTGCGCGCGTGTCGCCGTATCGCAGCACGCCACGCCGGCCGAGGTCGAGGACATTATGCGCCGTCGCCAGGCGCTGGAGGTCGAGCGCGGCATTATCGGCCGCGAGGCTGCAATCGGCATCGAAGTGGCCGAGCGGCAGGCACGGGTCGAGGCCGGACTGGCCGAGACCGAACGCACGCTCGCAGCCGCGCAGCAGCGCTGGGAGCGCGAAAAGGCGCTGGTGGCCGAGATACTCGAACTGCGTGCCAGGCTGCGCGGTGACGGCGTGCCGCTCGATGCCGTGGAAGGGCAGGAGGCCGCCACTGAGACAGAGAGCGTCGAGGTGCCAGGGACCGAACAGTCCACTGCCGGGACGAAGGTTCCGGCGGCAGATGGTACTCCGCCTCCCGATCCGGCTGCCGATCTCGCTCGGCTGCGCGAACTGATGAGCGAACTGGCCGAGGCGCAAGGCGAAACACCGCTGATCCTGCCATCGGTCGATCGCAACGCCGTGGCGGCCGTGGTTCAGGACTGGACGGGCATCCCGACGGGGCGGATGCTGTCGAGTCAGACCGAGAAGGCGCTGCGGCTCGCGGCCACTCTGTCCGAGCGCGTTGTGGGACAGGATCACGCCATGGAGATGATCGCCAAGCGCGTGCAGACCAGCCGCGCCGGTCTCGGCGCTCCGGAAAAGCCGGTGGGTGTATTCCTGCTTTGCGGTCCCTCGGGCGTCGGCAAGACCGAAACCGCCTTGGCACTGGCCGAAACGCTCTACGGCGGAGAGCAGAACCTGATCTCGATCAACATGTCCGAATTCCAGGAGGCGCATACGGTCTCCACCTTGAAGGGCGCGCCGCCCGGATATGTCGGCTATGGCAAAGGTGGAATTCTCACCGAGGCGGTGCGACGCAAGCCCTATTCGGTGATCCTGCTCGACGAGGTCGAGAAGGCGCATCCGGACGTGCACGAAATCTTCTTCCAGGTCTTTGATAAAGGGATGATGGACGACAGTGAAGGCCGACGGATCGATTTCAAGAACACGCTGATCCTGCTCACGTCGAATGTCGGCTCCGAAGTCATCATGGACCGGACAAGGAACGGGGCGGAACGGGCAGGGCTCGACGAATTGGACACCGCGTTGCGCAGTCCGTTGCTGAAGGTCTTTCCTGCGGCCTTTCTCGGCCGGGTGGTGACCATCCCTTACTTCCCGCTTTCGGATTCGATGATTGAAGCGATCACTCGTCACCAGTTCGCCAAGATTGCTCGCCGGCTGCACGCAACCAACCATGCGGAATTGGTCATCGGCGATGGTGTCATGGATCTGGTCAAGGCCCGCTGCACGGAAATCGAGTCGGGCGGCAGGATGATTGACGCAATTCTGACCAACACTCTTCTTCCGGAATTGAGCCGCGGCGTGCTGAACCGGTCGCTCGCTGGTGAAAAGATGACGAAGGTGACGGTTGGCGCCTCAGCCCAAGGGTTTACCTATTCCTTCGAATAAGTGCGCGAATATTACGGGCGTCTCCTTTCGTCAGCTGTAGCGTTAATCGCTCATGCGGCAGCAAGCCAACACCACCCATCTTTGCTAGTAAGCCAAGTGGGTCTAAATAATGCCGCGAAGGAATCCGATATGACCGATCCACAGCTCTCAGTCCGTAGCGGCAAGGCGCGTGATCTTGCGCGCCGCCTGGCTCGCCGTCAAAATCGCACCATTGTGGACGTGGTCGAGCGCGCGCTCGAGTACTACGAGCTCCGAGAGGCCGGTCGTGAGCCTGCTTCGATCTTCTATCGGCGTCTTTCAGCGCAATCCGGTACAGACATCGATCTTGACGCAGTGATTCATGAAACCGGATCAGCCGGCTGAACGGCTGGAGCAAGGTTGCCCGACTGGCGCAGGCGTTTCGCAAACCGCATCTCTGACTGAAGAAGCTGCTCTGGCTTGCCGATTGATTATGGGTGCTGCTGTTCGCAAGAGGTGCAGCATAGCGGCATCCGCTGGTACAAAGGAAGATGCGCCGGCGCCGGTCAAGCACGGGGAAAGGGAGCGCCTACGGCAATATTTCCGTTCTCGCCGTAACTGCTGGCAGCTGATCTGATCCGTTCAGAGCCGGCCGCTGTCCAGCCCCGACGGTAGGCACGGCCTTTACGGGCTGCGGTCATCTTGCTGGCTCAGGTCGCGATGAACACGATGAACAATGACATCAGCTGCTTCGTTGGGGATTGCAGGCAGTGTGCTAAGCGCAGCCGGCACAGAAAGCGGGAAAAAGTGGATAAGTTGTGCTCGCTGATATGAGTTAAGGCCATGAACAGAGTGGACGCCATCAACAGGTTGCAGCGGACAGCTGATGCCGTGAGACGCATGGGCGCGACCGCGCTTTACCTGTTTGGGTCAACGGTTCGAGATGAAGCCGGACAAGGAAGCGATCTTGACCTTTTCATCGATTATGATCCCAAGAGCCGTTTCAATGCCTTCGATCTTGTGGGCATTAAGCTCCTTCTGGAGGATGAACTGCACGTCCCGGTCGACGTAACCACGCGGGATGGCCTGCATCCCCGGTTGCGGCCGCAAATCGAACAATCGGCCGTGCGCATCTTCTGAATGGCACGTGAATTCCGCCATGCCTTGGACGATACCCCTCGAGGCCATCAACGGGATTCAGGCCGCTGTCGCAGGCAAAACCGTGGCCGACTATCAAGGCGACTGGGTTCTCAAGCACGCTGTGCAGCGCGGCACCGAAATTATTTCCGAGGCCAGCCGGGGCTTGCCAGATGAAGTCAAAGCCCTCCAGCCGGACATCCCAGGGCGTCAGGTGCGCACGATCGGAAATGTACTGCGGCATGAATACCACGGCCTGGCAGACAATATCATCTGGGTGTGGGTGTTGACGAAGCCGCGTTGAAAACCGCCATTGAAGCCCTGAGAGAGCGGTTTGCTGATGAATAGGCGGCAAATCCCTGAATTGCCCTAAGCACCCTACGCTTGCGATTTCGCCATCCTGCCTGCACCGTAACCGGCAGCCGACGCTGCCCTTTTTTCAAGAAACCAATTAGGCTCGCTGGGCTTGCGAGACAGCGAAAGGTGCCTGATCTGAAACAGATGCCGGACGTGAAACAATTGAGATTGCTCGGCGTCCTCACAGCGGCGGCAATCGGTCTATATGTCTGCTATCTGCTGGCGTGGCCTTTTTTGCCGGCATTGACCTGGGCGCTGGTCCTGGCAATCATCCTGTCTCCGGCTCATCGATGGGTTGAGAGACGGGTCGGAAATCGAAACCTGGCCGCATTGATATCTGTAAGCGTTGCTGCGATTGCCGTCGGCCTGCCGCTGGTACTCGTCGCACAGCAGCTCGTTCGCGAGGCGGTAAACGGAGCCAATTATCTGCAGGAGGTCGTCCGTGGTTGGGACGCAGACGGCTTCATGTCTGACTATCCCACGCTTTCGACCGTTGCCCAATGGATTGAGAATCAATTCGATCCGGCCGGTTCGGTCGCGGCATTCGTACAATGGCTGACGGGACAAAGCACATCGCTGTTGCGTGGCTCCATCTATCAGGTCGCGATGTTCGGCCTGACATTTTATCTTCTGTTCTATTTTCTGCGGGATCGCCAACAGGGCCTGCAAGCCGTTGCGGGCCTTTCGCCCCTGCGCGCTCCCGAGACGGCACACGTCTTGTCCCGCTTTGCGGAGACGGTTCATGCAACACTGCTCGGCACCGTGTTCGTCGCCGCCGTCCAGGGAACACTAGGTGGTCTGATGTTCTGGTGGCTCGGTCTGCCCACGCCGGTCTTTTGGGGCCTTGTCATGGGACTTCTTGCCATCGTGCCTGTGCTCGGGGCATTCGTGATCTGGGTGCCCGCGGCGGTCTATCTCGCTCTGGAGGGGGCTTGGGCCAGCGCGGCGATATTGACCGTCTGGGGCGGCGTCATTGTCGGTGGCATCGACAATCTGCTCTATCCGATGCTTGTCGGGAACAGGTTGCGCCTCCACACGGTGGTGGCCTTTATCGGCTCGATCGGTGGCATCGTCCTGTTCGGAGCATCCGGCCTTGTCCTCGGCCCCGCGGTGATCGCCATCACCGTCAGCCTCATTGATGTGCTGAAGAATCGATTGACTGACCAGCTCGAGACGGCGCCGACGCGCCCTACCGAGTTACCGCACCAGTCCGCAACGGATTGAACAACGACAACCGTGGGGTGCTCGCCGTCACCTTACCCAAGCACATCGGAGGCTTGTTGGCTCGCGGCCCACTCTCCAAGCGCCTCTCACCTGTTCGACCGCGGTGCGCCCACAGTGCGGCGGTGGCATCCGCGGCGCCACGCAATGCCCTTATTCCACGTGACGGGCGTTTTTCTGTGGCTATCCAGCATGATCTTAGCAAACTTTAATGCAAATCTTGGAGGGGCGGTTCTATCGTTCGGCTGAGAACATCCGAGACGGAGAATTGGCCATGCCGATCCATCGAAAAGCCCAGACTGCTGGTATTTTTAATCCATCCGAGCTGGCGCTTCTGGGCCGGGTATTCGACGGGCTCAAGGGTGACTGTCAATCCGAGCATGAGCATGAAGCGCTCGCGTCGCGCATCATTGCAAATTACATGGCCGGAGTGATGGACGAGGCCGAACTGATTATGACTTCGAAGCTGCCACTGGGCCGATAGGGCGGCGCTGCTTCACCTCGGCTGACTGGGCTTCAAGCGCGCAGCCGGCAAAACTGAACAAGCCTCCTGGAGACATTCAATTCAGGCAAGCACATCAGCCAGGCTGCTGGATCGCGGCGAGCTTCCAGTCCCCGCCGTTCTGGCGCATGAAGGTCCACAGTTCGGTTGTCTCCGTCGGCTGATCGGGCTGGCCCTGGACGATCTTGCCGCTTACGCGATCGCGGGTCACGTCACGAGATTCATAGCGCAAAGCAGCGGTCGCGTAGTCGCGATCACCCTCCCGCCAACTTTCCGCAATATCGGCCTCCAACAGGCTCACATCCGATACGTCGTTCCTGACGCCCTTTTTGGCGTTATCGGCAAGTTCCTCGGACAGATAGGAGACCATTTCCGGCGTCGCCAGCCGGCGCAAGGCAGCATGGTCCTCGCGCCCGAATGCTTCCTGAACTTCCGTCAGCCGCCGTTGGAACGTGTCGAGATCGGTTTGGGTGAGTGTGATCTCATCGGAAGCATTGTCTTGGCTCGTTCCGCCATATCCTGACCCAATACCTGGAGTGGGGAACGCTGTGGCGTTGCTCGGCTCAGGCCGGGCTGCTGCGCTTCGCCCAAACGTCCCCGTACCCCGCGAGGCACCGGCCATAGCGGGCGCCGGGCTTTGCGCCCCCTGCGAGCGGAAAAAGCGGATCGCCAGCATGATCGCGCCGCCGATCAGCAGTACTTGGAGCAAAAGACCCAACATGCCGGCCAAGCCGCCGAACCCATGGCCCAGTAGAACGCCGATCAAACCGCCAAGAAGCAGCCCCCGCATAATCGATCCGCCGAGGCCGTTGAAGAAGCCCGGGCGCTGGAATGCCTGCGGCTGACGGGCCGCATTGTTCGTTGCGGCATTCGGCGTCATCGAGCGCTCGACCGGTGCGGCCGGTTGCGGCGCAACTCTCGTCGGCGGGACCGGCTGGAAAGTGCGCATGCCGCGACTGCCGAAGCTGCCGCCACGACGCGCATCGGCGTGATCCACAGCGACCATGGAAAACGCCAGGAACAACCCTGCAAACAAAACTGCAAACCGTCCTGAACGCGAAATCAGCATAGGCAAGTCCTCAAGTGACACTCTGTCCACCCATATGGGGTGGGTCGATCGAAATATCAGTGAATCATCCGCCGAGATATTTTCGGACGGCACGGTCGGCCGCCCGCCGGTGTCTTCCTACTCAAGCGAGATGATCGCCTGTCCGATCACGCAGGCGCCCCGCACCCGGCCGACCGGCATCGGTCGCGTCAAGAGCATCGGTCATGCAAGCCTCTGGTCATCGGTCTTTCCGGCGATGAGGCCGACCAGAGCTTGACATACAGCTTTCCTAGGTACTATCAACACATCTGGAAAACCTGCCATACAGGTTTGCCCACTCCTGAACTGGAGATTGCGTGAGCACGGCCGTATCCGCAAAACATTCCGACGCTGCGAGCCTGGTCAGCAATACGATCGGCGAGATCACGCGCCATATTCGCGCGCATGAACTCGGGCCGGGCGACCGGCTGCCCAGCGAGGCCGCGCTTTCGAGACAATTGAGCGTCTCGCGTACCGTGGTTCGCGAGGCCTTCAGCTCGCTCGCCGCCATGCGGCTTATCGACCTGAGGGCAGGCAGACGGGCTACCGTCGCCGAGCTGGATTATGGCGCCATGTCGCTGGTGATCGAGCATGGCGTCCACACCGAGCAGATCACGGTGCAGCAAATCTACGACGTGCGCCGCACGATTGAGACCCGCACCGCCATGCTGGCGGCCTTGCGCAGAACAGCCGACGAAGTGGAAAGGATCAGGACCCACGCGCTCGCCATGCGCGAGAATTTCCAGCGGCCGGAAGAGGTCATGGAGCACGATCTCGCCTTCCATCTCGAAATCGCCAAGGCTGCAAAGAATCCGGTTTTCAGCCTCATCGTCGGCGCGTTCGAGCGCGTATCGCGCCAGACCTGGCCGATCGGCTGGCGCAGCCGCCCTTCGGATGCCGAGCAGTTGGAGATGATCCAGATCCATATCGAACTCGCCGAAGCAATCGAGACCGGTGATCCCCAGTCGGCTCGTGACCTGATGGCGAGGCATTTTGACGAGAGCGTCAAGGCCCTGCTGGCGGCCGGCATCGCCTGAGGAGCGGGCGCGCAATGAAGATCACGAAACTGGAAACGCTGCGGCTCAAGGAGCGGCCCAACCTTCTCTGGGTTCTGGTTCACACGGACGAGAGCCTCGTCGGACTGGGCGAGACCTTCTTCATGGCTGAGACCGTCGAGACCTATCTGCACGAATACGTCGCGCCGTGCGTGATCGGGCGCGACCCCTTGCAGATCGATCTGCTTGCCGCCGACCTCGTCGGCTATCTCGGTTTCCGATCGACGGGCGCGGAAGTCAGGGGCAACTCCGCTTTCGATATCGCGCTTTGGGATCTGTTCGGAAAGGCGACGGGTCAGCCGATCGCACAGCTCCTCGGCGGTTTCACCCGGCACGAGATCAGGACCTACAACACGTGTGCCGGAACCGAATACATCAAGAAGGCCACCGGGCAGAAAACGGCCAACTACGGGCTCGATAAGGCCGGCGACGCCTATGATGATCTGAACGGCTTCCTTCACCGCGCCGACGAACTGGCGCATTCGTTGTTGGAGGAAGGCATCACGGCCATGAAGATCTGGCCCTTCGATATGGCCGCCGAGAAAACGCGCGGCCTTTACATATCGCAGCCCGACTTGAATTCCGCGCTGGCACCATTCGAGAAAATCCGCAATGCGGTCGGCGACAAGATGGACATCATGGTTGAATTCCATTCAATGTGGCAGCTGCTGCCGGCCATGCAAATCGCTCGCGAGCTTGCGCCCTACAAGACCTTCTGGCACGAAGATCCGATCAGGATGGACAGCCTGTCCAGCCTGAAACGCTATGCCGAGGCGTCGCTGGCGCCGATATCGGCTTCGGAGACGCTCGGTTCCCGGTGGGCCTTCCGCGACCTTCTCGAAACCGGAGCGGCCGGTGTCATTATGCTCGATATCAGTTGGTGCGGCGGGCTCTCGGAAGCGCGCAAGATCGCTGCCATGGCTGAAGCATGGCACCTGCCGGTCGCGCCACATGACTGCACCGGTCCAGTTGTGCTCGGCGCATCGACCCACCTGTCACTGAATGCGCCGAACGCGCTTGTCCAGGAGAGCGTCAGGGCCTTTTACAAGACCTGGTACCGCGACCTTGTGACCGCTTTGCCGGAGGTGAAGAACGGCATGATCACCGTGCCTCCCGGACCGGGCCTCGGCATGGAACTGAACCCGGAAATCGATCGCGCCTTCACGGCGCTTCGACGGGTGACCGACGCATCGACTCTCTGAAAATGAACCTGAAGCAGCTTTCTACGGAGGAGGAGAACCATGAAGAAGCTACTTATCTCGGCAGCCTTGGGAGCAGTACTGGCTGGAGGCTCGGCAATCGGCTCACGCGCCCAGGAGCCGATGAACATCGTCTTCACGCATCATTCGTCGGCGTCGAACCCGTTCTGGCAGGCGGTGAAGAAGGGGTTTGACGACGCCTGCGCCAAGATCCAGGCCAATTGCCAGATGGTCTTCACGCAGACCGAAGGCTCGATCGAGCAACAATCGGCCAACATGCAGGCGGCACTCGCGGCAAAACCGGACGCGCTGATCACCTCGATCGTCGACAACAATGCCTTCGACCAGATCATCGCCGACGCCCGCGCTGCCGGCGTCACGGTCATCGCGTCCAACGTCGACGACACCGAGGGTGCAGCCGGCAATGCCCGCCAGGCTTTCATCGGCCAGGGCTTCATTCCCGCCGGCTACGAACTCGGCAAGAAGATGTCCGAGTTCTTCCCCAAGCAAGGCAAGATCAGGGCGCTCGTCGGCGTCTCCGCGCCCGGTCAGAACTGGTCGGAACAGCGAGCTGCCGGCGTCATGAAGTTCCTTGAGGAATACAAAGCCGCGAATGCCGGACGCGAAGTGGTCATTGAACGGCTCGACACCGGCACAGATGGCGCCGTCGTCGCCGATCGTGTTGGCGCCTATCTGTCTGCCCACCCCGACACCACGGTGTATTTCGACACCGGCCTTTGGCATGCCTACGTCGCCCAGGTACTGATCGATCGCGGCATAGAGCCGGGCAAGGTGCTGATGGGCGGCTTCGACATCGTCTCGGAGGTCCTGCAACAGATGGAAGCGGGTTATATCCAGGTCCAGGTCGACCAGCAGCCCTACATGCAGGGCTTCATGCCGGTGATGGAAGCCTATCTCGCCAAGAACGTCGGTCTGCTGCCGGCAGACATCGACACTGGCAAGGGCATCATCGTCAAGGAAGACGTGCCGAAACTCAAGGAACTGGCCGCGCAAGGCGTGCGGTAGGCGCGAAGCCGGCGTCCTCTCTCGTTCTTTTCGCGGAGAGGGCAAGGGGGAGGGCCAGGCAGCACGGCCTTGGGCGTTGGCTCTGTCCCATCCTCCAACGGCATCTCCCCGTCAAAGGCGGTAGAAGACAGACTGCCGCCATCCCCCTTGCCGATGCGACAAGCCAGCGCAAACAATCCTAAGCCGGAGCGAATGATGAAGCGCTTGATGAAGATTTATCTGGAGAAGCCGGAGCTTGCGGCGGTTGTGTTCCTGCTCCTCCTCCTCCTCGTCTTTCAGATTCGCTCGAACGGCGTATTTTTGAACACGCAGAACGTGCGGGGAATGCTTGGGCTGCTGCCTGAAATGGGGCTGGTCGCGATCGGCGTGACCCTGCTGATGATATGCGGCGAGTTTGATCTTTCAGTGGGCTCGGTCTTTGCGCTGACCCCGATGACCATGGCGGTGATGCTCGCGGCAGGCGTGCCGTTCGCGCCGGCCTTTGCCGCAGGCCTCGCGATCGCCGCCCTGATTGGCTTCTTCAACGGGTTCATAACGATTCGTTTCGCGATACCAAGCTTCATCACCACGCTTGGCTTGCTGTTCATCGCGCGTTCGCTAACGGTGGTAATCTCCGGTGGCTTCCCTCCTGTCATCCCAGCTAACGCTCTGCCCAAATGGCTGTTTACGATCTATGTCGGGCCGGGCGACCTCTTTCGCATGTCGTTCTTCTGGTTTGTCGCCGTGGCGATCCTGGTGACGGTGCTCCTGTCGCGCACGAATTTCGGCAACTGGGTGCGCGCCACCGGCGGCTTTCTGCCCGCCGCGCAGTCGATGGGCATCCCGACGGCCCGGGTGAAGGTCGCCTGCTTCATGATCTGTTCGGTGCTCGCCGGTTTTGCCGGCACCATTCAGGTGATGCGGCTCGGCGCGCCGCTGCCCTCGATCGGCGAGGGGCTGGAGTTGCAAGCCGTATCGGCTGCCGTCATCGGTGGTGCCTCGCTGGCTGGTGGCATCGGCACCATCTTCGGCGGCATCATCGGGGCTGCCCTTATCCGCGTCATCGACAACGGACTGGTGCTGAGTCAGGTTGACGCCAACTGGTTCAAGATGGCAATCGGCTTTCTGACTATCTTCGCGGTCGTCATGAATGCCTGGCTTCGAAAGCGGGGCAGGGCAATGAAGGTGGAGACCTGATCATGGCGGCACCCATCATCGCGATCAAGGGACTCCAGAAATGGTATTCCGGCGTCCACGCCTTGAAGAACGTCACGCTGGACATCTACCCAGATGAGGCACTGGGCCTCGTCGGCGACAATGGCGCCGGCAAATCGACGCTGATCAACATCCTGTCAGGCACCCAAAAGCCCGATGGCGGCGAGATCAGGATCGAAGGCGAACCGGTCCGCTTCTCGAACCCGCGCGACGCCATGGATCGCGGCATCGAGACGATCTACCAGTATAATTCGATGGTCCCGACCATGACCATCGCCCGCAACGTTTTCATCGGACGCGAGCCGGTGAAGGGCTCGGTTTTCGGCATCGGCATCCTGGACCAGAAGCGCATGCGTGACGAAAGCGTCAAAGCGATCGCCGACGTCGATCTGCATCTGAGGTCGCCCGACGCGCTGGTCGGTGAACTGTCGGGCGGCCAGCGCCAAGGTGTGGCGATCGCCAGGGCCATGCACTTCAAGTCGAAAGTCATGATCCTCGACGAGCCGACCAATCATCTTTCGGTGAAAGAGACGCGAAAGGTGATCGGCTTCGTTCGCGCCCTCAAGGCCCAGAACATCACCAGCGTCTTCATCAGCCACAACATGCATCATGTTTTCGAATGCTGTGACCGGGTCGTTGCCATGGCGCGCGGCGAGATCGTTCTCGACAAGCGGATCGGCGAGACTTCGATCGAGGAAATCCACGAGGTTCTGTGACGTGAAGAAACGATCACTCGCGGGCCGCTCTGCTGGTAGAGGTCAGTCTGCGCTACGGCTTTTCCGCAAGGACCGCCTCAGCGGTTTTCTCGTCGGTGATCAGCACATCGACGACTCCGAGATGCAGTACGGCGCGCAGCACCGGAACCTTGTCGAGGCCGCCGGAGGGCAGGATCACAGTGTCGACGTCGCGCAGATGTTCGGGGGCGAGGCCGATGACGCGACTGTTTAGCGGGTGATCGACGAGTTGTCCGTCGGCGCCGATCCAATGGCCGCAAATATCGCCGACCGCTCCGGCTTCGCGGAGCGATCTGAGATCATCGTCTCCTACCAGTCCGATCCGAAAGATGGTGGCGTCCTTGTGCACCGCGCCCACCGAAACGAAAGCGGCGTCAACGTCGCGGGCATGAGTGAAGGCGTCTTCCAGAATGGACTGGCGCATAAGCAGGTCGCGCGTGGCCTCGGTGTCCGTGAACACCGGTGCTGCGATGTAGAAGCATTCCGCATCGAAAAGCGCCGCGAGCCGCGAAGCGATCTCGTAGATGTTGATCGCCGATCCACGCGTGAGGCCGCCAAGCAGGGAAACGACCGACATCCCTTTGACCGGGCGCACGGTCACTGACCGCAGGCTAAGCTGGAGCGTCCGTCCCCATCCCACGCCCACCGATATTCCGTCATGGATTCTAAGCGACAGGGCTTCACCGGCAGCGGCTGCGATGACCTGTGGCACCAGGGCAGGATCGGGCGGTGTCGGAACCACGATTGGTTCGGAGACGCCATAGGCGTCCCGCAGCCGGTGCTCTAGCTCGATGCAGTTCGCCACCTTGGAATTGATGCGAATCTGGACGATCCCCCGCTGGCGGGCATGCGCCAGCATCCGGTTGACGCGAAGGCGTGTCAGGCCAAGAGACTTGGCGATTTGCGCCTGGGTGAGGTCACCGACGTAAGCAAGCCAGGCGGCGCGCACGAGCAGGCCTTCCTCGCGATCGGCCGTGACGGAACTCGTTATGGCTTGGCGGCCGTCGCGTTTCTTTCGTGCTGGTTTCTCCATCAGATCATCCTGTCCACTCCGCGGCAGCGGGTCCAGAGCGGGCTCGGCGGAGCCATGTGCTCATCGATATGAGGCATCAATCGAGTTTCCCCGGCTCCGCTAGCCTCGATGATAGCGGTCGAAGGACAAAACCAGCGGAGCATCATGGCAAATCGCGTCGATGATGGCCCTCGTCAGCGGCAGGCGATCGTGGGGAAGTACACCCCGGCCCATCATATTCTTCAAAGCCGGACCAAGGTCCAGCGCCAGTTGCGCCCCCTCGACCGTGTCCGAACTCATATGTTCGCGCTTCGCCACGGAATAAGGCAGGCCGCGGCCGAGCAGGCGTCCCATGCGACCGTTACGGCCCGCCTGGCAGGTCACATAAAGATCGCCGGAGCCGGCCAGCCCCAGCACCGTTTCGATTTTTCCACCCAGAGCTTCGACCAGAATCGCCATCTCGGCGAGGGACTGCGAGAAAAGTGACGAGGCTAGGTTGTGCATGAGCGCGCCATTGGGCGCCTTGTCGTCGCGCTCGAGCAGCCCAACGGGGGCCGCAACGGCGAGTGTGTAGAAATTCTTGAAAGCAGCGCAGATCTCGACACCGACGAGATCGGATGACGATCGCGCATGATAGAAAGGCGCACGCAGAATGCGGGACGCCGCGGTCACTTGGTCGGGATCGTGCCCGGCCACGATCACAGACGTGTCGCGCTGTGCGGCCAGTTCGCCGGCAATGCACGGTCCGCCTATGGCCATCACAGGGACAGACAACCCAGTGCGTTGCTCGATCTCGCGGGCAAGCGGATGTGGCAGGATTTCGATGCCTTCGTCGGTTGCCGCAAGTCCTTTCGTAATCATCAGGATCGGCACGGGCGACTTGATGCTTTCCGCAATGCGGTCGATCGCCCAAGGAATGCCGGCCGACGAAACACCGAGTACAAGCAGATCGGGTCCATCGTTCATCGCTGCCCCGAATTCGGTCCAGGAACAGGCGGTCACCGCGTCAGGCAGAGTGATGTTGAGGCGAGGGTGACGACCTGTGCTGGCCACCGAGCCGACGATCTCCTCGTCGAGATGGGTCCCGACAAGAGTGATGTGGTTACCGGCATGAGCGGCCGGAAGCGTCATGGCAGAGCCCATGACGCCGGCGCCGAGGATGATGATCCGCGCCATTCAGCTTCTTCCCTTGTCCAGCCGCTCGCCGCTATCCTCGTCGAACAGGTGGATTCGCTCAGGCGCCGGCTCCAGATGGATCACCGCTCCAGGAGAGGGCTCCATGCGGTCATGCAGCACCGAGCAGATCGCGGTGTTGCCCATGCTGGCAAAGATGTGGATTTCGGGGCCAGTCGGCTCGACAACCGTAATCCTCGCCGGAATGCCGCGCCCGTCGGCCACTGGTCGAAGATGTTCGGGGCGAATGCCGTAGATCACCTTTTGGCCGGGCCGGACCGCAGCCCCTGGCGGGAGCGGGAGGGATAGCTCGTCGGCCCGCACCACCCAGGCGCCGCGCTCGGAAGCCACCTCGCCATGGAACATGTTCATTGCGGGCGAGCCGATGAAAGAGGCGACGAAGAGGTTTGCCGGGCGATCGTAGACATCGAGCGGGCGCCCGATCTGCTCGATATGGCCGTCGCGCATGATGACGATGACATCGGCCATGGTCATGGCCTCGATCTGGTCATGCGTGACATAGACGGTGGTGGTCTTCAGCCGCTGGTGGAGCTCCTTGATTTCGGTGCGCATCTGCACGCGCAGCTTGGCATCGAGATTGGACAGCGGTTCGTCGAACAGGAACACAGTTGGGTCCCGCACGATGGCGCGGCCCATGGCGACGCGCTGCCGCTGACCGCCCGAAAGCTGGCGGGGGTACCGTTCCAGATAGGGGGTCAGATTGAGGATCGCCGCCGCCCATCCGACCTTCTGTTTGATTTCATCGGTTGGGCGTTTCTTCAACTGCATGGAAAAGGCCATGTTGTCGAAGACTGTCATGTGCGCGTAAAGCGCGTAATTCTGGAAGACCATCGCGATGTTGCGGTCTTTGGGATGGAGCGTGTTGACGACCCTGTCGCCTATGGCGATCTCACCGGACGTGATGGGCTCGAGACCGGCTATCATACGCAACAGCGTGGACTTGCCGCAGCCGGACGGTCCCAACAGAACGACGAACTGGCCATCCTCGATCGAGAGATCGAGTCCATCGATAATCGAGACGGCGCCATAGTCCTTCTTTATGTTGCTGATGGTGACAGACGCCATAAATTGCTACCCTTCGATTGCCCTTGCCGGTTGGATCTCATTTTCGCCATGCGAGCCATTGGCGATCGGATGCTCTCACCATTCGTTCTCCAGAAACTCTTCCAGCAACCCCCCATCGGCGGCCAGGTTGACAAAGGACCATCGGCCGCGGATTTCTCGCGAATAGCGAATGGCATCGTGCCAAAGCGCACGCGGCAGGCCTAGTTCCGCGCCGGTGACCGGCCCCCCCGCAGCCTTGAGCGCCGCCTCCATGCGGGCGACCGGCATTGCCATCGGCCGAACCTCCTGGCGCAACGCCGGCCAGATTTCCGCAAGCCTGCGGTTGAAGGTTTCCGTCTGGCTGGCGTCGTGTGCCGTCTTCCTCATCTCGGCAATGCAAAGCGGTCCAAGTTGCCCGCCATAGCGCGCCAGCATTGCCGCCTCGTCGATGAAGGTCGGCCTTGCCTGCGGCGGCACTTCCATGTCCAGTAGCCGCGCTTGCAGTCGCGCCATGACCAGCGAGGCAACCCCGACCTGCTGGCCGTGCGTGGTGCCGGGATGATGGGCTTGCGCGAACATGTCGATCCAGTGGGAGATTTGGTGCTCTCCCATGGACCCAGGGTGGGAAACGCCGGCGAAGCACACACCCATCGAGCACAGCGTCAGGATGCGCTGGAGGTGCCCGACGGCGGTGATGTCATGCCTGGCAAGGCCAGGCGCATGGGCCAGCATCGGTTCCTCATCACCCGCCTGCAGCAGGTAAGGCACCTCGGAATAGTAAGTGTCGAACAGCCGATGCGAAGCCCACCAGTCGATCTGGGCGGTGGAGCGGCAGAGGCTGTCGCCAAGCCCGGCGGCGCTGAGCCAGGCGGGTGCTGCAGCCGAAACACCAAGGTCCAGGAAGATGCCCCGCGGAGCATGCGAGGGCAGCGAGATCTTAAGCCCGGAGGCCAACGTCACCGACGCTGTCGAGGCGCCGTAGCCATTCATCGAGGCGGCCGTGCCGAAGACGGCATAGGGCCGCTCGTCGAGGAAGGTTGCATGCTTGCAGCTGTCGTTGAGGACGCCCGACCCGACGGCCACGACCCCGTCGGCGTGACGCGTCTTCTCCCTGACCATCTGGATCGTTGCCTCATCGCAGTCGAGGCCGTCAGGCAGCACGATTTCGTCGATGTCGGCGATGGCGCGCAGCGCCTTCGCGACGCGCCGGCCCATCACATCGACGGTGTTGACATCGGACACAACAGCGATGCGGCTGCCTAGGGCCAGGGGCGCAACGAGATCCGCCTCCCGGCCCTCCGTCGTCTCCAGCAATTCGATCGTCTGGAACGGCAGGACCGCTGCCGCGCCTGTCTTGGGATCTTTCCAGCGTCCCGCGACAACGTCCTCGATTAAGGCGTTCCAGTTGGTTTCAGCCATGATCGGCCTCCATGAAGGCCGCGAGGCGCTCGTTCCAGGCTGAAAGCGTAGGCCAAAGATCGGCATGGATCGCAAGAAGCTCGGCGTAGAGCGCGGCCCGTTTCGCGTCCGGTTCGAAGGTTTTGGCCGGCTTGCTGGCCATTGCGAGCGACGCTTCGGCGATGGTGGAAAACCAGCCCACGCCCTTGGCCGCTGCCATCGCCGCGCCAAGCGAGGAGGCTTCCACTGTCGTCGAACGCATTACGGGACGGTCGAGTGCATCTGCCAAAATCTGCATCCACAGGTCGGACTTCGCTCCTCCGCCGATGGCTATGAACTGGTCGATGGTCTGGGCGGCAGCCGCAGCGGCCCGCTGACTTGTCGCGGCCTGATGCAGCGCTATGCCTTCCAGCACGGCGCGATAGATGTCGCCGCGGCGGCTGGAGCCGGATAGCCCGGCAATGACACCACGGGCAGCACTGTCCCAGTGCGGATCCATGACGCCCTGCCAGTAGGGCAGGAGCATTATGCCGCCTGCGCCGATCGGGCTGGTAGCGGCTTCGGCCTCGAGCGCCTCCAGGGCGTCGCTTGCGCCATGCAGATCGACGCCAAGCATTTCGCGCGCCATCCAGTCGACAAGAAAAGTGCCGGCGCGAAGGCACGTCTCGTAGATATAGCCATCATCGGCGACCGCCGTCTCTGTGCGGAAGGCCAAATCATGCACGTAGTCGATGCCGAAGCTGCCAGAGACGACAGCCGTACCGAGGTTGATGTAGGCGCATCGCGGCTGCAACACACCCGCGCCCGTGCCGGCGCATTGACCGTCGCCGCCGCCGGCGACGATCGGTGTGCCCTCCCGCAAGCCCGTCAGCATGGCCGCTTCCGACGTTAGTTGGCCTAGAACGGCGCCGGGCCGCGCCAGGTCAAGCATCATGCGCCGGGCGACGCCTGCCGCGTTCAGTATATCGTTCGACCAGTCCATAGCTCGCATATCGAGTATGCCCATCGGGTCGGCGGATGCGGTGGACGTCACCCACAGGCCACTCAAGCGAAACACCAGATAGCCGTGAACTTCGGCCATTCGCTCCACCCGGGCAAAAATCTCGGGCTCTTCCTCGCGAAACCAGATCATGCGGTAAAGGCAAGGAATGACGTCCAGCGGCTTGCCGGATATTGCGTGGACGCGTGCCGCGCCGAAGCTCTCGCCGAAGCGCCGTGCCTTCCGCCGGGCGCGCTCATCGAGCCAGAGCGTTGCAGGCCCGACTGCCTGGCCCTGCTCATCGAAAAGTCCGAAGCTCTCGCGTTGGTTGGCAATCGCAAGGGCTGCAATGCGTGCCGGCGAAACCGTTGCCGCGACAGCGCGCAGCGCTGCGACCGTCGAGGTCCACCATTCGGCCGGATCCTGCTCGAAATAGCCCGAACGCGGGTTGGACATTGCAAGCGGTGCACGGCCTTCAGCCACGGCCAGACCATTGCGGTCCCAGGCGATCGCCTTGGTTGCCGAGGTCGAGGAATCAATGCCGATGACGAGATCTGGAACCATTGCCGCCACATTGCCAAACGGCGAGGGCGGCCGAAGCCGCCTTCGCCCAAATCACCGATTAGCCGCTAAAGACCGGCGTCCTTGACTTTGCCGTCGACAATGCCGGCAATAGCATCCAGGCATGCCTTGGCGTCGCCGCCATAGTCTTGGCCCGTAAGCAATTTGCCGAGTTCAACCGGAATGTCGTTGTTCGACAAATCCGCCCAGATCGGCATGTCCGGCTCCGATCCCATCTGGTTGTCGATAGTGTATTTGATCGCGTCGAAGTGGCGTGTCGTTCCGGGCCCGACAACGGCCTTTGCCTTGACCCGAGGATCCGTAAAAGAGGAATTGCGCATCGGCGAGGCGCCGCCGCCGAGCGTCGATACCCGCGCCATCACATCCTTCGAGCAGACCCACTGCATGAACAGCCATGCTGCTTCCTTGTTCTTGGAATATTGCGACAGCGAGATCGTCGAGCCGCCCTGGTGGCCGACGGCCGGGATTTCGTTGAAGCCGCAATCGGCGGCGGCGCGGCGGCCAGGAACCTCCTTGGGCGCGGGCAGGGCCTCGAACAGGCCTTTGACCTTGGAATCATTGGCGTCGAAGCCGGGGAAATCCTCGCCCCAGGTGATTGCCATAGCGGCTTGTCCCTGCGTCAGCGCCTGTCCCTGACCGTCCCACGTCCAAGTCGTCGCAGACGGCGGCGAATTCTTGACCAACTCCTGATAGAATTTGAGCCCGGCCACGCCGCGTTCGTCATTGCCGACAAACTTCTTGTCCTTGTTGAAGACCGAACCGCCATGGCCCCACAGTGCGAAGGTCCAGTCGCATTCGAGCGAATAGTGGCCGGACTTCGCCTGGCACGCGGTGCCGAAGATGCCGTTGCTTTTTTCTGCCTCTGTGAGCGCCTGAACGGCCTTGAGGTAGGCGTCGAGGTCTGTCGGCAGCGCAATGTTGTGTTTGTCGAATAGATCCTTGCGGTACATCAGGATGAAGATCGGAATATCGAATGGAATTCCGCACTGTTTGCCGTTGTACATGGCAATGCCGTCGACCAGCGGCTTGGAGAAATCGTCCCAGTCGAAGTTGGGCATCGCCAGGTCTTTGTTCTGGTCGTAATACTCGCGCGGATCGACGACATCCTGGGCAAATGTCGCCATCCAGGACTGGTCGAGATAGTAGACGTCGTAGGTGCCAAGTTGGCCCTGTACGTCTTGCGTCGCCTTGGCGAGAACCTGCTCCAGCGGCACGATCTCGACTTCCACCTCAATGCCGGTTGCCTTGGTGAATTCACCCGCGACAAGCTGGTTGGCCACGATCGTTGGCGGCGTCGCTTCCGAAGTGTAGCGGATTTTGGTGCCGGCATATGGCTTGCCGACATCGGCCAGCCACTTCAGCATGTCGGCGTCCTGGGCGCGGGCTTCTTCAACCCCAAGCCCCAGCATCCCCCGATTGGTGCGGCCGCCTCCTAGCATGGCCGATCCGAAGGCAGAAAAGCCGACACCGGCGAGCGCCATCTTCCTCATGAAGTCGCGTTTGGTTATTCGGCGCGCCGTAAAATCGTTGCAGGTATCGGCGACGAATGTCTTCTTGTCGTGTTCACTGAAGCTCATGATCGTTCCTCCATTGCGTTTTTGTCGTCGTTCTTCTCGTCTGCGCCTCACTCCTTCAGGGACCCGAGGGTGAGGCCGCGGACCAGATGCCGTTGAACCAGCAGGATGAAGATGAAGCTGGGTATGATCGCGGACGTGCCGAGCGCTGTGATGTAGCCCCACTCGGTCGCGGTCGAGGTGACAAAGGTCGAGATCTTCACCGGCACGGTGCGGATCGACGTTGTCAGGAACAGTGAGAGCAGGAACTCGGTCCACGAAAAGATGAAACACAGCACAGCCGTCGCAGCGATGCCGCCCTTGACCATGGGAAGGACCACGCGTCGGAACGTCTGCCAGCGCGTCGCGCCGTCAATCAGCGCCGCCTCATCAACCTCGCGCGGAACATCGTCGAAGAACGATTTCAAAAGCAAAACTGCCAGCGGCAGGTTGATCAAACTGTGAACGAGGATGAGGCCCGTATAAGTATCGCGTAAGCCGAGATCGCGGAACATGAAAACGATCGGAATGACGATCGCGATTGGCGGCATGAAGCGCTGCGAGAGAATCCAGAACAGGAAGGACTGCTGGCCGCTGAACTGCATTCGCGACAGGCAATAGGCAGCCAGGGTGGCCAGCAGCAGCGTCAGCGCCGTCGATCCGACGGCTATGATGGCGCTGTCGAGCAACGACTGGCGGGAATCGTAGGAGCTCGCGCCACCCTTGATGACCCCGGCCGCCTCGCCGCCTTGTTCCATGCCGATGTCGACGCGCGAAACGCCAAGCAACGTCACACGGTAATTGTCCGGCGTCGGCGTGAAACCGGTGTAGACTGGTCCGCTGCGGTCGAAAATCGCCGAATAGGGTTTGATGGACGACAGAGCCCACCACGCGATCGGGAACATGAAGATCGCCACCACCAGGACGGCGAGCACGTCACGGGCGATCGTTTGGGCGCGCGACGACTCCATCAGAACCTCACCTTGAACAGCCTGACGAACAGGTTCGACACGACGATCAAGACGACGAGCACGATCAGCGACAGGGTCGCGGCATAGGGAAAGTCTCCGGTGAAGTAGATTCGACCCGCGTAGAATGAAAGTGTCTCGGTGGCCGTGCCTGGCCCGCCGGCGGTGATGATGTAAACGTAGTCGTAGATGCGAAAGAGATCGACGCCGCGGATCAGCACCGCGACCGCTATCACCTTGCGCAGCATCGGCAATGTGAGCCGCCAGAATGTCTGGATGCCGTTGGCGCCGTCGATCGCCGCGGCTTCGAAAGGTTCCTTCGGCAGCGCCCTGAGTCCTGCCAGGATGATGAGCACCATGAACGGCGTCCATTGCCATATGTCTGCCAGCAGGATCGCCGCCAATGCGGTTCCGGGCTGCGTCAGGATCGGCTGTGCCGGCGAGATCAGGTCGAGGGCATAGAGGTAGAACGACAGGACGCCGAAAGAGCCGTCCTGCATCAGCAGGAACATCATTCCGGTCACCGCAGGCGGCACCACCAGCGGCAGTGTCATCAGCGCCCGCAGCACGCCGTAACCTTTGCGATCGGTGTCAAGCAGAAGGGCAATGAGGATGCCGAGCGCAAGCTGAACCGCAAGCGCGACGAAGGTGTAGATCAGCGTGGTTTCCAGCGAATGCCACATACGCGCATCCGAGAAGGCCCGCGTCCATTGGTGGAGCCCTGCGAAGTCAAGCTGCCGGGAAACGACATTGCGTTTGTGAAACGACAGCCAGACTGAATAGGCGAGGGGGTAGATGCCGAAAACGAGAAGCATCACCGTGATCGGCGCGAGCCAGGGAAAAGGATGCTCGGCCGTCATGAACCGGGGCAGGGCCCACCTGGAAGTCGGCCGCGTGAGGATAGCGCTGCTCACGTGCAAATCTCCGCTCGGTCACAGAGACGCATCGGCCTTCTCCCTATCGGCCAGATTGTGCCAACTTGAACTTTTGTAAGTTTGTTGTGCCTTTTGTTAGGAACGTGTCGGACGGCCGCCGATTTGTCAAGTCGGTTCCGTCAGCGCTCAAGGGATTTGCTCGTGGTCCCAGAGGATGCCGTCATCGCCGGGTATGGAGTTGTTTTTGGAGGAAACGCCGCCGGTAAATGCCGTGCACCAGCCTCAAACGCGCTCAGGGCCGCCGCCAACTTTGGCAGCCCAAGGAAAGCTACGAAAGCATCGAGGAGATCGGGAGGACAGCCGGGGGCTTTTGGAACTCCCCTTAATCCGGCAACAGGATCTGAAGCTTTACGTCCGCCGGCCGGGCTTCGACTGCGCGGTCGAAGGCGGTGATGGAATCTTCGAAGGGGAAGGTCGCCGAAATGAGTGGCTTTAGGTCGACCCGACCCGACCCCATCAGCGCGATTGCCCGCTCATATTGGTGGGCATATCGGAACACAGTCTCGATGCGGACTTCCTTGGTCGAGGCGGTGGCGACATCGAATGCGATCGGCGCCACCGGCAGGCCGACCACCACCACCGCGCCGCCGGGCCGCGGCAGATCGAGCAGGGTCTCCCATGCCTTGGACGAGCCCGAGCATTCGAAAACGACATCGGCGCCCCAGCAATCGGTCAGGCGCTTTACCTCCGCCGCCAGGTTCTTGTCGCGGATGTTGACCGGGATCACGCCTTGATAGCCGCTGGCGATGTCGAGCTTGGGTTGGGCGAAATCTGCAACAATGGCGCGGGCGCACCCGCCGGCGAGTGCCGCGATCGCCACCATCGTGCCGATCGGCCCGGCGCCAATCACCACCGCCGTGTCACCAGGCGCGATCTTTGCTTTGGCAGCCGCCTGCATGCCGACGGCGAAGGGCTCGACCATGGCGCCTTCGGCGAAGCTGACATTGTCGGGCAGTTTGAAAGTGTAGTTGGCGGGGTGGACGACATAGGGTGTCAACACGCCGTGGATCGGCGGCGTTGCCCAGAACCTGACCGCCGGATCGATGTTGTATAGGCCGAGCCGGCTCGCCCGCGAATTGGGATCGGGGATACCCGGCTCCATGCAGACGCGGTCGCCGACCTTCAGATGCTCGACGCCTTTCCCTGTTTCGACGACAGTGCCGGCGGCTTCGTGGCCCAAGACCATCGGCGCTTCGACCACGAACGGGCCGATGCGGCCATGCGTGTAGTAGTGCACGTCCGAGCCGCAGATGCCCACCGTATGGATCTTGATGCGAACTTCGCCCGCGCCTACGGTCTGTGGCAGATCGATCTCACGCAGCTTGAGTTCGTGCTGGCGTTCAAGGACAAGGGCGCGAACGTTCGTCATCGACGTAATCTCCTCTAATGCCGATTGTTCGAGGCCTCCTCGACCTTGCTTGCACTCGGCACGTTCATCATAGCCGCTCATTCACGGCTTCAAAATCCAGTTCGGAAACGGGTGTGGCAAGATTCCGACTATCCGTACCAACCCGGCCAAGGGACTTTGAAGGCCGACCATGCCGCTGCCGATTGCGTTTGGATCATTCAGGGTGCTCTGAGGTATCCAGTGATAGATTCGGCATCAGGATGGGAACCAGTGTTTAGAGGGCGACGTGCACACTTGCTGCACACAAAGTTCTCCCATCTTTCGGTTCTGTTTTGGCGAAGCGGCGCAACAGGGCATGCTGTGACGCGATGTTTGAGAGATTGTCGCCCGGCTTCGGCTGCCCGAGCGACAGAGCACCTGACAGGGCGCCGTAGCACGACGAAAGAGGGTCCTTTTTATTGGGTCTGCGAGATGCTTCTGAGGGCTTCGGCAAAGCACAGGGTGGCCGAACCCGTCGCGGTCCGACGGCGAAGGCTGCGCGTTAGGCGATGTAGGTGCTGCGTCGATCATGGCTCCACCAGTTGCTGGATTGCGTGCATCGGTAGGACCAGCCGGAGGGAGTCCGGCAGCCGCACGAAGCCGTTTCCCTCATAGAAGGCAGCGGCGCGCTCGCTGATGGCATCCACCACCAGCATCGAGGAACCGACTGTGGCCGCGCTCGCATAGGCGCGCCGCACGGCGTCGGCGAGAAGCATCGCACCCAGGCGTTCGCCCTGACGGGCTTCCGAGACCGCCAGCCGTCCGATCAGCGTGGCGCTGACCAGCGGATAGCGCGGGATGTGCTTGCGCGCGGCGGCCGGCACGTCGCCCTGTGCAACGCCGGTTGCGCAAAGCGTATAATAGCCCAGCACGACATCCGGTTTATCAGGCTCCACGAGAATGAAGACCCCATTCGCCTTGCGCCGCACATCTTGGCTTGCCTGCGTCCGGAGATAACGGTCGAGTCTGTCGACGCCGCAGGCAAAGCCGTCCCGGTCGTGATGCGACGCGAGCGCCTCGATCTTCAAATCTGGCCGAGACGCCGCCATGCTCAGGACGCGACCCGGCGCTTGTGCTCGGCCAAGGCGCGGACCAGCCGCTCACTCGGCTCTGGCGGATTGACCAGCGCGTCGAAGAATGCCGCGCGGTCGCGATCGGACAGCACCAACGTCTCATGCTCGGCGATCGTCCGGCGCGCGGTGTCAGTGAGCGCAGTGACGCAGAAGTCGCTGACTTTGCGTCGTGACAGATGCGCTGCCCGCTCGATAAGATCCTTAGTCTCTTCATCCAACCGGAATCCGAGGCGTTCGACGCGGTTGGGCGTCTCTCGTTCGATCTGGGGCTGTTTGCGCGCCATTGGGATCACTCCTGTCGTGGTCTATGTTTCGCAAACAATGTACGTCACATAGACGAACAAATCAACGTCCGATTTCTGCCCTTCATCCACGCGCCGGTGGTCGAACATCAGCTTCGCCCGCTGTTCGGCTTCTACTGGGTGCTGACGGTGCCAGGCAGGCAGGCTCTTCGACAGCCCGCTTCTTCTGCCCTGTTGTGGTTTACGCTCGGCCAGCAAGAGTGTTCAATGCGTAACGTGTGTATCGTCGTTCGCCAGTTCTAATCAGTGCACCCTTGGCAACGAGGTCCTGCAAATCTCTTGTCGCTGACGCGCGAGATGCCTGAGTGATGGCGATGTAATTCTCGGCGCTGAGACCGCCCTTGAAACCATCTATACCTTCGCGGAACATCCGGGTGATGACCTTTTCCTGGCGCTCGTTGAAGTGACCGCGGTAGCGTTCGTAAAACTTGGCCTTGGCGACGGAGAATTCGACACGGGCAAGCGTTACGCGCTGCGCTTCAAGGATCGTTTTAGCGAAGTAGAGCAGCCAATCCGTAATCGCGTTGCTCTTGTTGCTGGCCTCCAGATGGTCGTAGTAGGCCTTGCGGTGGCGTTCAATCGTGTACGCCAAAGCGATGAGACTGGGCTCACCCAGGCTTTGCGCCAACGCCTTTTCGCAGAGGGCACGCCCTATGCGCCCGTTGCCATCCTCGAATGGGTGAATGCTCTCGAAATAAAGGTGCGCGATTCCGACACGCGTCAACGCCGGAATCGGTATCTTGCCTTTGGGCGCGGTTTCGTTGAACCAAGCCGCGAAGGCGTCCATTTCGGTCTTCACCCGGGCCGACGGCGGCGCTTCGAAATGCACTTTGGGCTTATCCAGCCGATTGGAAACGATTTGCATAGCATCGGCATGCTGGCGGTAGCTGCCGATGGTCCCGATACCCCGCTCACCCGACATCACCATCTTGTGCCAGGCGTAGAGGGTGCGGTGCGAGAGTGTATCGGCGAAACGCAAGTAAACATCGGCCATCATTTCAGCGATGCCGCGCTCGGCCGGCGGAATGTGCCTGATCTCGCTTCCCAGGCCAAGTTGCTGGCGTAAGGATGATTGCAGATTCTCGCGGTTGAGGTATTCCCCTTCAATCGCGGATGTCTTCAAGGCCTCTTCGCTGATAAGATCGATGCGGATCTGGTCGCGATCGTTGGCACCGACATGACGAAAGACGCCCAGGAACTCGCCCGATCGCAACAGGAACTCGCTTTCCAGCGGTTCCAATACCTTCTTATCGTAGGTAAAATGCGGCCAGTCAGCCTGCTCCCAATTCCATACCATGAGTTATAGAGCACCTTTCTATAACTCATGATGCCACGAAAGGTGAGCTATAGCAATCCTCGCTATGCCTCAAGGTCCTGTCGGATAGGTCAACACCCCCCGGCGGCACCGCAGGTTTTCCTGATTGCGCCGGAGTTGATCCAACCCAGGCCGGCTCCGAAAGGGCCGCTGGAAACGTTGAAGGACATAGCTTGAGGCGCCCCGAGAACCGGTCTTTCGCACGGCTCCCCTCACGCAGCTATCAAGGGCCGACACGTGTAGCGTCATTATGGAAGTCAGCGGCGGTTCGTACCTCACAGGCGCTCGCGGCTTTGCCTGTTCAAGATGTGGGCACGGCTCGGATCTGAACCGGTAGGCTGGAGCACGGAGCCGGCCCCGACGGGCCTTGGGGCTGGGCTCCGGGAAGTGTCCTGTCCCTTGGCACTGGAACCCTGATTTCGGGCCAGTCCAACTGGCGGTTGCTAGACGTATAGCAACTCATGCGCCTAAGTTTGCCTACGGCCCGCGCGCACCTGGCAAGCCCGCCCACCCTAGTCCCCCGCTTGGTGCAACAGCGCCCGTCCGGCCCGCCGCACCCAACCGTGCGGCGGGCTTTTTTCACGCGGTGGAACACCGGCGCACAGGGAAGTTCGGCGCACGCAGCATACCCTTCGCCTCACAGTATTGCTGCCGGATCGCTTGCCCTGATCGGCCCACGTCGTCGATCGACAAAGGTTCATATGGAGCGACAACGCTCGCTAGGGCTTCCCGATGATGGGAGTCATGCTCGGTCCTTTCTCGGCAGAGAGCGGGCAACAAGCCGAAGGCGTTCATAAAGAACAGCCTCGTCGAACTCACCGTCCGAGAAGAGTGCCATTGCGGTCACGCTCAGGCGCTCCGCCTGCTCGCTACTAACCGAGATACCTGCCTCGGCGCAGACACGATCAAAGACCTGTTTCAACAAAGCCAAATCGCCAGGATAGGCTATGCCACTCATTGAGACAGGCCCATGGCAGCAGATACTTCGACGACCGCCTCGGTTAGCTCTTCGTCGGATGCGACCAAATAAGGCGCAGCCTGCCTAATTTCCTTCAGTGCTGCTTTGATCGAAACTGTGTTGCCATACTCGGCCCTGTTTAGAAGTGCAGCGATTGCTTGTTCTAGAACTGGAGTTACCCTTTGCACATTGCTCATCCAACCCACCCCAAAAAACACGCCCCGGTGGGATAATAGTCTATTCCTAATTGGCTTCAATTGAATTTAAAAAACGTACGGTTGCTCACCGTTGCTTAGCCGTTCAGCCCGCAATATTGGTGAAAATTTATTCGGCATGCCTCTTGATGCGATCGCGGTGCTTGAAGTGCGCGTGCATGCTTACGGAGCCGGGCCTTGGCCGGCTGTTCTCTATCTGATTCCAAATGCCCACATTGGTAGAGAAACCGCCCAAGGTCTTCCACGCATTCAACCTCCTCCATCTCAACGGCAGAGAGCTGCGTGAGGCTCCGCTCCTCGAGCCGCATCATCCTTTGCAGCGGTCGGATCTCACCCGGCATGCCTTCGACCAGCTTCCTGCCCTCCTGCAGGACGTTTACTTTCTCAACCAGCTCGAGCGAATCCAAGCGAGGTCAGTGATGATCATAGTGCGTCGCGGGCTCGTGCCGGCAAGCGGCTCGTCGAGTAGGAGCAGGCCAACCGATTGTTGTCAGCGCCAGACCGATTTGCAGCCGCTGTTTCTCGCCACAGGCAAGTTCCGAAACAGGCCGATCGAGCGCGCCGTGAGGTTCACCAGCGCTGCCGTGCTCAAGAATGCTCATTGAGACCGGAACGCCACGGATATTCTTGAACGGATAAGCCTGAACCCTGAACATTCCGCGCGCGCCTCGTCGAGGACTCGCCCAGGCCCGTGGTCGCAGCCGCTAAGAGCCGCGGCAAGCTGTCCGTGGTCATTGACTGTTCAGCGCCGTGGCGATTGGATCCGCGCCGGCGAGGAAGCGACAGGGCAGTTTGCCCTGGCTTTCAAGCTTGATCAGCGTCCGAGCACGCTGGCGGCGTCACCACCCCCGCTTGCCGTTCTGCGAGGTCCAGAACTGCTCGCCCTGAGTTCGGCAATCGGGATAGCTATATGTTTAAGTTTCCAAAGGTCAGACAGAGACGACCGCCTCACATCCTGTGATTTGCGGGACCTAGTGAAGTACCGGCGTTACTACGCGGGCGGCAAGTGGAGGGGACTGCGCGGGAAAGCGGGCAGCTTGGTTCGTCGGCCATTCAAGCGGCGTTAATCTTCATCTCTGCGCCGAGCACCATCTTTGTCACGGCGGCGAAGTCGAGCTTCCCCGAGCCGAGGACGGGCACTTTCGCAACGACGCGCACTCCGGCGGGCACCATCAGGTCCATGGCGCCGTTGGCCTTAGCGAAGGCCAGGAATTCGGCACGCGTGGCGTTGACGGCCTCGGTGATGAGGATCAGCTTTTCGCCCTTGCGCGCATCTGGCACGGCGGCGACCGCCGAGAGCGAGCCTTTCCACAATTCGCCCGCCAGCGCCTCGACGGCGGCCAGCGAGATCATCTCGCCACCGATCTTGGCAAAGCGCTTGGCGCGGCCTCGAATGGTGATGAAGCCGACATCGTCGACGGCGACGACATCGCCGGTGTCATGCCAGCCGTCTTCGAGCGGCTCGAGCAGGCCCGGCTTCTCGGTGCGCAGATAGCCTGCCATGACATTGGGCCCGCGCACGAAAAGCCGCCCGCCATCCTCGACGCCAGGCACCGGGTCCAGGCGATACTCCATACCCGGCATGATTTTGCCGACACTGCCGGAGCGGTTGTACATCGGCGTGTTGATGGAGATCACCGGCGCGGTTTCGGTCACGCCGTAGCCTTCGAGGATGCGCAGGCCGAACTTTTCCATATAGGTCGCGCGGGTCGAAGGCTTGACCGGTTCCGCGCCGGCAAAGCAGTAGCGCACTGAGCGGAAGTCGTAGGGGTGTGCGGTGCGGGCATAGCCGGCAAGAAACGTATCGGTGCCGAAGATGATCGTTGCGTTTGAGGCATAAACAAGCTCCGGCACGATCCGGTAGTGCAACGGCGAGGGGTAGAAATAGACCGGCACGCCCGAGATCAGCGGCAGCACCGTGCCCGCCGTCATGCCGAAGGAATGGAAGATCGGCAGCACATTGAAGACCTTGTCGCCCGAATGGAAGTCGATACGCGAGGCGGCCTGCGCGGCATTGGCCAGGATGTTGCGGTGGGTGAGCACCACCCCCTTGGGCGTGCCTTCGGATCCCGAGGTGAACAGGATCACCGCCGGATCTTCAGACTTGCGGGCGACCCGGGGTGCGCTTTTGCGCAAAAGGCCGAGCAGCTTATCCTTGAGGCCAATAGTGGCCCGCAGATCATCAAGCCACACAATATCGACCGAGCGGCCGAGTTCCTCGACAACGGCGCCAAGTTTCGCTTGTTCGACAAAGGCGCGCGAGGTCAGCACGGTGCGCACCTCGGCGGCCTTGCAAGCGGAGAGGATGTTGGCCGCGCCGGCAGTGAAGTTCATCATCGCGGGAACCTTGCCGGCCGACATGACGCCGAGCAGTGTCGCACAGGCGCCATTAGCGTTGGGCAGCATGATACCGAGCGTCTGCTGGCCGGCATAGAGATGTTCGAATTTCTCGCCAAGCACGGCAGCCGCTGTCAGCAGCTTGCCGTAACTCAGCGAACCGGTGACCGGGTCCTGCACGGCCAGCTGCTTCATGCCGCGTTCGTTCGCCGTCTGGATGATCTTCTCCAGCACGGTCTTCTTGATGTCCTGGGTGCGGAAGAGGAGGTCCGACATGACCTGGTAGAGGGCAGCGCCCGCCGCTGCGCGGCGCTTCCGGCCCTTCAGATCCGGCGCTACTTGAAGTTTGACGGGCTCCAGAATGGTCACCTTGACCTTCGGGAACAGCCGGCGACGAACATGCTGCGAGGTCAGCCGCGAAAAATAGCTCTTCTCCAGGCCGTCGATGCGCACGGGCACGACCATCGAGCCGGTCTTGTCGGCCACCATGGCGGCACCGTCATAGACCTTCATCAGGCCGCCGGTCACGGTGATCCGGCCTTCGGGGAAGATGACCAGCGGATCGCCGCCTTGCACGACCTTGATAAGCGTGCGGGTCGACATCGGCTTGGCCGGATTGAGCGGCAGGGCGCGGGCGAGATTCATAAACGGCTTCATCCACCAGGCCTGGGCGATGGTGTAGTCGATGGCAAACACCGGCTCCTCATCGGTCAGAGTCAAAGCCAGCGGGCCGTCGAGGAAACTGACATGGTTGAGCGCCAGGATGGGTGCCGGGCCGGCCGCCTTGAGGTTTTCCAGCCCCTCCACCTCCAGACGATGGAAGGCTCGGAACAGAATGGAAACGAAGTCGCGGAAGGCGTTGGTTGGCAGATATCTCAGCATCAGCCAGGCGGCGACCACGTTGAGTGCGGCGAGGCCGAACAGGATACCTCCAGTGGAGACGCCCGCTGTTTGAATCGCGGCGACGAGTATGCCGCCCACCGTCATGAAGCCTGCATTGACGATGCTCACGGCGGCGACGACGCGGGCGCGGCTGGCTTCGGGCGCCCAGGCTTGCACGGCGGCGAAGGTCGGCACGACAAGAAAGGCGCTGGCAATAGCCATGCCGGCAAGGTCGATCGCAACATGGACCGTGTTTGGTCCGGCGAAGAATGTTGCGAGCGTTTCGGCCCTAAGCGAAGGCTGCATGCTCCAGATGGTCCAGGCCAGGTCCAAGCCGAATAGTGCCATCAACGCCGTGCCAACCGGGGCTGGCAAGAGCACGATGCGGCCCTGCGACATCCATGCGGCTATGGCAGAGCCAATCGCGATCGAGACGGCGAACACCGCGAGATAGGCGGTGACAGCGATTTCTCCGCCACCGAGCGAATCCTTGACCAACGTAGGCAGGATCGAAAGGACAATGGCCCCGATCAGCCAGAACCACGACGTCATCAGTCCGGCGCGCCAGATCCGCTTGTCGGCACGCAAGCTGTTGACCTGTCGCCACGTCGAGCGAAAGATGTTTTTGTCGATGACCAGGTCGGGAGCCGCAGAACCGGTTGACGGAATGTATCGGCTGACAAACCAGCAACCGATGGCGAGGATCATCATCATCGGCCCAAAGACCGAGACGCCTATGCCATCGGCCGAGACAACGCCTCCGGCGATAGTGCCGCCGAGGATGGCGGCGAAGGTTGCCGATTCGATCCAGGCATTGGCGCGGGGCAATTCCTTGCGCTCGAGATGATCCGGCAGGATGCCGTACTTTATCGGTCCGAACAGTGCCGAGATGATGCCGAACATGAGCAACGCCATAATCAGCACCGGGATCGACGACAGCGCGATCCCAACGACTGCGACAGCAGCGGCGGCGATCTCGGCGAATTTCAGCCGACGGGCGATGAGCGCCTTGTCGAACCGGTCGGCGATCTCGCCACCAAGGGCGGACAGGAGCAGGAAAGGAGCCATGAAGACGGCACCCGCCAGGGTGACCAGTGATGCCGCCTTGTCCGCCGCCAGGGTGAACAGAATAAGGAAAACCAGCGTGTTCTTGAGGAAATTGTCGTTGAAGGCGGACAGGAACTGCGTCCAGAAGAGAGGCGCAAAACGCCGTGAACTCATCAGATGACTGTTCGTATGGTTGTTCGTGACGATTTCCATAGCGGCGACTTCCATTGGGCAGACCGTTGAAGATCCTGGTCGGATCGATCAGCGGTCTTGCGCGGTTTGAGCCTTTTTGTAGTGGGAACCCGATTACGCTTCGTTACTGCGGCTCACATTGATCAGCAGCTTTTCGGTGTTGCCGGTTGATGAAGCAGCTTGCCTCTTCCGCGTCTCGCGGTGTCTTGGTGATGGTTCGAGGTATCCACGAGCCTGGTCGCGGCCATCGGGCAGAACCCTGGGCCGCTATGCTTGCCCCATGAAATTGATGCGGCCGTCATCATCCAGGCGGCGATAGCGAAAGTGGGCGTGGTCAACGTTTGCAGGCGCTTGAACCCTCGGGAGCATAGCTGTTGGAGATCATCGATATTGTCTTTTGGTTTCAGGGTGAGGTTGCGCCGGCGTTGGTCTGTTTCCGGGTTCGATACAATCAGCCGGTCTTGCGACAGTCTTCGCAGCCGGTCGAGGACGGCGTCAGTGAGCCGGCTCGCTTCATCGGCATGAGCGGTGACGGCATACGTCATCAAAGCAATAAGACTGCCCGCATCCTCACCCCGTCGTTTGGTCGAAAGTAAGGTGGGACAATCAGGGTGCGCAGACTTGTCATTACTGATACTGCGCTTCACCCCAGCTTTTAGCGTGCGCCCTTCGGCATATGCGTGGTTCACCATTCCTTCACTTTATTAGCGCACGTTCATATGCGGACATGTTGGTGTAGCTTGTACGTGCCCAAAGCCCCGGCGCATCGACCCAGCGCTGGGGCTTTTTTTGTCCGCCTGGCAATCCGCGTGTTCCCCAGACAGGGGCGTGAACTGCGCAGTCGCCCTTGAGGTGAGTTCGCCGCTGTGGTGTCCTCTTGCATCGACCAAGGTTAAGGCGATGCCATCGACTTGAGTATAGCTGTGCGTGTTTTGACATTTCGACGTCGCGGTGTCGGATTATTTGCATGCAAACCAGTTTCACGACGCTATCCTCCCATCCTCAACGGAAGATTCTGGGAGGAGTGCATGGCTGCGCATGAGCAACATGTCGTTGAAATCGTTAGGGACAACGGGTGGTCGGTTCGCGTGACGGTCAGCGGCACCACCACCACGGTCCCTTTTACATCAGAGAGCTACGCGCGCTCGTTTGCAGACGGTCAGGCATTCCGGCTGGGCGTTCAGGTCGCGGAGATCAAGCAGGCCGCCTAGCTGCGCGCTTGGCCCAAAGCCGCATGGCAATTGAAGCCCGAGTGACCAAAGTCGGTTGAAATTAGCCGTTGAGCGGCACAAGAGGGCTGCGGTTTCACCGCGAGTGCTGAGATAACTCGCTTCGATGGCGGCCGCGCCCTCGTGGTTGCGGCGTCCTTGTTACAGACGACGGTGCTGGCTTGCAGAAGGTTGACAGCGCCTGCATCGTCCAAACTCGGAGCCCTCATCACGGCGAAATTGCCGGGATGCTTGCCGAAAATGCGAGGGCAATTCGACGTCACCCACCTCCGCTGGGACGAAGGTATCCATCATCTGCAGCGGGTCGGCTGCGGTTGCCCGGTTGAAGCGGTCGTAGGCCTGCTTGGCGGCCTTCAAAGACAGGCCATCTGAATCGGCGTCCCAGTGGGATCCTCATCAGGGGTCGAGCGGCAAGCGCGCACGCGAGTTACCGCGCTTCGCGGGCTGTCCAATCAGCCGGCCGGCTCGTAAACGCCGGCAGCCTCGTTGGCAGCTGCGAGCACCGCTTTCATGTCGCGTTGTTGAGTACAACGAGATCGGCTACCGAGCCGCTGGCCCGCACCGCCAACGAACTGAAATCCCGTGCCTGTGTATTATTGCTGACCCTTCCGCAAGCGTTTGGGCTTGAAGCGGCAACGCTTACGGTCTGCCACGCGCGGCAAGTGACCAAGTAGCCTCACTCGCTCATCGCATGAAGCACGTCGTGCTTGATGATCTCGATGCTGCGCAGATTGAGCAGGCGGATGACGCCTTTGTCTTTCAGCCGGGTGAAAACCCGCGATACGGTTTCGATGGTGAGGCCGAGATAATCGCCGATATCCATGCGCGACATCGGCAGTTCGACCTGTCGCAAGCCGCCCTGTCGCTCCGCCATGTCGACCAGGAACGCGGCGACGCGTTCGATGGCATTCTGACGGCCGAGAACCAAGAGATGTTCCTGCGCTCTCGTCAGGCCCTTGAGAGCCAACGGCAGCAGCTGACGGGAGAGATCCGCACCAGTGGCAAAGCGGAAGACGCGGACACCCACGGCGTTGATGGCTTCGGCGAAAAAATGATGGGTGGTGTCGGCTTCGAAACCGAATGTCTCTCCGGCCAGATGGAAGGCACTTATCTGCCTGCGACCGTCCGCAAGCAGGCGGTAAACACGCACGGCGCCAAACTCGACCTGATAGAAGGCTCCGGCCTTTTCACCTTGCGCATAGATTTCCGAACCGCAGCGAAAGAAGCTGACCGACTGTAGCGGTGTCGGATCGAATGCCGTAGGCAGGCTCGACTGTAAGGCGTGCAACGGCAGTGAAATTCTGGAGCTCGATTGGGCGTGCATGGCTGTTTCCCGGTTGATCCGTAACACAGCAATCGCGCGAATCAGCAGGTCGCGAAATTCGGTTCTATCCCTACGGGAAACTACCTAGTGCTTGGCTGGGAAAGCGGTGAAGGCCGGCAGCGTGCCTACGCGGCGCTCGCCTTCTCGGGAACTTGCGTATGCTTCTGCCGACTTGTGCCGCATTGAAATTGTCGGAGCACGCAATCATCAGCGTCGGTCGACAGCCGTCATACTGGCAGACTGGCAATGGAAACGCGGTTTCGACACGTCGGCAACCGGGCCGAAATCCGCCGCCTGCAATCGCAACCGAAATCACTGGTGAGGATGCAGGAGTGGGCAAATGAAAGCCAGATCGCCAAGATCGGAATCAGAGCCGTCGACATCATCGACGTCGACATGGCTCGCATTCAGATGATCTTCCCGGGTAAGCCCGACGAGGCGACCGGTGGGCGCTGAAAGCCAACGGCTTTCGCTGGTCGCCGTCGTCGCAAGGCACTTGGCACCGCCATCTTAACGAGGCCCGGACGATGGGTGGACGAACTGGTGATGAAAGCCATCACCGCCGAGGACGCCTGGTGAACCGCGCCGAAAGGGATCGCAATTCTTCGAAGTTATGGAGTTTTTCGGGAATGGCGATCCTTTCTTTGGTGGCGAGGCCGAGGGACAATTGATCGAACAGTTCGCGAGATGCCGATTCGCGCAGTCGCGCCAACTATGCTCTGGCTGCAACGCATCCAACGTTACCATCCATCCTGACATGAACGCGCCGGCAGTCATGCTACTGTGGAAGCGCAGCTGGCCGATCCTACGACATCGTTCTGGCAGCCTGCCATGAAGTGAAGAGGAGAGTTCACCATGTCCAGGAGGAATCGCCGCGCCTTGCTTCTCAACTCCGCCAACGCCGTTGTCGCCTCGACGGTTGCGGCATCGGCTTTCGCCACAAAGCCGCGACGGGAGGACCGGGAACCGTCCCGCGATCTGCGGGCGCTGATCAATGCGCACAAGGCAGCGTACGCGGCATTCGGCAAGGCGATCCACGAAATGGGCGGCAGTAACCGCGACCACGACAGAGCCAGCCGGGCTGAGGAAAGGGCGCTGCTGGCTGTATGCGCCTATCCTGCGGTCAGGGAAGGTGATCGCCGGTCCAAGGCCCGATATCTTTTGAAGATCGAGGCGCGCGGTGAGCTCGACTTGGCAGAGCATATGCAAGCTCTTCTCCGCTCGACGATGGGGGAGGGATAGGACCGGGATTGCGTGTCCTGCTTCTCGTCGATGCCATTCGTGTGCAGCTAGAACCAGGCGTCGAGCCAGTTGCCTATGCCTCGCTCGATAGCATATTGCGAGCGGCATAGAGTTCGCCAATGAAGTCGGTGATCAAGGTCGAATTGATGCCGTCCGGCGGGCGCAGGAGTAGCGCGCGGAAATTGACGGCTGGCTCGAATGGCCTGGCCAAAATACCGCCGATCATGCCGTCCGCAACGACGGAGGGATTGACCATGCCCTTCGCTGCAAGGATAGCGATGGTCAGGCCGTAGGGCGTTTCGATCAGGATGCGCGGCCGTACCCCATGCGCGGCCAGGATCTTGTCTCCTTTGTTGTCCACCCGCCAGTTCCCGCTGGACGGTCACGCCGTCCGTGACCCTGTCGCTCGGGTGCAGTACCACGCGATCGCCTGGGGCAAGGCCCGACAGAACCTCCGCCGTACGGCTGTTTCGCTGACCGATCTTGATGATGGATACCCGTGTACGGCCGTCCCTTACCGCGAATACCGCCCAGTCGTCTCCTTGTCTGAACAGGGCAGCCACCGGGACGGCCAGGATGTCATGGCCTTTCCAGATCGTGACATGCACGATCACGCGGTAATCATGTCCTAGCGCCGACCACTTCGCCGGAGGGTCGGTGAAGTCGATCGTCGTGCGGACCCGTTGTTCCTCGATGCCAAGGGCTGAAACCTTGGTGAAGCCCGCCGGATCGACGCGGGAGACGCGGCCCTGGACCGGCAGTCCACCCCAGTTGTCGATCCAGACTGGCGCGCCTTGCTTTATGCGGACAGCGTCGGTCGACAACAGGTCCGCGACGATTTCGAGATCGAGCGGGTCACCGATTTCGATCAGCGGGGCACCAGCCTGGACCACACCTTCGCTCTCCTGCATGATCTTTAGGACGCTGCCGCTTACGGGGGCGCGCAACTGTATGCAGCAGGCGGGATTCAGCTCCGGCGCGGCACCCGATTGTTCGCCAAGTCGCGCTGCAACGCTGTCACGCTCGTTTCGGCGGACCTCGAGTTGGGCTTTCGCACTGGCAAGAGCTGCTTCATTGGTCTCAACGTTGAATTTGGCTGTGTCGAGAACCTTTAGGGAGATCGCTTCTGTGCGCGCCAGCGCCTCGGCCCGCCGGAGCTCCGTTCGCGAAAATGAAAGCGCGGCTTCGATCCGACGGGTTTCGGCTGCCGCAAGGTTCACGGCCGCGTCGGCCGCAGCCAGTGCCGCCCGCAGCTCCTCATGGGTGCGTGCGTCGTGAAAGCCCGGCAGCGTCGGCTGCATCACAGCCATGACGGTTTCGTCCTTGGTGACCTGATCTCCCACGTGACGCGGCGGAGAGATGCGCAGGACTTTGCCGGCGATAGGAGCCGACACTGTATAGACGTGGCGCACGCGCGTTTTCGCCTCGTCCTCGATCGTGACCTCCATCGGACTTTTCGTCACCGTCGCAAGGTCCACAGCAATGGGCCGCGGCCATGCGAACCAGACCGCGCCGGCCCCCAACAGCGTCACAGCCGCGATCCCAAAAATTCGTTTCATCCAGATTGCGCGCATGGTTCAATCTCGCGTCTTGAGAACGGTGACAAGGTCCAGCTCGTTGAGCCTTCGGCGAACCACGACAGCGGAAAGCACGGCTGCGGCGAGCACGATGGCGCTGGCGAAGACATAGGTGGATTGCTCGACGATCAGGCGCACCCGCATCAGTTCGCCTGCCAGGTTCTTCTGCATGATCCAGGCAAGGCCATAGCCAATCAGCCATCCGGGCGGCTGCGCGATCAGCGTGAGCAGGGCGAGTTCGAGTAGGAGGATGCGCAACACTTCGCCCCGAGTGTTTCGCCTTGGCACTTCGGCCTCAACGAAGGGCCGGTTGTCCTGATGCTCGAGAACGACCGCAGCGGCCTCTTGTGGCGGCTGATGCGCTCGTGCCGGTACATCCGCAGCGGCTTGCAACGGGCGGGGTTCGAGGGCGGCTGGTTGAGGGAGCTCGAACCAGGCCCGACGCCAACTGCTTGATCGGCTTGGCCGCGGAGGAATGAACAGGCCGAGAAACAGGGGAGCGTCGTAGTCACGACCTTTCCTTTGGCGAAGCGTTCCCGGACAATTCGGCGCTGGCCCCGGCCGGCAAGCCGCGATGACGGCGCGCTGACAATTCAGGCAAAAACGATCGGGCCGGCGCAATCGACTGCAGGGTGCCGCTCGCCGTTCGGCGCATGCATCGAACGGCGGAAACAGCTATTCGCTTGCTTCACGGCCCGACACCTCTTCAACGAGAATCCGGAAGAAGAGGGGCGGCGAGCTGTCTGACACGGGAGGTATGACTGGCTTGAGGGCACCAGGCTCCCACCAGTCCGCGTGCTTGCTCAACACTGACCATGCATGACCGCGCTGATACTCGTGGCCGATCCGGTCACTCAGTTCTTCATAGCGGCCGTAGACAACGACGCTTCTCCATCCGCGGCCTTGGCCGTGTTCCTCTACCTGGGCGCACACCAAGGGATTGGCTCTCATCCATTCGATCTTCTTGCCTAGCAAGGAAAACGCATAGAGGTGAGTGTCAGCGTAGGCGTAGTTGAAGCACACGACGTAGGGCTGTCCGTCCTTCGCGCATGCCAGATGGCCGACGCGATTGGCCGCCAGCAATTTCGTGCATTCCAAACTGGAAAGTGTACGGATCCGCATCGATGCGATCTCCTGTTTTTTGTATTTCACATCTTGGCAGCCGCACTCGCAATGACGTGGATCAAACTGCTGCGTCCGCTTGGTCGGCAGGGCTCGGTCGCCCCTCGGAATGCGCGCGCGCCAATGGCAGCGGTAGCTTCAGGCTTGGGACATCTATTCCGGCCGTCGTCATGGATGCTCTCCTGAGTTGAAGATCTCGATGGGAGGCAATGAACCGGGAAACAAGGGCCGGCGCTTTGATGCGGGTCAAACAAAGTTGCAGTGCTGACCGGCGCTTCGCAAAGCCGTGCCAATTCTCATGGTCGGCCACCTTTGCATTCGTGCGAAAGGGGAGCTTTGCTGTTCCGGTTGAAGACAACCGTGCTAAAGCGCCCGCTTACCGAGCCTGCGCATTTGTTCGACCCATTTCGCCCGTGTCGTATCGGTGGCACCCGCGACCATGCCGAACAAGGTTTCGCGCACCGGGCTCACGCCGGCGAAACGCAGAATGCTCCGCCGCATGCCGGCAATGCCGTGGCTGAGGAACCATAGCCGGTAAAGGATGGCAGGCATGCCCATCGTGACCACGACGCGGGCGGAGCGGCCGCGAAGCAGTTTCCTGGGCAGGCCGCCACCCTTGTCCGGGTAGGCAAAGGCAGTTTCCGGCCGAATCACCTGTTCCAGAAAAGCCTTGAGCAGAGCCGGTACGGTCCCGAGCCACAGCGGAAAGACAAATACAATGTGCTCCGCCCAGACTATCGCTTCAGCGGCGTCCTCTAGGCTGTCGGGAATCGCGCCGTGCTCGAACTCCTGCAACGTCCGAAGCATTGGAAAATCGAGTGCCGCGAGGTCGACCCGGCGGACCATATGCCCCGCCAGTTCTGCACTTTCGCCATAGGCCCTGGCGAGATTACGGCAAAGCCGGTGTGGCGACGGATCGGGATGGCCGAGAACAATCAAGATGCGCCGCGGCATGGGTTACCTCCGAGGCGGCTTGGCAGCAACCGGACGTGCCGTAATTTCGGGGCGTGACCCTTCAAGCTGATCATGGCCTACTCCTTCGTGGAGTTTCATAAAACGGCTGTCCGGCTTGGCCCTTGATCGGCATCAAAGAGGCCGGATCTCGGCGCTACCAGAAGGTCGAGGGCGGCAACATCGTGCCGTAGCCGGCTATTGCGGCGACGAGGGTTGCACCTGCGAGCGGCAACCAGAACCTGATCGGGCCGGCAAATGCGGCCAGCGACAGGCGGCAGATCGCGTTTGCTGCCAGCGCCGCGAGCACCGCCTGGCCAATGGTCTCGACAGGGACCGAATGCTTGACCAGGCGCAAGGCACTGAGCACCGAGACATCGACATCGAATGTGCCCGCAAGCGCCGAACTCGCCAGCAAGCCGCGTCCGCCGAATTGAGCAGCCAATGCAGCGCTCGCGGTCGCGACGATCGCAAACAGCAGGGCGAAGAGCAGCAACGGGCCTAGGTCGAAGGGATTGCGCGCGACGCCGGCACCCTTGCGATCCCCGCTGTTCCGAGCCAGGAGCAATGCTCCGCAAACAGCGAAGGAGAGCGCCGCGACAATTGCGGGAATGCCGACCGAAGGGAACACGCTTGGCTCAACGATCAGAACCACAGCGCAGACGCGTAGCAAAGAAACCATTGCGGCCAGCGACGCCGCGCCAGCGAGCGGCAGAGGATTGCTTGCCGACACGGCGTTGCGGGCCAGCGCCACGGTTACGGCGGTGGAAGAGACGATCGCGCCGGCGAGCGAGCTGACGAGCAGGCCGCGGGTGGTCCCCAGGACGCGAACGGCGACATAGCCGGCGAACGATATCGACGCCATCAGCACCGTGAGGAACCAGACTTCCCATGGATTGAAGCCGCCCCATGGATCCATCGTCCGGTTTGGCAGCAAGGGCAGGATGATCGCGCTCATCACAGCCAGGATCAGCGCGGAACGAAGCTCGATCCAAGTCAGTCGCTTCAGGAGGCCGTGCAGGATTTCCCGACTGGCAAGGATGGCCGCGAGTGCTGCTCCTCCTGCAGAAGCGGCGCGGTAATCGCCAGCGACGGACAATGCACCGAGCGCGAATACGCAAAGGGCTGCTATTACCGCCGTAACACTGAAATCCTCATCATGGGCTGCCTCACGCGCCTTGTACCAGGCGAAGATTGCCGCAAAGGCGATGAAACCACCGACCAGCACGGACACTGCGTCGAGAGCATCGGCCAGAGCTGCGAGAATGCCGCCGAGCAGACCGGATATGCCGTAGGTTCGAATTCCGGCCGTCCGGCTACGATCGGGCGCTTCCCGCTCTCGCCAGCCGCGCTCCAGTCCGACGAGCAGGCCTATAGTTAGTGCAAGTCCGAGCCGGGCGATGAGCGGATCCACGATTAGGCGCCGGCCACAGGCAGGTGGTCGCGGATCCACCTGACGATCTGCCCCGCCTTCATTGCGCCGGATGTGCGTGCAACCTCATGTCCGCCATGGAACAGGATCATGGTCGGGATGCCGCGAATGCCGAGCCTGGCTGAAACGGCCTGCTCATTATCGGAGTTGAGCTTGATCAGCCGAACATGCGGTTCCAGTTCGTTTGCTGCGGCTTCATATGCGGGCGCCATCATCTTGCAGGGCCCGCACCATGGCGCCCAGACATCCACGACAACGGGAAGGGTGCCTCGCTTGACCTGACGATCGAAGGTTCGTGCGTCGACGTCCTCGGGGTGGCCGGAGAACAGCTTTTTCCCGCACTTTCCGCATTTTGCGTTTTTGGCATCGCGCGCTGGCGGCAGTCGATTGATCCCGCCGCATTTGCTGCAAACCACCAGATTTTCCTGCGCCATCGCCCTTCACCACTGGTATACATGCGCCACAGAGTGCCTATCCCCAAGCTGGCTCGAACTTCCAATGTTTTTTTGCGCGATGGACGGTTTTAGCGTGAAAACGGATTGCCCGGCACAATCCACGGCGGCTGTGCGCCCGCGGTGTTCGGACGGGAAAGCACGCTATTCCTTTGCTTCCCGACCCGACGCCTGCTTGATAATGATCCTGAAGAAAACATGCGGAGTGCTGTCCGAAACAGGAGGCGTAACCGGCTTCAGAGCGCCAGGCTCCCACCAGTCGATGTGCTTGCTCAACACCGACCACGCATGGTCGCGCTGAACCTTGTAGCCGATCCGGTCAGGCAGTTCTTCATAGACACCGTCGACAATCACGCTTCTCCATGCCCGTCCTTGGCCGCGTTCATCGACCTGGACGCACACCAGCGGATTGGCACGCATCCAGTCGACCTTTTTGCCCGGCATGGAAAATGCATAGAGGTGATTGTCGGCGTGGGCATAGTAGAACGGCACGACGTAGGGGTGTCCATCCTTGGCGGATGCCAAGTGGCCGATCCGGTTGGCCGTCAGCAATTTTGTACATTCCAAAGCAGAAAGCGTGCGGATCAGCATCGGCGCGATCTCCTGTTTTTCGTGACAGCACGGTGTCGCCGGTGCTCCATCGACTCTGATATTCGGCATCGCGGATCGTAGCCCTGCCGCCAGGGAGGTCATTGATCACGATCAAGGAGTCGGTCGGCCGACAGATGAATCGACAACCGTGGCTAGGCCGCCGGTGACTCGCATGGCGGCCCATGTCAGTGTCAGGGTCCATACCGGAGTGGGGATTCGGAAAATGATCCAGATCAAGGCGGGGCCTGCTGCTCCCACCCATCATAGGGGATGATGTGGAAGCCGATCTCAAGCGCTCCGTTCGATCGTGAGCTGGAACTCGCCGTCCTCGATGAGGATGGCGAACATGCGCTTATCTTTCCTTGCATAAAGGAGCGAGAAGGCTGGAAGAACGCCGCCACCCGCGCACGCATCGACGTTCACCCGACCCACTGGCGAGACTGGGTGCCGGATAGGGTTCCGCTAAACGACGGGAAGTCTCTCCGCGACTCGCTTTAACGTTTGGATTCCACAACCAACGCCATGCGCACGAGATGCGACAGACTGCTCGCGGCCATCTTGCTCATGACATTGGCGCGATGGATCTCGACCGTGCGCGGGCTGATGCCGAGGTCATAGGCAATCGTCTTATTGGGCAGGCCGGACACAAGGCCGTCCAGCACTTGTCGCTCCCGCTCCGACAGGGCCGCCAGACGACCACGGATTTCCACGCCTTGGGGGTGTGTTGTCTCCGTCCGATTGCGACTGTCCAATGCGGAGCGGATCGCTTCGATCAGCAGCTCGTCGTCAAACGGCTTTTCGATGAAGTCGGCGGCACCTTCCTTCATCGCCTGAACAGCGAGGGCCACATCGGCATGACCCGTCATGACGATGACCGGAAGCGTATGCCCGCGGGTCCGGAGCTGTCGCAGGAACTCGATGCCGTCAATGCCCGGCATGCGCACATCGGTCACAATGCAGCCGTCGAGATTGCCCGTGGCCGTAGCCAGAAAAGCTGTCGCCGATTCGTACAGGCGAACGGCGAAATCAGCCGTCGCCAGGAGAAAACCAAGCGATTTGCGAACGTCGACGTCGTCGTCGACCACGTGCACAAGATGGTTACCGGTCATTGGCGACCTCTTCCTTCTCCACGATGCGCAAGGTGAACCGGAACGCGGTTCCTCCAGTCGGTATTGCCTCGGCCCAGATGTGGCCCCCATGCGACTCAACGATTGTACGGCAAATAGAGAGGCCGACGCCCATGCCCTGTTTCTTGGTGGTGACAAATGGCTGGAAAAGCTGTGCGGAGACTTCGGGCGCTAGACCAGTGCCTGTGTCGATCACGCTTACCTCTGCCATGCCGTCGTCACGGGCCACGGTCATGACTTGCAACTCGCGGCGTGGCACGCCTTGCATGGCTTCTATCGCGTTGCGCATCAAGTTGAGCAGAACCTGCTGAATCTGGATGCGGTCGGTCAAGACCAGTTCGGCGGCGGGATCAAGCTTGTAGCTGACGCGCACGTCTACTTCTCTTGCACCGACCAGGGCCAGGGACGAGGCTTCCTCGATCAGTGTGGGCAGGCGTTCGACCTGGCGCTCGCTCTCGCCTCTTGCGACGAAGTCCCGAAGGTGGCGAATGACGTCTCCGGCCCTCAAGGCCTGTTCCGCTGCCTTTTCCACGGCCTCCCTCAACATCGGCGCGTTCTCTTCCGTGCTTTTTTCGAGAAGCCGGCGGCTGCCTTTAAGGTAGTTCGTGATTGCCGTGAGAGGCTGGTTGATCTCATGCGCCAATGTCGAAGCCATTTCGCCCAGCGCGGTAAACCGCGCCATGTGTAGAAGCTCCTGCTGCTGCTCCTGTATTCTTGCTTCCGCTCTGTAGCGTTCGGTCAGATCCCGGCAGAAGCCGGTAAAGAAGCGGCCGGTCCCAGGATGCATTTCACCGACGGCAAGTTCCATCGGAAAGGTTGAGCCATCCTTACGCATTCCAGTGACGGTGCGGCCGAGCCCGATGATGCGGCGTTCACCGGTCGTCAGATAGCGGTGGAGATAAGCGTCATGCTCTTCGCGATAGGGCGACGGCATCAGCAGACTGACATTTTGTCCGAGCACCTCGCTCGACTGGTAGCCGAACAGCGTTTCGGCAGCGGTGCTGAAGGATTGAATACGGCCCTGTTCGTCGATGACGACCATTGCATCGGGCACCGTTGCCAGGATCGAACGCAAATGATCTTCGCGCAAGCGCAGGGCGGCGTTCGCAAAGGAGAGCTCGCTAACATCGGTGCCTTCGACGAAAATAGCCGTGACGCGACCGTCGTCGGCCTTGATGGGCTGATAGACGAAATCGAGGATGCGCTCTTCGACCGGCTCGTCATGGCTGTTGCGAAGGGCGACCTTCACGCCCTGACCCCTGTAGGGTTCGCCCGTTTCGCACACCTGGTCCAGCAGTTCGTAGAAACCTTGACCTTCGAGCTCGGGCAGGGCCTCGCGTACCGACTTTCCTATCACTTGCCTTTGGCCGATCAGGCGCTGATAGGCGGCGTTGGTCAACTCATAGACATGACCCGGCTCACGCATCAATGTCATGAAACCGGGGGCTTGCTCGAACATCTGGGCCAGCCGGTCGTGTTCGGCCGTGGTCTGCCCCTGGCCGCGAACGTCGGTCGACAAGTCACGTGTTTGTCTGTCGTCCAAATCAAGTCCTTTGATCAGGGAACCCGCAACGCAGTCTAGTTATCATTCATCGCTCTTTCTGCACACGCAAAACCATGATGCCAAATAGTCGCGATCAAGCCGGTTGCTAATGCACTTTGACGCGCATCAAGGCGCCGCAGGCCAATGCACCCCATGCTGCGTTCAACTGCTCCAGCGAAAGGCGCCTCCAGTGTCCTACAAATCAATTGCCGTGAACCTCGCCATCGATGCACCTCCTACGGCCATGGTGAGCCTCGGGGTTGAACTTGCTGAAAACTTCGGCGCTCACCTTATCGGCCTCGCGGCTGCGGATGTCCCGCCTCTGGTCGCGACTGGCGACGGTATGGTCTACGAAGGCGAGATCATGCAGATCCAGCGAACGGAAATCGAAAAACGGCTCGCCGAACTGCGCGCCGACTTCGAGAGGCTGGTTCCTGCCTCGATCTCAAGCGAATGGGGTCAAGCCGTCTGCAGCCCGACGCGCTTCCTCAGCGTTTGGGCCCGTGCGGCGACCTCATCGTGACCGGCGGCGACAAAGGAGAAAATGTCTATCGCACCGTCGATATCGGTAGCCTTGTACTCGGCACAGGCCGGCCAGTACTCGCCGCTGCAAGCCATATCGAACATGTCATGGCAAATACCGTGCTGGTCGCCTGGAAGGACACCAGGGAGGCGCGACGGGCGCTGACCGACGCATTGCCCTTCTTGGCCAAGGCCAACGACGTCGTCATCGCCACAATCGACAGCGAGCGCGACGACGGCATCCGTGACAGCCTCGCTGATGTCGCAGTCTTTCTTGAGCATCACGGCATCATGGCGCGGACCGAGTTCATCCGCGGCGACGCTGACGGTGAGCATCTGTTGGCATTTGCGAGCTCAATCAACGCCGATCTGATCGTTTCCGGCGCATATGGCCACAGCCGCCTGCGCGAATGGGCATTCGGTGGAGTCACGCGCACGTTGATCGAAGAAAGCAGCATCAACCGACTCATGTCGTATTGACCCCCGGCCGCATCGCAAGTCCGCCAGTTGCGGCATTCACGCGAGGGTCATCGTCCGCAGACGGCCCGTTGACCGAGATCAATGCAGCGGTCGCCGAGATGACAATGATATGGCGGGAAACGGGAGTGACCGACATGACTTTTCTCGACTACCTGATCTCAGTTGACGCTAGGACAGCCTTGATGGGCCGCATGATGCGGAAGCTGGGCGTCGACAAACAATTGAAGATCGTTCCAGACAATATAGCCGTCACCAATCGGGCGGTGGACCGCTGCCGCGCCTGCGGACACCAGGACGAATGCTCGACCTGGCTCGACGAGCAGCAGCAAGCCGACGATCCGCCAGACTATTGCCGCAATCGCGACCTGATCGCGCGGCTGCAGCATGCGGCCGGTCAGCGATAGGAGCGTCTCCGGCCAAATGGCAGTTTGCGTCACTAACGTCGCGCTGGCCGCCTCATGGCGGTCAACCAACACGAGACCATAAGAGATTGTCACTCACGGCACCTCGGCCAGCGATGCGCCCAGGATCACCTCTTCAAGCCCTCATCCGCGCCCTGATCTTCATCAGTTTCAACGGGTACTGCCGGCGGCATCGCCATCATGTCGGCACCGCGGAGCCAGTCAGCTTTCAGGTCTGTCATCTCGGTCGATGAGGATGCGCTCCGCGGCTCCGTCGAGGTCCTCGTATTGCCCGCTCCTCAAAGCCCACAGAAACCCAGATAGCCCAAGAGCACCGAGGAACAGGGCCACAGGTATCAGATAGACGAGCGTCGTCATGACGATCGCGCCAGTGCGCCGATGGCGGACCGGTTGCCGCGCCTGCCCACCGTCTCCGGTGCGTTCGTCGCAAAGGACGCCAGGCGTAATGCATTTCCGATGACAAGCAGCGACGAGGCGGACATGGCGATTGCGGCGATCAACGGTGTGACGTGCCCCGAAATGGCGATCGGCACGGCGACGGCATTGTAGATAATCGCGATGGCGATGTTTTGCCGGATCAGTCGTCCGGCCTTGCGCGAGACGTCGAGGGCAAGGGGTACGGCCGAAAGGCTTTCGCGCAGGAACACGAAGTCCGCTGCCTTGCGGCCGACATCGGCGGCCGTGGCTGGAGCTATCGAGACGTGTGCCGCGCTTAGCGCAGGGGTGTCGTTGAGGCCGTCGCCAACCATCAGCACCTTGTGGCCGTCCTTCGCCAGCGTTTCGATATGTTCTACCTTGCCCGAAGGAAGCAGCGCCGGAACAAAGTGATGGATGCCCAACGCCGCCGCCACCTCGCCGCAGGCAGCGGCGGTGTCGCCCGACAGCATTTGCGCGGAAACCCTCGCGTTGTTTAATTGCTCGATGGCCGCTCTGGCGTCTGCACGCAACGCGTCCTCGAAGACGAAGGAAGCCACAATGATCCCATCTTTCGTCAGAACCGTTCCGCCATATCTGCTTTCGCCCCCGGTTCGGGCCTTCCACCCGGCCCATCCGCGCCTACCCAGCCGCCAGGTGCTGCCCGCGGCAGTGGCTTCGATGCCGAATCCGGGGTGCTCGCTGACAGCCTCGAGCTTTGGCTGGCCGGCGAAACCTGCAAAGTTGGCAATGGCCTTTGAAAGTGGGTGACGGGAATGCGAGGCCATATCGGCTGCGATTGCCAGCATAGTCGGGTGGATGGATGGTGCGTTGACGAGTTGGGGCTGTCCGAGCGTTAGCGTGCCGGTCTTGTCGAACACCGCGACGTCGATTGCCGCCAAGCGCTCCATGGCGGAACCGTCCTTGACCATGACGCCAGCTTCGAACAGCCGGCGCGCCGCAACAACCTGCACGATCGGTACGGCAAGGCCGAGCGCACAGGGACATGTGATGATGAGGACGGCGATGGCGATCGTCGTTGCCCGGTGCCAGTCGCCGATGGCCACCATCCAGCCGAGAAACGTCACGAAGGCGGTCAGATGGACCACCGGCGCATAGAGCGCCGAAACGCGGTCGGCGATCCGGCGATAATGCGCGCGACCGCCCTCGGCCGCTTCCATTAGTCGGACCATCTCTGCCAGGAAAGAGTCTTTTGCGGCGGCTGTCGCCTCGACCGTCAGTGGGCCCGTGAGATTTAGAATGCCTGCCTGTACGGCTTCTCCTGACGCCACGGTTCTGGGAGCGCTCTCACCGGAAACCAGCGAACAGTCGAGATCCGAGGAGCCTCGAATAATCTTGCCGTCGACCGGAATCCGCTCACCCGCCGCGATCAGCAACTGCATGCCGGGTTCTATCTCGCCAACCGGCCGGTAGTCGCGCGTGCCATCATCACGCATCACCAAGGCGCCACGCGCCGCGAGCCGTGACAGGCCGTTCACCGCGGTCCGGGCACGCTCCCGCATCACGTGATCAAGCGTGCGGCCGATCAGCAGGAAGAACAGCAGCGATACCGATGCGTCGAAGTAAGCGTGGTCGCCATGGTTGATGGTTTCGTAGAGGCTCATCGCGTAGGCGAGTGAGACCCCAACAGCAATCGGCACATCCATGTTCATGCGGCCGTGGCGCAACGCGTTCCATGCCGAGCGGAAGTAAATGCCGCCGGCGAAGGCGAGGGCAGGGATGGCAATCAGCGCCGAGATCCAATGGAACAGGTCGCGGGTCGGACCTTCAGCGCCGGACCAGACCGAGACCGAAAGCAGCATGATGTTGCCCGCCGCAAAGCCGGCAACCGCGACGGCGCGGATCAGTTCCGAAAGCGTCTTGTCTTTTTCATCAACCTCGGGCTCCAAAAGATGCGCTGGGTAGCCCAGCCGCTCAAGCGCAGCGACGAATGGCGGTGCCTCATTCCCACGCCATCGGATCGAAACCCGTTTCGTCGACAAGTTGACCCTTGCGTCTTCGAGGCGATCGAGCTTTTCGAGTGCTGTCTCGATCGTCTGTATGCAGGCGCCGCAGTGAACAGTCGGCACTGAGAGATCGGTCTGGTGAAGATCATCGCCAAGCGAGCGGCTCGCCAATTTGACTTCATGGTTCGACGGCAAGACGGGTGTGACCCTATCGAGGGCCAGCGCCATTTCAGCGCCCGGCGCGCAGCAGCTCATTGCAGCGCTCCTTGGGAAATCATGATCCGACGGACATCGCGGTAGGGTTCGGCGAGACCAGCATCGGCATCGACTTCGACGATCCAGACGCCATCTCTCGGCGTGTGCTGCGTCGCAAATTCCTGGCCTGTAGTTGAGGCCAGAGTGAGGGACTTGTCCTCCGCCTCGTAAGCGGGGTGGCGAAACAGAACCTTCACAGAATGCAGGGGAATGGGCTTGCCGGCGGCATCGCTGAGGCTGTAGCGGACCTCGCCCCATGCGATGGTGAGTTTGCTGGTCCAGCCGAGTGCGGTCTGCGCGCGCCCCTCCTCGGCCTTCTTGTTGAACTGCTGGCTCGCCACATAGGTGTTTTCAACGACAAGACCGGTCCAGCTCGTGCTGGCCAGCGTCGCCATGGTCACATTCACGCCAACAACCACGCCGAAAAAGCCGAGAATGGTAAGCAGCATATGCCTTCCGGTAAATTCGCGGGGCCTTCGCATATTGACGCTCATCTAAGGATCTCCGGTGCGTTGAACGTGGCCGTGTATTCATCGACTTCGAAACTTGCCTTGTCTTCGACCCGGAACTTGAATGTCTGCGCTTGCCCCTTGAGCTGTTCAGCCGGCTGGCGGACGAAAACCTTCAGCATCTTCAGCCGGTCTGGTTCGACGGCGATGGCAAATGAGCGATCTGCAGGCAGGTCGATCCCGACGACGTTCATTTCGGCGCGTTGTAAGCCCTGCATGGTGACGACAATCGTCCTTGGCTCGGGGATCATGTTGAGCAGCTTGACGGTGTAACCATTGCGGATCGAACCATCGGACAGCGTCACGAACTGCGGATTGCGGTCGTGCAGAACGCTGACGTCGAGCCGGTCGCGCGTCAGCAGCGAATAGAGCAGGGCAAGGCCGATCGCCGACCACGCGCCCATGTAGACGAAGGTGCGTGGCCTGAAGATTTTACGGAGATGGAAATGGGCCAACCTATCGGAGAAAGCGCCGCCGTCGGTCCGCACGAGCGACGGGTTCACCGAGCAAGAGCCGCCTGCGGTGGCTACCGCCATGTTGGCGCTGTAATCGGACAGCGTCGCATAGGAGATCAGTCCCCGCTCCTTGCCGAGCTTGTCCATGACGCCGTCGCAAGCGTCGATGCAGAGCGCGCACGTGATGCATTCGAGCTGCTGGCCGTCGCGAATGTCGATCCCCATCGGGCAGACGGCGACACAGGCATTGCAATCGACGCAGTCTCCAACCGGCTGCCCCGCGGCAAGCACCTTCTTGGCGTGGCGCGAACGCGGCTCGCCGCGCCAATCATTGTACGTTACGGTGAGCGAATTCTCGTCGAGCATGGCCGCCTGGATGCGCGGCCATGGGCACATATAGGTGCAGACTTGCTCGCGCATCAGTCCGCCGAACGTGTAGGTGGTCGCCGTCAGCACCGCGATGGTGATGTAGGCGATGGGCGCTGCGGTCCCGGTGAAGACCTCTCGAATTAAAGTTGGCGCATCGGCGAAATAGAAGATCCAGGCACCCCCCGTTGCCGCGCCTATGACCAGCCAGATAGCGTGTTTGGATGCACGCAGCACAAGCTTGCGCGCGGCCCAGGGGCCGGCATCGAGTTTCATGCGCGCGTTGCGGTCGCCCTCGATCGCGCGTTCGACCACCAGAAACAGGTCGACCCATACGGTCTGTGGGCAGGTATAGCCGCACCAGGCCCGGCCGACCGTAGAAGTGACCAGGAAAAGGCCGATGCCGGCCATGACCAGCAGTCCGGCAACATAGTAGAATTCCTGCGGCCAAATCTCGATGAAAAAGAAGTAAAAGCGGCGATTGGCGAGATCGATCAGCACAGCCTGGTCCGGGGCAAACGGCCCCCGATCCCAACGCAGCCAAGGCGTCAGGTAGTAAATGCCCAGCGTGATTGCCATCACCAGCCACTTGAAGCGACGAAAGCTGCCTGAAGCGCGCTTCGGGAAGATCTTCTTGCGTGCGGCATAGAGCGGCTGACGCGTTTTGGCCGAGTTGACCGCCTCGGCCTCAAGTCGCTCTACCTGAATGTTGTCCAGCACCAATATCTCCAGTCGCGCAGCCGATCATTTTGCCGTGCAACCGGACATCTCTGATGTGGAGCGACGTCCGGAATGCAGCGTGCTAGCCAAGCTTTGCCGCATGATGGGCCGCGCCGCGTTGATGCAAGTCAATCGCCGATGCCTCAAATACGATCGAGGCCCGGCGCAAGCCGGGCCCGTCGCTTAGCCGGCGGAGGGCCGGGAATAGAACCCCCCTCTATTCCCCACCGCCAAGCGAATGGATGTAGACGGCGAGCTCCTTGACTTTGGTGTCGCCAAGACGTTCGCCCCAGGCTGGCATCACGCCCTGTCTGGGCGCGCGAACCTGGGCAGCGATCGATGCTTCCCCGGATCCGTAAAGCCAGATGGCATCGGTCAAGTCGGGCGCGCCAAACTCCATGTTGCCTTTTGCATTTTCGCCATGACACGCCACGCAATTCTCCGCGAAGACCTTGGCACCCGGCTCGACCAGACTTTCGTCTTGAACAGGTCCCGACAGGCTGGCGACATAGGCGCTGACCTTCCTGATCTGGTCAGCTGTGATAATGTCGCCAAAGGCCGGCATTTCGGATAGGCGTGTGTCCGGGTCCGATGAAAAACGGATGCCGTGTGTGATCGTCTGCTGGATCTGCTCGGCACTTCCGCCCCACAGCCAATCGTCGTCGTTGAGATTGGGAAAGCCGCTGGACCCTTGAGCGCCGGAGCCGTGGCACTGCACGCAATTGACCTTGAACGCGGCGCCACCGGCCGCACCCGCGAATTCGCGCAGCGCATCGTCGGCGGCAATCTCCAGGACAGTTTTCGACTGTACAGCCGCAACATACTTGCCCTTGGCGATTTCCGCTGCGGCGAGCTCGTTCTTCACATCATTTCGGCTCGAATAGCCGATTACGCCTTTGGTCGCGGAGCTCAGCATCGGCCATGCTGGATAGGCGATGGTATAGCCGATCGCCCAGAGGATGGTGATGTAAAAGGTCGTGATCCACCAGCGCGGAAGCGGATTGTTGAGCTCCCGGATGCCATCCCACTCATGGCCGGTGGTTGAAATGCCCGAGACTTCATCGATATGCTCGTTGCTCATTGTCAATCGTCCTTGAGAGGTATCCGGGCGGCTTCGTCAGCTTGCCTGCGGCCGCCGGGGCGAAGCGCGAAGGCACTGCATCCGACGAAGAAAAGCGCCATGGCGAGCAGGCCCCAGCTGTCGGCAAATTCCCGCATCAGATTGTAATTCATCGATATCTTCCTCAGCGGTAGCCGGCGGCCTCATCATAGTTTTTGAAGTCGACCAGCGTGCCGAGCATCTGGAGGTAAGCGACAAGGGCATCCATTTCGGTGACCTGCTGCGGATTACCGTCGAAATCACCGAGCTTGGCCTTCGGATAGCGTGCTTCGAGGCCGGACGTGTCGACGTTGGCATCCGCTTGTGCCATGAGATCGGCATTGGCATTAGCAATCATGTCATCGGAGTAGGGGACGCCGACACGCTTGTTGGCGATAAGATGTGTCGAGAAGTCCTTCACCTCGATCGGTGTATTTTTCAGGAATGCGTAGCTTGGCATGATCGATTCCGGCACCACAGAGCGCGGGTCGGTAAGATGCTGGACGTGCCATCCATTCGAATAACGGTCGCCCACCCGCGCGAGGTCCGGTCCGGTGCGTTTCGATCCCCACTGGAACGGGTGGTCGTACATCGACTCGGCCGCCAGGCTGTAATGCCCATAGCGCTCGACTTCGTCGCGGAACGGCCTGATCATCTGGCTATGGCAGAGGTAGCAGCCCTCGCGCACATAGATGTTGCGGCCGGCGAGCTCGAGCGGCGAATAGGGCCGCATGCCTTCGACTTTCTCGATCGTATTGTCGAGATAGAAGAGCGGCGCGATCTCGACTATGCCGCCGACCGTCACCACCAGAAGGGAGCCCACGAGAAGAAGCGTGGCGTTCTTCTCGATCACGGCATGTTTGTCCATCAAGCCCATTTTCTGGCTCCTTATTCGGCAGGCTGGAGGGCGGGAACAGGATCCGGCATCGGTTGCTCCTCGCGCTGGTAGCCGAGGATCGTCATCGCGATGTTCCACGCCATGATCAGCATTCCGGCGAGATACATCGCGCCGCCCAGAGCGCGCATGACATAATAGGGATGCATGGCTGCGACGGTCTCGGCGAAGGAGTAGACCAGGAAGCCCTGCTCGTCGTATTCGCGCCACATCAGGCCCTGCATGACGCCGGAGACCCACATCACCGCGGCGTAAACGACGATCCCAAGCGTCGCCAGCCAGAAGTGCCTGTTGACGAGCCGCAGCGAATAAAGCCGGTCGCGGTTCCATAACTTCGGGACCATGAAATAGATCGCGCCGAACGAGATCATGCCAACCCATCCGAGCGCGCCCGAATGGACGTGACCGATGGTCCAGTCGGTGTAGTGCGAGAGCGAGTTGACGGCCTTGATTGACATCATCGGGCCTTCGAAGGTCGACATCCCGTAGAAGGCGATGGCCATGACCATCATACGGATGATCGGGTCGGTGCGCAGCTTGTCCCAGGCGCCCGAGAGCGTCATCAGGCCGTTTATCATGCCGCCCCACGAAGGCATCCAGAGCATGATCGAGAACACCATACCGAGCGTCTGGGCCCAGTCCGGCAGAGCGGTGTAGTGGAGGTGGTGCGGACCGGCCCAGATGTAGAGAAAGATCAAAGCCCAGAAGTGGATGATCGACAGCCTGTAGGAATAGACAGGTCGGTTGGCCTGCTTGGGCACGAAATAATACATCATGCCGAGGAAGCCGGCGGTGAGGAAGAAGCCGACGGCATTGTGGCCGTACCACCACTGCGTCAAGGCATCCTGGACGCCGGAGAAAGCTGAATAGCTCTTTGAACCCACGAACGAGACGGGCATCGATAGATTATTGATCACATGCAGCATCGCGATCGTCACGATGAAGGACAGATAGAACCAGTTGGCGACGTAGATGTGCGGTTCCCTGCGCTTCAGGATGGTGCCGAGGAACAGGACGAGGTAGGCGACCCACACAATGGTCAGCCACAGGTCCACATACCATTCGGGCTCGGCGTATTCGCGGCTCTCGGTGATTCCGAGCAGGTAGCCGGTTGCAGCCATGACGATGAACAGCTGATAGCCCCAGAATACGAACCAGGCGAGATCGCCGCCGAACAGCCGGGCACGACAGGTCCGCTGCACGACATAAAGCGACGTGCAAATGAGCGCATTGCCGCCGAAGGCAAAGACCACGCCGGAAGTATGCAAAGGCCGTAAGCGGCCGAAGTTGAACCAGGGCTCGATGTTAAGATCCGGGTAGGCAAGCTGCAGCGCGATCACCACGCCGACCAGCATTCCCACCACGCCCCAGAACATAGTGGCGATGGCACCGTAGCGGATCGGCCCATCCATATAGGCGGACGGATCGATTGCCGCGGGCGCTGCGAAGCTCGTGTTGCGAAGAAGGATGGTGATAAAGCCAAGCAGCACGATGAGCAGCACCCACATGTGCTGCCGAAAAGGTTCGTCCACACCGAAGCCGGCAGCTACCAGCGCGACAAAGGCGAAAAGGCCCAAAGCGACGATTTCTGTGCCGAACTTCATGACATGTCCCCGAGGTCGGATTCCGATGCGCGGACGCCAATCCGCATCGACACCAATTCAGCAGTCTCCCGATCGCCGCCTTGATCCATGTCAAAGCCATTTGCTTTTGGATTGGGCAGCTTTGATCTCGCAAACGGTCAGGAGGCTGTCATTGAACAGGGAGAGGGAGCGGGAATCGTCGCGGTTCGAAACAGGCCGCGACAGTTCGACATCCGGCAGAGAGGCGGTCCCAGCGGCGTTGATGAAACGCGCGCATCTGGACAAACTGCAGCTCTGTGATGTCCTGGAAAGAATCGCCGACACCTTGCCGAGTGTCGACCGCCTGAAATGCCTTGGCACAGCCAACGCGATCGTCCCGTTGTTGCGCAACATTCATCAATATGAAGAGACGATCATCTTTCCCGCCTACGAGGCTTCTGTCGCTGGCAGCGATGCCAACCTTGCCTCAGTCCGACGACTGCGCGCCGAGCATGTCGAGGACGAATGCTTTGCCGGTGAGGTGACCGAAATCCTGCTGGCGATCGGCCATGGCGAGAGGTTGCACAACCCGGAAGCCGTCGGGTTCATGCTGCGCGGGTTCTTCGAAAGCATGCGCCGGCATATCGCGTTCGAACGCGAGCATGTCTTGCCCATGATCGCGATGACCGACGAGCACTAGGCGCCTGAACGCCGCTCCAGCCGGCTCAAGTTGTCCACCCTCACGTGCCGATTGTTCTCGATCCGGATCACGCCGTCGGTCCGCAGCCTGGTCAACTGGCGGCTAACCGTCTCGATCGTCAGGCCAAGGAAGTCGGCGATGTCGGCGCGTGTCAGCGGCAGATCGAAACTCGCCGACCTAGCGGCTGGATCAATCGTGGGATCGATGTTCTTGGCGATCATCAAGAGAAAACTCGCCACTTTTTCCGAAGCGGTCTTGCGCCCCAGCGTCAGCATCCAGTCGCGTGCATGGTCGAGCTCGTTCAGCGTTTGCTTGAGCAGGCGATGCTCGAGCTCTGGTGATTCCTTCATCATCCGTTCGATAGCCGCTTTTGGAAATGAGCATAGGGAAACTGCCGTTGCGGCTTCCGCGTTGATTGCGCTTTCCACCTTGAACGGCCGTCCCAGAAAGTCGGGCGCAAACTGGAGGCCGACGATCTGCTGGCGACCATCGGAAAGGCTCTTTGTCAGCTTCACCACACCCGAAAGCACGTTCGAATAGCTGTCGACGGTCTCTGCGTCGCCGATCAGTTCGAACCCTGGGTCAACGCTGTGTCTTGATGACGTCTTGGCGAGTGCGACCAACTGGTCGGGATCGAGCGCACCGCAGACACCGCGATGCCGTGCCTCACAAGACTGGCAAAGTACTGGACTGCCGGAACTGTGAACATCTTGGCGCACTGTCATCATGATTGTCCGAACATTCAAAGTACCGGCACGATAGCACCGGCGGCTGCAAATCTCTTGCGGCAGTTTGTTCGCAAAGGGCCTTGACCGAAATCAAGGCGGCGATGGGGACCTGCAGCCAGGATTCAACTTTGTAAGGATGACGGAAGGCGACATGCGACCGGAATTGGCTGCCAGACTCGGCGAGAATGTGCCCCGCTACACCAGCTATCCTACCGCGCCGCATTTTCACGCGGGCGTCGATGCCGCCGTTTGTCGTGGCTGGCTGGAGGCGCTCGAAAGTGGCGGCGGGATCTCGCTCTATCTGCACATCCCCTATTGCGATAGACTCTGCTGGTTCTGTGCGTGTCATACCAAGCAGACACGCCATTACGAACCGGTGACTGCATATCTTCGTTCGCTGCATGCGGAGATCGCGACGGTTGCGGGTTTTGTCGCCAGCAAGGGCCATGTCCGCGCCGTGCATTTCGGCGGCGGTTCGCCAACCATGCTGAAGCCCGAGGATATGGTGGCGTTGGGGACTGCCTTACGGAACAGCTTCGATTTTGTTAAGGACGCAAAAATCAGCGTCGAGATCGATCCCAACGACATGGACGAGGCGCGCCTCGATGCACTGTGCGAAATCGGCATGACCAGGGCAAGCCTCGGTGTGCAGGACTTTGACCCGAAGGTGCAGAAGGCGATCAACCGCGAGCAGAGCTTCCTGCAGACCAAGACGGTTGTCGACGGAGTTCGTTCACGCGGCGTCGGTTCCGTCAATCTGGACCTGCTCTACGGCTTGCCGCACCAGACCAGCGAGAGCGTCTGTTCCACCGTAGCGCAGGCGCTGACCCTGGAACCAGACAGGATGGCGCTGTTCGGCTACGCGCATGTGCCCTGGTTCAAGAAGCACCAGACGATGATCGACGAAGCGTGGCTGCCTGGCCGTGCGGAGCGGTACGCTCAATCGCAAATTGCCGCCGACCTCGTACTGAAGGCAGGGTATGAAGCGGTGGGCTTCGACCATTTCGCCAAGCCAAGCGATGCGTTGGCGCAAGCAGCCCGTACAGGCACCTTGCATCGCAATTTCCAGGGCTACACCGAGGATCGCTGCGAGACACTGATCGGGCTTGGCCCTTCATCCATCAGCCGTTTTCGCCAGGGTTACGCGCAGAACATGCCGGCGACGGCAGAGTACGGTCGCATGGTTGCAGGGGGCGGACTGGCCGCGGTCCGCGGCATCGCATTTTCCGATGATGACTGCGTCCGGGGCTGGATCATCGAGCGACTGATGTGCGATTTCGCCTTTTCGGCGATCGAACTGGTAGAGCGCTTCGGCGAGCGTGGCCAGCGGCTCCTTTTCAAGGCAAGTTCCCTGGCGATTAACGATCCGGCCCGGTTGCTGGAGCTCGATGGCGACAATTTCGTCGTCCCGGCGGAAAGTCGCCCGTTTGTTCGCAGCATCGCAGCAATGTTCGACGCTTATCTTGAGAGCGGCAAGGGCAGGCATTCGGTGGCAGTTTGAGCGCTGCCGCGGTCAGAAATGCTCGCCGGCTTTGAACGGGCCGATCCGGGTCCCCGCCGCGATCAGGTACGCGGTCGACCAGCCTATCAGCAGGAATCCATTCACCCCCTCAAGTGCCGCCAATACGCGCCATGCGTGAGCGGGTACGATGTCACCGTAGCCGACCGTCGAAAAGGTGATGGTGGAAAAGTAGAGTGCGGTTTCGAAGTCGGCGAAGATATCGAGCAACCGGTAAAGTCCGGCCCAAACCCAGACCTCCGCTGTCATCACGGCGAAGAGCCCCATGACCACGCTGATCATCGCGACTGTTCGGCTGCGGTGCCCATGCATGCGAAATCGCGCCACCAGATGTCCCATCGCGCGAGTGACTGCGATAAGGCCAAAAGTGTGAATTACTACCGTCAGGCTTATGACGATCGTACCGACGAAGAGGTTGAGAGCCATCCAAGGAAATTACGAAATTCGAAGGAAGCATTCCTTGCGCGAAGTCAATCCGGCCGGGTTTCGCCGATGCCTGCCGGTTCGCCATCGCCCGTCACAACGGGAGCGAGACGAAAGAACATCGCCAGCTTCAGGCTTGTCGCGATCCGTTCAGCGCGGTCGACGAACACCGCAGCCGTTTCCGGGGCGAAGAGTTCGACCGCCGTCTGCCGGAACAAGGCCAGCCAGACATCGAAATCGGCCTCGGTGACATCCTTGAGTTTGAGGTGCGCCGGCACCGGTCGTCCTTGGTAGTCGCCGCTCTTCAGGATAACGGAACACCAGAAATCCGTCATTTTCTCGAGATGAGGTTCCCAATCGCCGGTGATTTCGCGCGCGAAAATCGGTCCAAGACGCCTGTCCTTCCTGACCTTTGCATAGAATTCGCGGACCAATCTTCCGATCGTCGTGCGCTCGACGCCGGTATGGTCCAGCGGCCGTTCCGCGACGGGACCCGCCCGATCGGCAGAAGCTGATTTCAATGTCATCATGCACTCTTGTATGCGTCAGGAAAATGTGTTTGTGCGTCAGGAAAATCCTAGGCGCCGAAGGGCAGCCTGCACAGGGCTGGGTCGGTCGCGGACAAGCCGGAAACCCAAATTGTCAGGCGGCGTCCCGACTGCGCAACCGCCGCTTTTTCCATCCCGAATGAAGTTGGACATGTAGGTGCGGTGAAATCCCTCGACAACGTGTACGCCGCAATTGTCGATAGAACTCTCGATCCGCTTGCCATCAATCGCTATTATGGCGTGGGAATAGCATGTCGAGGTCCATTCCCAGACATTTCCCGCAATATCTGCCACGCCTTTTGAATTGGTGCCGAAGGACCCCTGAGCCCTCGGTTCCGGATCAGGTTTCCGCCCAAGCGCAGTCTCGAGCCGATACCGGGTGAGCCACCGCCGCGCCGGGTTGTTCGGGTCGCCTTCGCCCTCAATGTCACCTCGGAACTGTTCGCTGGCCGCATAAGCCCACTCGACGTCCGTTGGCAGCCGCCATGCCTGTCCCGTGCGGGCTGACAGCCAGGTCGCATAGACTTCCGCATCTATGTGGCTGACACCGGTGACCGGAATGTCGCCACTCTTGCGTGAGTCGGCGGGCTTGCAGGCGCCGTCCGCTACGCAGCGTCCGTATTCCGAAATGCTTACCTGATATTTCATGATCTCCAGCGGCGCCTCCATGGTTTGCTGCACGATGGGCGCTGCGACGGGATGGTTCCCCTTGAGGAACTCCCCAGCCTGTGGGTGCTCGAACGAGCCGGATCCCAGGACGACCAGTTCGCTCACTGCGGTCTGGTGGGGGAGGCCAAAAGGGCGCGTGTCGAGCGCATGGCTTACGCCCCAACCGATCAATGCGACGGCCGCAGTTGTTCCGAAGGTAATGACGGGGTCAAAGGACATGGTGCCAACTCCGGCCGCAAGCGCAACCCCTTTGGCTCCGCCGCGGGGTCGCACCGAGGATCGGATCTCCGCTCTACGAGGTGATAGCCCTGGGCGCTTCGACCTGCATCATCAGATCGTCGTCCCAGTTTCCCTCGACCATGAAATGCGCGGTCGCGCCGAGTTCGACTGCCTCGATCAGATTGTGGTTGACATAGGCATAGATGCCAGGCTGCAGGAACGTATACAGCGCCGCCCCTGCCGACCCGCCACGGATGAACCAGGTTTCCAGATCCTTGGCCGGTGGGTTGGCGAACTTGCCGTGTTCCCAGACAAAGTCGCCATGACCCCCGATCAGGTGCGGACGCGTGTCGCGGTTGGCCTGGGAATGAACGAGCAACATGGTTTCACCGACCCTTGCTTTCATGGCATTGTCGCCGGTCAGCGAACCAGCCCTGCCATTGAACACCACATGCGTCGGGATTAGCCCGCGCATCACCTTGAGGGTATCGTCGTAATTGTCGCCGGCGGTTTCATATTTCTTGAATTTTCCCTGCTCGTCGCTAGGGATGTAGAAGTCGTTCTCGCCGATGTAGTAGATGCGATCATACCGAACGGGGTTGCCCTTCTCGTCCTTGAGGCCGTCGCGTGGCAGCACCATCACCGCGCCGCTCATCCCCGATACGACGTGCCACGGGATCATCGCGCCGCCGGGTGCGCAGTGATAGACGAACGTTCCAGCCCGCGTGGCCTTGAAGCGCAGCGTAACCTGCTCGCCCGGATTGACCAGCGTCAGCTCGCCGCCGCCGAGCCCGCCAGTGGCAGCATGGAAATCGATATTGTGGGCGAGAGTATTGGTGTCTGGATTGATGAGGGTAAGCTCAAGATAATCGCCTTCATGCACGACCATCAGAGGGCCTGGGATCGAACCATTGTAAGTCATCGCATTGAGCTGCGTGCCGTCGGCGTCAATGACCATCGGTTTCTCCTCGATCGTCATGGTGAATTCAACGATCTTTGGACCGCCCTTGGCGACCTGATCGTGAGCATGCACGAATGGCGGCGGGACCAGCGTTATCTTTTCACGGGGCAGCCCGGCGACATCCTTGACGCTTGCCACTGCCGGCATTGCACCAATGGTGGCGACCGCGGCTGCGGTAAGAACAGAACCCAACAAAGCTTCGCGTCTCGTAAGCATTTCCATCTCCTTGGTGTCGGCCATTCGATGTCATCAGAATAGCCTCGGCTTCAGCCAAGTCTTTGCGCTAGCGCAAATCCATCGCGTCATTCAGTTTTCTGTGTTTCGGAGACTAATGTACCGACGGAAGGCATCGGCTTTGCTGCATGAAATCGGGAATCAAATAGGCCGGGCTGGACCTCCCCCTCGGTCCACCCGGCCTTCCCCCGGCCGCCGAAGCGGAGGGGATCTGCGAGATCTGAATGAAGGTCAGTTAGAAGCGGTTTTGGTCGCCTCGGCGAACAGTTCGGCGAATACCGGCTTGGCTTTCCCGACCTGCTTGACGGCTTCCGCCGCCGCCAGGTTGACGGGCTTGCCGACGACGATCAGCGCAACCATGCCCATGCCGTAATGTGGAGCGCACTTCACGCCATAGACCCCCTCCTGCGTAACGGTCACGGCAATTTCCGCGCTGGGCTTGCCCTTGAAGGCTTCAGCTCCGTCCGGAATCATGCCCTTGATGCTTTCGGCGTTGTGGGACTTGTCGGTGGGCACGAACTTGATCGTGTCTCCGGGCGCCGCCCGAACAAAGGCAGGCTGGAAGACCATTGAGCCTTTCTCTCCCTTGTTCAGCATCTGCACGACATGTTCTTCGGCATTTGCCGTACCGGCGATGGAGAGCAGGGCGATAGCGGCGGCAATCAGGGGCAGTTTCATTGGAATTCCTTTCTTGACTTCGTCACGGCACTAACCGTTGCGCTCTTCTACTGGACCGGCAGACGTGGTGATTTGCGCTGGCGCAAATTGGCGTGCGAAATATGCGTGGGAGAGCCCGTCTTGCCCGGCGAGCCGGCTCCCGCCCGCCTTCAAGCTGCGGTTCTTGACTGCCGCACTTGCAACCGTGGTCGAACCAGTATGCCGCCGAACAGGCCCGCATAGCCAACGAAGGATGCGATCCACAGTGCCGCAGAGATATGAAGGAGTACTGCCTCGGTGGGCGCGAACGCAGCTGCGATCCGAAAAATGGCCGCAAGCACGACCGCGGCAAAGATCCCACATGTGCCTGTACTTGCTCGCAGTTCACGGCCCGTGTGTCCGAGCGTGGCGCGGGTCATGACGGCCAGCGTCATACAGGCCAGCGCTCCGACGCCGAACGCATGAATGCCGGCCACCGCGGGCACTCTCTCGGGCACGAAGACAGCGAGGCCGGCAATCAGGAGGCCGATCGGCACGAAGGCGAATGCCACGTGCAGGACCAGCACCAGAGGATCGCGCAGCGTTCGGTCCCCAGCCCAACGAGCAAGCCGGACCGCATTGAGGACCGCTCCGGCGATCAGCACCGCGCCGGTGCCTGAAAGGGTAGGAAAGAAGGCCCAGGCCGCCAATCCGGCCGCAGAGAGTGCGATCGTCCCCACGTCGAACCTGCCGAACGGGACCGGCAGGCGCCCCGGTCTCTCACGCACCAGCCAGTTCCGGGTGAAGGAAGGAATGATGCGGCCGCCTATGATCATGACAAGGACGACCGCCGCGCCAAGACCGAGACGGCGGCTGGTGTCGGACATGCCTTGATAGTGCGCCTCGGCATGAAACATCATATTCGACGCCAGAAGTGCCGTCACCGGCAGCAGGACCTTGAGGTTTCGCCAGTTTCGGCCCGCGATGATTTCCGTGGCGGCAGCCGCAACGACTGCGAGAAGAAAGGCGCAGTCTATGACGGCACTGAGCAGCCAGCCTGCCTGCGCCGAAAAGAAGACGATGAATCGCCCCGCGGACCAAAGCAATACGAGGCCCAGCAGGGGAAGGCCCTGCACGGGAAGCCTTCCGGTCCAGTTCGGGATTGCGGTCAATAGGAAACCGGTCACAACGGCCGCCACATAGCCAAACAGCAACTCGTGGATATGCCAGTCCACGGGCGAGAAGCTGCTGGAGGTCTCGAGCCTGCCGTAAAACAGAGGCAGCCAGAACAGCATCGCCGCACCGCCATACAATGAGCCGATAAGAAAGAATGGCCGGAACCCGTAGGAGAGAACAGCCGGATAGGTGCTCGGCCGTGTTCGTGGAATTGCCATGACTTCCCTTCAAAGAGAAAAAACAGGTGGGCGTGATAGGCGACATGGACGGCCGCCACGTCGGTCCTTCTATCGTGACTGGGCAGACGGAATTTGCCGCAGCGCAAACGAGATTTGGAATTTCAGGGAAAGGCGGCGAATACGTGCCTCTTGCCGCACGAGGGCCGCCCATGACACATTCTATGACCGGGCTGCCCTGACCAGCGCGAACCTGGATGCATTGGGCGCAACAGCACTTGGGAGGGGACAGCGTTGGGTAGCCTCGATCGCTCGCTGATTGCCGGGCTTCCTGTCTTTGGGGGCATAGCCCCCACGGATCTCGACCGCATAATCGGCCAGGCCAGGTCGTTGAGGATTGCCAAGGACCAGCCGGTGTTCGAGCAGGAGCAGGAAGCAGATTCCTTTTTCTTGTTGCTCGACGGACATGTGCGCGTGGTGAAATCAACTCCCGATGGTCACGAGGTGACGGTGCGATACATAAGTCCGGGTGAGTTGATGGGCATCGCCCATGCGCTTGGCCTCACCACCTACCCGGCAAGTGCCATTGCCGCGGTTGATTGTATCGTTCTTGCCGGGCCGAGTCGCTTATGGCCGACATTTGCCGCCGATTTCCCCAGTTTCGGCTCCAATACGTACAAGGCCGTGGGCAGCAGGCTTCAGGACGCTCATTCGCGCGTCATCGAGATGTCCACCGAGCAGGTCGAACAGCGCGTCGCCCGTGGGCTGCTCAAGTTGGTCAAGCAGTCGGGCAAGAAGACCAACGAGGGCATCCTTATAGATTTCCCGATCTCACGTCAGGACATTGCCGAGATGACCGGCACGACGCTTCACACAGTCAGCCGGCTGCTCTCGGCATGGGAAAACCAAGGATTGGTCAAAAGCGGACGCCAGAAAGTGATGGTGGTCGAGCCTCACCGGCTCCTGGTAATTGCGGAAGGGCGTGATGAAAAAGCCTAATCCGGGTCACCCGCATTTGTCGCCGCCAGCAGGTCGCGACGGAGTTCTTCTTCACTCAGATCGTGCTCTCGTGCCGCGTCGGAAACGGTGTGAAACGAAGCAATCGGGCAGCCGACGCAAAGCATCCCGTGCTGGAGCACCACCCGGATGGTCGCCGGCGACCCGCGCATGATTTCGTCCATCGCCGCATCGTCGCTGAATTTGCGTTTCATGCCGCTTGTCCGCGTTTGGAGAGCGACATCCTGCTGCTGGTTTCAGGGATGTTCGTTGCGCTGAGGCAAACAAGAATCAGTTCGGCCTACCTCACGCCTGAACGACGCAGATCGTCGATCGCGTCAGGAATCTCTTCTCCCGCCCATTGTCGAGCGAGAACATGCCGCCGCGGCCAGGCACCACATCGATAACAAGATTCGTATGCTTCCAGGCCTCGAATTGCGAAGCCCCGATGTAGAACGGCGCGCCGTGGATGTGGCCGAGCAACACATCGTGATCGCCGATGATGAAACCGGTACGCGGATAGCACATGGGCGAAGAGCCGTCGCAGCAGCCGCCGGATTGGTGGAACAGCACCGGTCCATGCTCGGCAACGATCTCCGCGATCAGTTCGAGCGCTGCCGGCGTTGCCGTGACTTTCGCATGCATGGCTTTTCCGATTTTTTACCCTGGGGCGCGGCCCTCGCGGGGCCGCGCAGTAGACGAAAAGACGATCAGAAGAAGCCAAGCTTTTTCGGACTATAGCTGACCAGCATATTCTTGGTCTGCTGGTAGTGGTCGAGCATCATCTTGTGCGTCTCGCGACCGATGCCCGACTGCTTGTAGCCGCCGAAGGCGGCATGCGCGGGGTAGGCGTGGTAGCAATTGGTCCAGACCCGGCCGGCCTGGATCGCGCGGCCAAAGCGGTAGGCGCGGTTGCCGTCACGCGTCCAGACACCGGCGCCAAGGCCGTAGAGCGTGTCGTTGGCTATTGCCAGCGCGTCCTGATCGTCCTTGAAGGTCGTAACCGAAACCACCGGTCCGAAAATCTCCTCCTGGAAGATGCGCATCTTGTTGTTGCCCTTGAACACCGTGGGCTTGACGTAATAGCCACCCGCCAGGTCACCCGGCAAAAGGTTGCGGGTGCCGCCGGTCAACACTTCCGCGCCTTCCTGAAGGCCGATGTCGATGTACGACAGGATCTTTTCCAACTGCTCGGACGAGGCCTGGGCACCGATCATCGTCGCCGGATCGAGTGGATCGCCCTGCACGATCGCCTCGACACGCTTGAGGGCACGTTCCATAAATCGGTCGTAGATCGACTCATGGATGAGGGCGCGGCTGGGGCAGGTGCAGACTTCGCCCTGGTTCAGGGCGAACATGACAAAGCCTTCGATCGCCTTGTCGAAGAAGTCGTCGTCCTCGGCGATGACATCCTTGAAGAAGATGTTGGGCGACTTGCCGCCCAGTTCCAGCGTGACCGGGATCAGGTTTTGGCTGGCGTATTGCATGATCAGGCGGCCCGTCGTGGTCTCGCCGGTAAAGGCGATCTTGGCAATGCGCGGCGAGGAGGCGAGCGGCTTGCCGGCCTCGAGGCCGAAGCCGTTGACGATGTTGAGCACGCCTGGCGGCAACAGATCGCCGACGAGATCGGCCCACAGCAAGATGGCGGCCGGGGTCTGCTCGGCAGGCTTCAGGACCACGCAGTTTCCGGCGGCAAGTGCCGGTGCAAGTTTCCAGCAGGCCATCAGCAGCGGGAAGTTCCATGGGATAATCTGTCCGACCACGCCGAGCGGCTCATGGAAATGATAGGCGACGGTGTCGTCGTCGATCTGCGAAAGGCTGCCTTCCTGGCCTCGTAGGGCGCCGGCGAAATAGCGGAAATGGTCAATGGCGAGCGGCAGGTCGGCCGCGGTCGTTTCGCGGATCGGCTTGCCATTGTCCCAGGTTTCGGCGCACGCGAGAAGATCGAGGTTTTCCTCCATGCGGTCGGCGATGCGGTTGAGGATGAGCGACCGCTCGGCTACGCTGGTGCGCGCCCAGGTGTCTTTGGCCGCATGGGCCGCGTCAATCGCCGCCTCGATGTCATGGGCGTCCGAACGCGCCACTTCGCACAGCAGCTGACCGTTTACCGGTGAGTGGTTCTCGAAGTAGCGGCCGGAGTGGGGCTCTGCCCATTTGCCGCCGATGAAGTTGCCATAGCGCTTGTCGAACGGCGCCTTGACCGCACGTGAGAATTCTACCTTGTTCATGTTCTCCTCCCAAAGTCGACGCCGCGGGATGCGACGCTTAAGGGGAGAGACTTGCGATTTCCGCCGCCATTGTCACCGTGGCGAGGACAGTAGCCGGGCGCGGTGTGTCGCAGAATTGCGACAGTCATGTGAGTTTTCGAATGGTCAGTGGGACCTATGGACGTCCAGGCGATTGAGCTTGCGATGAAGCGTCGCGCGGCTGATCCCAAGCGCCTGCGCAGCAGCCGACACATTTCCGTCTGCTCGCGCCAGCGCCCGCTGCAGAACGCCGCGCTCCGCCTCGGCGAGAACTGCGGGGCCGCTCTCCGTCCAACCGAGCAGATCGGCCGCGGGCATCGGCTTGTCGAGACACAGCTGGGTAATTCCAAGCGCCAGGCGAGCCGACCGCGTCGCGCCGACCACAAGGTCGTCCGCATCAACCGCGATCAGCGCGCCGGAGCCCTTGTCGGCTACTGGCGCCAGAAGGATCCGCGCCTTCGGGAAGGCCATCCTGAAGTTCTCCGCCTCAATCCGACGCACCGCGTCGACCACGGCCACCGAAATGAGATTGGCGAAGGCTTCGGTCAGATCGGCCCGGCAGGAAGACACGTCAAGCGCAGCCACAAGATCTCCCCGGTGATCATAGATCGGTGCCGTGGTGCAACTCAGCCCCGTGTTGCGCGTGTGGAAGTGCTGGTCGCGATGGATTGTCAGCGCTCGCTGTTCCACCAGGCAGGTGCCGATCCCGTTGGTGCCCTGGCTTTCTTCGTTCCAGATAGAGCCGGTCCACAAGCCCCAGGAATGAAAAGTCTCGTCGTCGACGGGCGCGCCGCGCCGCTCGACCGGCACGCCGTCACGATCGGCAAGAAGCACGCAGCAGCCAACCCCGCCCACCGCGAGATAGAGACGGTCCAGGCTGGATTGGGCCGCCCGGACGAGCGGTTCAATGCGTTGCCGGGCCGCGATCAACTCCATTTCCGTCAGGTAGCGTGGGGGCCTGCAATCGGCGGGATCGAGCCGGTGCAAACTGGAAGAGCGTCGCCAAGAGGCGACCAGCGCGGACTTCGCGGCGGCGTCCGAAGCGATCGCGGCCTGAATGCGGTCGGCATGACGACCGGACAGATCCTCGCTCATGTCCATCCTCCCTTTCAGCTTCTGGAACAGCCTGCCTCAGAAGAGGCAACGTTGGCATAGCACCAGGTTCCGCCTTCAATCACCACGCTGTCAATTCGACAGAAGCACCAGAAGGCACATCCTTATGTTTCCCGTCAGTTAGTGATGTTTGGCAGATCGACAGTCATTCCTCGCCAGTGCACCTTTCGGTGTTGATGCCCCAAAGCCTACAAGTACGAATTACGAATTCATTGATCGAGGGCAAAGACGAACCACTATGTTCAGCCGCCGTACCGTGCGGAACGATGCGGGAAGGTTCTGATATTGGCCGGCCCATGAAGGCAAGGATCAGATACCTCGGCTTCATTACAGATCAGTGCTATCAAAGCATGTTCGCCCGGCACCAGTTCAAAAGGAGCCCTCACGGGCGCCGGCATGTGGCTACAAGAAGGGCAGCGACCGATATTTCTCGATCGTGAAGCTCGGCAGGGCAGCCATGAGCTTCCGAGCTGCCCAGCGGGCGGTCTCCAGATCTCCGTTCATCGCCGACCAGGGGGCGAGGTATCGATAGAAATGATGATGCCGGCAGGGGCGGCGATGACCTTACGGGCGGAAAGGCTGTGGCCATAGGTGCCCGCTCGCTTTTTCGCCGCGACACCCTTGCGTCAAATATCATTATACATTATATGCAATTGTATATTGACGTTAGGAGCAGACATGAGAATGATCCGTGTGAACGATAGGCTTTCCGTAGGTCCGCAGCCCGCACTATCTGAAATTCTGTTGCTTACTGATCAGAAGTTCGCAGGAGTGATAAACGTTCGGCCTGATTTGGAAGAGCCCGCCCAGCCCGGAAACGAAGCTGAACGAGAGGCCGCCGATCGAGCGCGCATCTCCTACAAATTCATACCTGTCACAATGCCGACCATCACAGAAGCGGACGTGCGGTCCTTCCAGGCAGCTATGGCCAATGTTGGTGGCGCGGTCTTTGCCCACTGCAAGACCGGCACCCGCGCATTGAGCCTATATGCCTTGGGCGAGGCGCTCGATGGCCGAATGTCGCCTGTCGAGATTACTGCAATGGGCCAGAATCTCGGGGTAGACCTGTCGGCAGCAAGCCGGTGGTTGGAAGGGCACAGGCGGACTCGACCGGTAGTGAAGGGGTTTTTCGACCCCCGAACATGGAGCGCGCAATATGTAGTTTCGGATCCCAGTACCCGCAAATGCGCGATTATCGACCCGGTGCTCGATTTTGATGAGAAGTCCGGGGCGACCACAACATCCAACGCCGATGCGATGCTTGATTATATTGCCGAAAAGGGACTGTCCGTTGAATGGATTCTCGATAGCCATCCTCATGCCGATCACTTTTCTGCTGCGCAGTACCTGAAGGGGAAGACCGGCGCGCCAACTGCGATAGGAGCGAGGGTCGTCGACGTCCAACGTTTGTGGCAAGGCATCTACAACCGACCTGAACTTCACACAGACGGCTCGCAGTGGGACAGGCTGTTTTCGGATGGAGACACTTTCAAGGTCGGTTCAATAGAGGCGCGCGTAATGTTCTCGCCCGGTCACACCCTAGCCTCGATCACCTATGTGATCGGTGATGCGACTTTTGTTCACGACACCATCTTCATGCCCGACAGCGGAACGGCTCGCGCTGATTTCCCTGGTGGTGACGCTCGCACGCTGTGGAGATCGATCCAGGCCATTCTGACGCTTCCAGACGAAACGCGGTTGTTTACTGGGCACGACTACCAGCCAGGCGGACGCGAACCCAAGTGGGAAAGCACGGTCGGCACTCAGAAGCGTACCAATGCACATCTGGCCGACATGACCGAAGAGGGCTTCGCCGCACTGCGTCAAGAGCGAGACCGTATGCTGCCTATGCCGAAGCTGATCCTCCATGCCTTGCAGGTCAACATCCGGGCTGGGCGTTTGCCGGAGCCGGAAGCAAACGGTAAGCGCTATCTAAAATTTCCCCTCAACGCATTGGGAGAAGTAGTGTGGTGAGCGAAATCCTTATCGATGAAACCGAAATGGAGATGTCGCTTGCCGCAATGGAATCCCGCGCCGGCGAAGTTGCAGCTCTTCTAAAGACACTGGCGCATCCAATGCGACTGATGCTCGTCTGCACCCTTGTTGAAGGAGAGCATTCGGTTAGCCAATTGGAAGATGAGCTCAACATCCATCAACCAAACCTATCCCAGCAGCTGACAGTGTTGCGGGACGCCAAAATTGTGGAAACCCGGCGCGACGGAAAACAGATCTTCTACCGGTTGACCGCCGAGAAGGCTGCTCAATTGGTTTCGGCGCTCTACACGATCTTCTGTTCGGACGGTCCGTCATGACCTCTTATCTTCCTTCGCTTTTGGGCGGGGCTCTGATCGGGCTTTCGTCTATGATGCTCTTGATCCTGAACGGTAGAATTGCCGGCATCAGCGGGATTGTTGGCGGGTTGCTCCAAGGCAACAATAGGTGGACAAACGCTGCCTTCGTCGTCGGGTTGCTGCTTGGCCCGGTCGGTTATTTCCTAACTTTTCATCATTGGCCGACCGCGACCATCACTGCGTCACTGCCGCTGGTTATGATAGCTGGTTTTCTGGTCGGTTTCGGATCCCGCATGGGTTCGGGTTGCACCAGTGGTCACGGAATAATGGGGCTGGCGCGGCTATCGCCGCGGTCAATTGTCGCCGTTGTGACGTTCCTTCTGAGCGGCGCTCTAGCCGTCGCGCTTCTCCACGGAGCAGTCTTGTGAGACACGCTAAATTACAGGTCATGGCGGCCCTGGCCGCGGGCACCATCTTTGGCTACGGTCTGGCGTTGTCGGGTATGCTTGATCCTGTCCGTGTACAGGGCTTTCTCGACGTCTCTGGCGCGTGGGATCCGAGCCTCGCATTCGTGTTGGGCGGCGCCGTTGCAGTTGCAACGGGAGGCACAGCCTGGATGGGGCAGATGTCACGACCATTTCTGGCGGAGACCTTCCATTTGCCTGTCAGTTCGCGGATTGACGCCCCCCTGGTTCTAGGTTCGGCGATTTTCGGCCTTGGATGGGGACTGGGCGGGTTCTGTCCTGGCCCTGCGGTAGCTTCGTTGTCTCTGGGATTATCGCCGGTACTTTTCGTAGCCTTAATGCTGGCGGGGATGGTTGCTCATGACCGCTGCTTTGTCCGAAGAGCATCATGACAGGTACTTTGTTTTCTGCTGTGGGCTCAGGGAGTCTGGTGGGCTTCACTCTTGGTATGGTCGGAGGCGGCGGATCGATCCTTGCCACGCCGCTCCTGCTCTATGTTGTCGGTGTCGCTCAGCCGCATATTGCCATCGGCACGGGCGCCCTGGCGGTGGCCGCCAACGCATTGGCGAACTTTGGAGGCCATGCCCTCAAGGGGCACGTCTGGTGGCGTTGTGCTATCGTATTTGCAGGACTGGGCTCGGTTGGGGCGCTCGCAGGTTCGACCTTGGGAAAGTCAATCGACGGGACGCATCTGCTTTTCTTTTTTGGGCTGCTTATGCTTGTGGTCGGCGCACTGATGCTTCGCCCGCGGCGCCGTTCTTCGACAGCAGGCCGACCTGTCGATGCCAAGATGTGTGCGATGACTGCTGCAGTCGCCGCCGTCGCCGGTGCGGCCTCTGGCTTCTTCGGAATTGGCGGCGGCTTCCTCATCGTTCCCGGATTGATCCTGGCGACCGGAATGCCGACGATCAATGCAATCGGCACGTCTTTGCTTGCCGTCGCAGCTTTCGGCCTCGCGACGGCCTTCAACTACGCCCTGTCGGGAATGGTCGACTGGCAACTGGCCGCAGAATTTATTGGAGGCGGCATTGGCGGCGGGTTGATCGGCATGTTTGTGGCGACACGCCTCGCTTCGTACAAGAACATGCTCAATCGGATCTTTGCCGTACTTGTAATTGTCGTCGCGGGCTATGTTCTCCACAGGAGTGTCGGTCAACTGGCAGGCGGATAGTTTAGAGTTGCAGCTTGATAGATTCGCCGATCGGAGGTGAGGTTTTTTCGCCTCGTGCGTTCATCACCCGGTCTTTGCTAGTAATGTATGCCCTGCAGCATGAGCCCAGAGACCAAGTAGTCTGTGATCACGGCCGTCACTGTCCGACGCGCCGCGTCCCGAACGGTCCCCAAATGACATTGGCTGGTGCCGATACTGATCGCCTCCGCCACCTGGCTTTCGTTCGGCGAGTATTCCTACGGGCCTTTCGGGAAGCGACAGTATGATCCTGCCGGAACATGAACGACGGGCAGCCGTGCAGACAGAACTGGCCAATCACCCTATCCGTCGAATTGTGGCTCCTCGTCGGCCTACGCATCGAACGAAGCGACCGCTGCGAGCTGGCCTCGACCCCGGCAGCGCGTCGAGCGGGACTTCAGGCAGCGCCGGCCATTTCCCCGGGCAGTTCGCCTCCGCGGACATTGACCTGCAGCGCATGCAAAATGAGCTTTGGCATCGGCAATGTCCTGTCGCGGGCCTCTCGAAGCTTGATGAAGTCCTGCTGCGATTGGCCGGCGACATGCGCATTTTTTGCTTTTTGTTGTTCCACTGAGCTCTCCCACAGTGACCCGCGCCCGCCCGGCGTTGCTGGCCGTCGAGCAAGCCCTCGGCCGCAGCTTGCGCCAGGGTTCGGAGTCGTCGTTTACATGAGCCCGCAGATCCTTTGCAGACACGCCCGATGCTCGTCGTCAGTTGTTTGCAGGCCGTACTGCGCGGTGAATTCCCCCGACCTCGATGCTTTAGAATTCCGAGGAGGTTCCGCTCAGGTCCGCACCCTCAGCGCCCGCTCCAGCCTGTCGGCAATCTGTGTGACGATATAGGCAATCACCATGTAGATCACGACGGCAATGACGAAGGCTTCGAGGTAGTAGTAGTTCAGCGCGGCGGTCAACTGGGACTGGGCGAAGATATCGACAACCTCGATGGCGAATCCGAGCGAAAGCGCCTTCATGATGACCATCATCGAGGTTGTCAGGTCGGGAATTGCCGTGAGGGCCACCTGGGGAAACAGAATCCGTCGGAACAGTTGGCCGCCCGTATAGCCCAGCGAATGGGCTGCGTCCGACTGACCGGTATCGAAGGCGTTGAGGGCTCCTTTGATGATCTCCGCTTGGAACGCCGCAACACAACCGGTGACTGCAATGACAAGGATTACCCAATTGGGCGTTTCGTGGGCGTTGAAGTTGATCCCGAGCAACGAGAGCAGGAACTGGAGTGCCGGGGGCAGACCGAAATAGGCGAGGAAAATCACGATCACCATCGGAACGCCCTTGAAGACGACCTTATAGGCCATGATGAGCTCTCGCAGCACGGGGATCCGCCTATATTCGACGAGCGCAAAAAGGCTGCCGACGATCGTGGACAGGATGAAAATCGTGAAAGCCATGCCGAGCGTCACGGGTACGGCGCCCAGAATTTCCTGCGAGTCCTGGAGCAGAATTTCGGTATCAAACATGGTCGGATTACCCTTTCGTCACACGCTCGCGACGGCCGCGTTCTTGATCTGAGCTGTTGTCGTCGCCTCTGGCGCTTGCATTGGTGAGCGGAGCTCGAAGAAGCGCACGATGAGCCACGCGACAAGGCACATCAGCGAATAGATGACCGCCAGCACCAGGTAGGTTTCGAACTGGTACTGGTTATAGTCGCGCTCCATGATCAAGTGCGCGGTCGCCATTACGTCCGCAGCCCCGATGTACATGACCAGCGCAACGTTATGGATCAGGTAGATGATGGAGTTTCCATAGCCCGGCAATGCGAAGTGCACCGCTTGCGGGCCGACTACGCGGGTGATCTTCTGTCGGAAGGTATATCCCAGACTGTCGGCCGCATCATGCTGGCCGCGATCGACGGCCAGGTATGCAGGTCGCATGACTTCCGACAGATACCCTCCATGATAGAGGCTCAGCCCCACCATCGCAGCGATCGTTGCAGAAATAAAATCCTCGGCGCCGAACAGGATTACCAACAAGGGCAGCCCGTAGAACGCGACGAACAACTGCAGGACGACGGGAACACTCCGGGCATAGGACACGTAGAGGTCAGTCAGATGACTGATCACCGGTATCCTCCGAACCCGGAGTGTTGTCGCGACGAGAGCCAAGCAAAAGCCCACGACCATAGCGGTAAAGGTGATGGCGAGCGTTAGCGGCAACGCCGAGAGCAGCTCGGGAATCATAGCAGAAACATCCACTTTGAAACGCTCCTTCTTTCAATTCAGCCTTACCGCTGGCTATCGCTACATCTTTGGGGAAATGTCCTGTTACTTCATGTATTTGACGATGTCCTCGCCGAACCATTTCTGCGAGAGTTTTTCGATCGTGCCATCGTCTTTTAATTCCTTGAGAACCTTGTTCACGTCGTCGGCTAAAACCTTGTTTTCGTCCGACCTGTGAATCAGCATGTAGGTGTTGTTGCTGAAGACCGGATCGGACGCCACAATATCGAGCTTCTTTTCCTCGATGACGGTCTGCTCACCGAGATTCGAAGGCAGAACAAGCGCGTCGAATTTGCCGTTCTGAACTTCGTCCAGTCGGTTCGGATAGGGAATACCGGCGCTAGATGCCGTTACATCAAGCTTGTATTGTGGATTTTCTTTTTGCCAGTTCATAATGAACTTGTATGTTCCACCGCCGGCCGTGGTCGGAACGATCCTCTTGCCGACCAGGTCCTTCATTTCCTTTATGCCGCTGCCTTTTTTGCTATAGATCTTCATCAGGCTGGCGCCCATGGGGTTTTCCGGAATGAAGAACTGCTTGGCGCGCTCAGGCGACTTGTAGTAGCCACCGACCGCGATGTCGTATTTGCCCGTGGCCAGGCCGGTTTCCTGCGCGATATCCGAAACACCTTCCATTTCAAACTTGTACTGCGGGAGCTTTGCGTTGATCGCTCTCAGAAGATCGGGCTCATAGCCTTGCGGCTCGACGCCGATCGCGCCCCATGCCAGCGGCTTGGATTCGGCAGACGTCGCGATCTTGATCGTGCGAACGGTCTGACCATAGCTGATCCCTGCGGTT
>NZ_JAMYRY010000021.1:0-115359 GCF_040321655.1 Mesorhizobium sp. M0306 | reverse complement strand
GGGCGAGGAACCCAAGCTGGAATAAAGCCGCGTTCCAACGCTGAAGGAGCAACTTTGTTCTTGCTTTGTGCCGGCAGCTATGCTAATAATTTGGGTATGGTGCTAATTGGCTCCAACGATCCGCCGCATGGCGGGTTTTCTGTTTGCGCTCGATCTCGAGCGCAGGTCACGCCAGTATGACAACCACTGCGACCACCCCGAACAGCGCAATCAGCAGCAAATCGGCGACGCGGTAGAGTTTCAGCGCCCGCCGGATGTCGGTGCTCTCGACGTCGTCGCGCTGGCCGCCTTCGCCCATCAATGCGTCTTCGACCATGACGCCATCGTAGGAACGGGGGCCGGCGAGCGCCAGGCCGAGCGCGCCGGCCATCGCTGCTTCCGACCAGCCGGCATTGGGCGAGCGGTGCTTTTTCGCATCGCGCCGCACGGCGTGCCAGGCGGCTTTGGCGTCGGCGCCCTTGACCAGGAAAGCGGCGAGTACGATCAGAAGCGCCGATAGCCGCGACGCCGGCAGGTTGATCCAGTCGTCGAAGCGCGCCGACGCCCAGCCGAAGGCTTCGTGGCGCGGGGTGCGGTGGCCGATCATCGAATCGGCGGTGTTGGCGGCCTTGTAGGCGACGCCGCCGGCGAGCCCGCCAATGCCGATCCAGAAGGCCGGTGCGACGACACCGTCGGAGAAATTCTCGGCCAGGCTTTCGATCGCGGCGCGGCAGACAGCGGCCCTGTCGAGCTTTTCCGGGTCGCGGCCGACGATCCGCGAGACGGCAATGCGGCCCATGTCCAGTCCGCCGCTGTCGAGGGCGTCGGCCACCGCTTCGACATGCTCGGCCAGGCTCTTCTGCGACAGCAGCGACGTCGCCAGGATTGCGGTGACCAACAAGCCGAGGGGAATGCTCCAAAGCAAGGTTTCGAGCCAGAGGGCGAGGGCGGCCGGCACCAGCACGATCACCAGCAGCGCGAGGACGCCCCAGCGGCGACGGTGGGCGTCGGAATCAGTGGCGCGGTTGAGCCTGCGGTCGAGAAAGGATATCAGCCTGCCGAACCAGGTGACGGGATGGCCAATGGCATCGAAGAGCCGGGCCGGGTAGCCGAGTACAAGTTCGATGGCCAGCGACAGGAAAGTGATCAGGATCGACATGAAGTCTCTTGATGGAGTGACGGCGGCAGTGGACCACGGCGGAAGCCTTGGCCGGGCGAGGGCGCTTTTCCCTCACGCGCCGCTGCCTTTCGTCGACCTCTCGACCGGGATCAATCCGCACTCCTACCCGCTTTTCGATTTGCCCGCCACCGCCCTGTCGCGATTGCCGGAAGCAGCGCGTGCCCGTGACTTGGCCGAAGTCGCGGCAAGCGCCTATGGCGCGCCGTCGGCGGCGAACGTCGCGGCTGCGCCCGGCACGCAGATCCTGTTGCCGCCCGTCGCTTCGCTGGTCAGCCCGGGCACGGCGCTGGTGCTCGGGCCGACTTATGCCGAGCATCGGCGGGCAGCAGCGATCGCCGGCCATGCGGCGGCCGAAGTCGATGATTTCGAAGCCTTGGCGGCGGCCGACCTTGCCGTCGTCGTCAATCCCAACAATCCGGACGGGCGCGTCGTCGAGCGCGAAAGATTGCTTCGACTTGCCGCAAATTTGCGTGCCAGAGGCGGGCTGCTGGTGGTCGACGAGGCCTTCATGGATGTCGGCCCGCGCAGCGAAAGCCTGGCCGGCGACGTCGACCAGGGCGGCATCGTCGTGCTGCGCTCGTTCGGCAAGTTCTTCGGCCTGGCCGGCCTGCGGCTTGGCTTTGCACTGGCCGACGCGCTGACGGTCGAGCGGCTGGAGGCGCAATTCGGGCCATGGGCTGTTGCCGGGCCGGCGCTCGAATATGGCATAAGGGCGCTTGCCGATACCGGCTGGCAGGCCGGGATGCGGCGCCGTCTGGCCGAGGATGCCGCACGGCTCGATACGCTGTTCGGCCGCTTCGGCGTGCCTGTCGCCGGTGGCACCTCGCTGTTCCGCTATATCAGGCTGGCGGACGCCGCCGGCCTGTTTTCGGTGCTCGGCCAGCGCGGCATCCTGCTTCGGCATTTCGCCGACCGTCCGGATGTGCTGCGCGCCGGCCTGCCGGGAGCCGACGAAGAATGGCGGCGGCTCGAATCCGCGCTTGCCGGCTGGGCCTCGCGGCGCGACGATGATGCCAAGGGAGAAACTACCCAATGATCCATGTCTGCTCGCTGTCCAAAGTCGAGGAAACGGTAACGAAGACCGGGGCCGGGCGGCTGCTTTCGCTGCTTGCCGCCGGCACGGAGGTGATGCGGCCGGCCTCGATCACCAGGGAAAACCATCTGCATCTGGTCATGCACGACATTGCGGTAGCGCAGGAGGGCATGACCATGCCGGGCGAGGAGCATGTCTTGACCCTGCTCGATTTCGCGCGCCAATGGGACCGCTCGCGGCCGCTGGTGGTGCATTGCTATGCCGGCATCAGCCGCTCGACTGCCTCGGCCTACATCATCGCGGCAGCGCTGGCGCCGAAGCGCGACGAGGCCGAGTTGGCCGAGACGCTGCGCGCGCTGTCGCCCACGGCGACGCCCAATCCGCGGCTGATCGCCATTGCCGACGCACTGCTCGAGCGCGACGGCCGCATGAGCCGCGCCATCGAGGCGATCGGGCGCGGCGCCGAAGCGTTTGAGGGCACGCCTTTTGCGCTGAAGATCGACGCTTGATTACGTCAGCCAATCCGCCAGCTTTGCCTTGCGCACGTCCCTCAGCAGGCCGATGAAGCCGTCGGCCTGATGTTCGGCGGTCAGCCGGCCTTTTTCGGCAGTGGCAATGCTGGCGTCGCCGACCACGCCATTCGGGTTGAGATCGCTGGCGATCCAGGCGAAGGCGTGCGTTCCGGTGTGGCGCAGCAGCGAAAATTCCTTTTCGGCGCGGGCGACCTTGGACACGAAATTGTCGGCCTTGGCCATATCGACGAGGTCGGGCCGGAAATGCAGCATCAGTGAGGTCTCGACGTCGCCGCCATGGATGCCGTGGCGGTCTTCGAGCTCGGTGTACATGCCGGCCGGCCGGCCAAAACGCTGCCAGCTGGTCTTTACCGCCAGCATCTTTGCCCGCACGCGCAATTCGCGGGTGATAATGCCCATGATCTCCTCATTGCCGCCATGCGAGTTGACGACGACCAGTTTTCGGATGCCGGCGCGCGCGACCGACAGGCCGAGTTCGGTCCATGCTTCGACCAAGGTCGTCGCCGGCAAAGTGAGGGTGCCGGGCGCATGCAAATGCTCGTTCGACTTGCCTATCGCCTGCACCGGCAGGATGCGGATGTCGAGATCGCCGGGCAGGCGGGCGATCACCGTGTCGAGCATGCCGTTCATGATCGAGGTGTCGGTCGAAACCGGCAGATGGGGCCCGTGCTGTTCGATCGCTGCCAGCGGCAGAACGGCAATGGTCGCCTCCGGATCGATGGTCGCGTATTCGGTGGTCCGGTAGTCACCCCACCATACGCGTTTTTTTGTCCCGGCCATTTTGAACCTCAAAGAGAGACTGAATGCGCGCTTGATGAGGGGCGGCGCCAACCTTTGTCGTGTAACTTGAGATCATCGGCCTGTCGATTCCAGCCGCTGGCCAGCGCTGCTCATCCCGCCGCAATGACCTCGATCTCGACCTTGAATTCCGGCCGGGCAAAGCCGGACACGATCATCAGCGTCGAGGCCGGCGCCGGGCTGGCGAACAGCCGGTCGCGAACTTCCATATAGGGCCGCAGGAACGCGCGGTCGGTGACATAGGCGTTGATGCGGACGATGTCGGACAGGCCGAGCCCGGCCTCGCCGAGAATCGCCGCTATGTTCTGGAAACAGAGCTCGGCCTGTGCGCCGGGCTCCTCGGGGATCTGGTCGTCCGCTGTGATGGCGACCTGGCCCGAACACAGCACCAGCCGCTTGCCGGGCGGCAGCTCGACGCCGTGGCTGTAGCGGGCGAAGGGCGGCTTGATCGACTTCGGCGTGAGGAATTTGAACATGGCAATCTCCGGTTCCCGGCAGCGTAAAGCTGGATGTAGGCGGGCATCAAGATGGCGGTGCATGTCACGAGGGCGATTGTGGACAGGCGATCAAAAAATAGGCACGATGCCTTTCGTACAGCATGACCCGTCCGGCCTTCGCGCCGCCATTGCACAGGCGGGCATTGCACAAGCGGGCGGTCCCGACGCAACGCGCCGGTGGCATGTGTCTTGCTTCTTGAAACAATGGTGTCTAGCCCGGCGCGTGATGCGCCGGAGCGAACAAAGGGTGGTGTGGATGTACGGAAGACTCAAGATTTCGGCGGGCGTGATCTTGCTGCTTGGCGCAGGTACGCTTGCCGCGGCAGCGAACGAAAAAGTCACCTTCGGCACCAACTGGCTGGCCGAGCCGGAACATGGCGGTTACTATCAGGCCGTCGTGGATGGTACCTATGCCGCCTGCGGCATCGACGTGACGATCATGCAGGGCGGCCCACAGGTCAGCGGCCGGCCGCTACTGCTGGCCGGCAAGATCGATTTCTACATGGGCGGCAATCTGCTGTCGGCTTTCGATGCCGTGCAGCAAGGCATACCGATGCGCGTCGTGGCCGCCGACTTCCAGAAGGACCCGCAGGTCATCATGTCCCATCCCGGGCAGGGACTGGACAAATGGGAAGACCTGAAGAACGCCGACCAGTACATCCTCGGCGACGAAGGTGCGCAGACCTTCTTCCAGTGGATGGTCACCGACCTGGGTTTCGACGCAGCCAAGCGCGTGCCCTACACCTTCAACCCGGCGCCGTTCATCGCCAACAAGATGTCGATCCAGCAGGGTTACGTCACCTCGGAGCCATTCGCCGTCCAGAAGCAGGGCGGTTTCACGCCGAACCAGTTTCTGCTGGCCGACTATGGCTGGGACACATATGCAACGACGGTCGAGACCATGCAGGAGACGATCGACAAGCGGCCCGAGGTGGTCCAGTGCTTTGTCGATGGCTCGGCCAAGGGCTGGTACAATTATCTCTACGGCGACAACAAGGCCGCCAACGAAATGATCAAGAAGGAAAATCCGGACATGACGGATGAGCAGATCGCCTTCTCGATCGAGCAGCTGAAGAAATTCGGCGTGGTCGATTCCGGCGACAGCGAAAAGCTCGGCATCGGCGCCATGACCGACGCACGCATCCAGAGTTTCTATGACAAGATGGTCAAGGCCAAGGTCGCGCCGGCGGGCGTCGACATCAAGAAGGCCTACACGCTTTCCTTCGTCAACAAGAGCGTCGGGCTCGACCTGAAGAAGTAGGCCGTGAAGCTGGAGAAAGTGGCGCAACAGCCAGGAAGTGTACCGGGGCCGATGCTGTTGGCGCTGCGTGGCGTCGGAAAGGTGTTTTCCAACGGCGTCACCGCGCTCAGCAATGTCGAGCTGACGATCCGGGAGGGCGATTTCCTCAGCCTGCTCGGGCCGTCGGGCTGCGGCAAATCGACGGCGCTGCGGCTGATTGCCGGCCTGTCGATGCCGACCTCGGGCGTGCTCGACTGGCGCGGCAGCGGCGCCCGCGATCGTTCGAATATCGGCGACCGTTCGAATATCGGCTTCGTCTTCCAGGAGCCGACGCTGCTGCCCTGGGCCGACGTCTTCGACAATGTCTGGCTGCCGCTGCGGCTGAAGGGCGTGTCGCGGGCCAAGGCGGCGCCGGCGGTGATGGAGATGCTGGCGCGGGTTCACCTGACTGGCTTCGAGAATGCCGTGCCGCGCGAATTGTCAGGCGGCATGAAGATGCGCGTCTCGATTGCCCGGGCCATGGTGACCAAGCCGCGGATTCTGTTGATGGACGAGCCGTTCGCGGCACTCGACGAGATCACCCGCTTCAAGCTCAACAACGATCTGCTGGAGCTATGGCAGGATGAGCGCTTTACCGTCGTTTTCGTCACCCACAGCGTCTTCGAAAGCGTTTTCCTCTCCAACCGCGTTGTCGTCATGGCGGCGCGGCCGGGCCGGGTGTTCGCGGAGCTTGCCGTCGACGCGCACTATCCGCGCGACGAGGCATTTCGCACCTCGCCCGACTATGCCGCGCTCTGCCGCCAGGCGTCCGACGTCCTGATCGGCGCCATAAACTCAACTGCCGGACCGCATCATGACGGCCATTGAAGAACAAATCCTGGCGCTCGACCCGGAGGAGGCGCGTCGCGTCCGCCAGGAGCGCTTCGAGCGCATCGGCAGATGGCTGCTGCCGCTGGCGATCATGATCCTGGCGATCTGGCTGTGGGACCGCATCTGTGTCTGGAACGACATCCCGAAATACATCCTGCCGCGCCCCGGCGTGGTGCTGCAGACGCTGCATGACGACGCCGGGCTGCTGTTCTCCTCGCTGCTGGTGACGCTTCGGATCACCTTCCTCAGCCTGCTCCTCGCCGTGGTCGGCGGCGTCGGGCTGGCAGTGCTGTTCGCTCAGTCGAAATGGGTGGAGATGTCGTTCTTTCCCTTTGCCATCGTGCTGCAGGTGACGCCGATCGTCGCGATCTTTCCGCTGATCAACATCTATGTCGATAACCAGACGACGAAGCTTTTGCTTTGCGCCTGGATCGTCGCCTTTTTCCCGATCCTGTCCAACACCACGCTCGGCCTCAATTCCGTCGACCGCAATCTGCGCGATTTGTTCAAGCTCAACGGCGCCACCCGCTGGCAGCAACTGCGCTATCTGCGGCTGCCGGCGGCGATGCCTTATTTCCTCGGTGGGCTGAAGATCGCCGGCGGCCTGTCGCTGATCGGCGCGGTGGTGGCCGAGTTCGTCGCCGGCGCCACCGGCCAGTCGTCCGGCCTCGCCTCGCGCATCATCGAGGCCGGCTACCGGCTAAACGCACCAAGGCTGTTCGCGGCGCTGATCCTGATCTCGCTCACCGGCATCCTGATCTTCCTGGTGCTGTCGCTGATTTCGCATCTCATTTTGCGGCGCTGGCACGAGAGCGCGCTGAGGCAGGAGCGGTGATGGTGGGCAGCGCCAGCACCCCCCTCTGTCCTGCCGGACATCTCCCCCTCAAGGGGGGAGATTGGATGCCATCCAGGATTTCGCCAATTACCAACGTTGCAAGACGAACACCATCGGCGAAGCTGCCAATCTTCCCCCTTGAGGGGGAGATGTCCGGCAGGACAGAGGGGGGTACGCCTTGATACCAGCTTCTGGTTCCTACCATCTTTCCAATGTCCGGCTTCACGCGTCGCTGACGCCGGGCCTTGCTGGAGGCTTCGACGCCGACGGATTTGCGCTTGCCGATATCGCCGTCGCAGACGGCAGAATCTCCAATATTGTCGGACATAGCCGATCCAATGCACCGGCAGACGCAATCGACCTCGCCGGCCGAATCGTGCTGCCCTGCTTCGTCGACTGCCACACCCATATCGACAAGGGCCATATCTGGCCTCGAAAGCCCAATCCCGACGGCACTTTCATGGGCGCGCTGAATGCAACCGGAGCTGACCGCGCGGCGCGCTGGAGCGCCGACGACGTTGCCCGCCGCATGGATTTTTCGCTGCGCTCGGCCTATGCGCACGGTACCAGGGCGCTGCGCACGCATCTCGACAGCGTTGCGCCGCAGGAAGAGATCTCCTGGCCGGTGTTCGAGACGATGCGGGAAAAATGGCGCGGCCGCATCGAGCTGCAGGCGGCCTGCCTACTCGGCATCGAGGGCGTGCGCGACAGGAAGTGGTTCGAGAGGCTGGCCAAGCGGGTGGCTGCGGCCAAGGGTGTCCTCGGCGTCGTCACCTACATGGTGCCGGATCTCGAAGAACTGCTGGACCAGGTGTTTGCGCAGGCGATCAAGCACGGCCTCGACCTCGATTTCCATGCCGACGAGACCGACGATGTCTCGGCGATCTCGCTGAAGAAAATCGCCGAAGCAGCCCTTTGGAACGGTTTTGACGGGAACATCCTGGTCGGCCATTGCTGCTCGCTGGCGCGCCAGCCCGACCTCGACGTGCTCGACACGCTGGACAAGGTCGCCAAAGCCGGCCTGGCGGTGGTGTCGCTGCCGATGTGCAATCTCTATCTGCAGGACCGGCGCGGCGACAAGACAACGCCGCGCTGGCGCGGGGTGACGCTGCTGCACGAGATGAAAGCGCGCGGCATTGCCGTCGCCGTCGCCTCCGACAATACGCGCGACCCGTTCTACGCCTATGGCGATCTCGACATGCTAGAGGTCTATCGCATGGCGACGCGCATCCTGCATTTCGACCATCCCGTTGCCGACTGGCCGCAAGCTGTGACCGCAACGCCGGCCAAGGTGATGCGGCTCGATGGTTTCGGCACGCTTGCCGCCGGAGGGACGGCCGATTTCGTCGTCTTCAGGGGGCGAAGCTGGACGGAATTGCTGTCGCGGCCCGAATCGGATCGCATCGTCGTGCGCGACGGGCATGCGATCGAGCGCCAGCTGCCCGATTATGCCGAACTCGATGATCTGATGGTGGAATGATGGACATTGCGGCGCTCAAGCGCGACCTGGACGGCCTCAAGGTCGACGACCATCCGGCGATCGTCCAGCAGAAGAGCCGCGACTTCTATTGGTACAGCCCGGTGCTGAAGCAGCAGCTCGAGCACGTCACCGGTGACCTGATCGTGACGCCGAAAACCGAAGACGAGGTCGTCCGCATTCTCGCCGCCTGTCATCGGCATGGCGTCCCGGTAACGCCGCGCGGCAGTGGCACCGGGAACTACGGCCAAGCGATGCCCTTGTCCGGCGGTGTGGTGCTCAATCTCGCCGAGATGAACGCGGTCAAGATGATCGCGCCGGGCCGTGTCGTCACCGGCCCCGGCGCCGTGCTCGCCGACATCGACAGAGCGACGCGGGCGCATTCCGGCCAGGAACTCCGCATGTCGCCGTCGACCTACAACACCGCATCGATCGGCGGGTTCGTCGCCGGCGGCTCCGGCGGTATCGGCTCGATCCGCTGGGGCGGACTGCGCGACCTCGGCAACGTCATCCGGCTGAGGACAGTGACGATGGAGGCACAGCCACGTGTCATGGAGCTCACCGGCGAGGACGTGCTGAAGGTGATGCACGCCTATGGCACCAACGGCATCATCACCGAAGTCGAGATGCCGCTGACCGCCAGCTATGACTGGATCGACGTCATCGTCGGCTTCGACGATTTCATGGATGCGGCCGGCTTCGGCAACGACCTCGCCATCCAGGACGGCATACTGGCGAAACTGATCACGCCGATCGCAGCACCCATCCCCTACGATTACTTCAAGCGGCACCAGCGGTTTTTCCGGCGCGGCCAAAGCATCGTCGTCCTGATGATCGCGCCGCATGCGATGGATGCCTTCCTCGCCTTCACGACGCGCAGCAAGGGCGAGATCGTCTTCCGCGCCGACAAGGAGGCCGATCTCAAGGGGCTACCGCCGGCCTATGAGCTGACCTGGAACCACACCACGTTGCGCGCCATCCGCGTCGATCCGACGATCACCTATCTGCAAACCCGCTATCCGTCGCCGGACCACCTCGGTCATGTCAAGGCGATGGTCGAACGCTTCGGCGACGAGGTGCCGGCGCATCTTGAATTTATCCGCTTCGACGGCGCCATCGGCATCGCCGGATTGCCGCTGGTGCGCTTCACCACGGCGGAGCGGCTGGACGAGATCATCCGCATCCACGAAGACAATGGCTGCTGGATCTTCAACCCGCACCGCTACACGCTGGAAGAAGGCGGCATGAAGCGCACCGACGAGGTGCAGCTCGCCTTCAAACGCGAAACCGACCCGCAAGGGCTGCTCAATCCGGGCAAGATGATCGCCTGGGAAAACCCGGACTATGATTATCGCTCCGGCAAGTCGTTTCTGTTTAAGGGGCTGGAGAAGACGGGTTGAGACGATGACGGGCGTGTGGTGCTGTACCCCCCTCTGGCCTGCCGGCCATCTCCCCCTCAAGGGGGGAGATTGGCAGTTCCATCGTCTCGACCATCTTCCAACGTCGTCAACTGGCGAAAGCGATACTGACAGCCGATCTCCCCCCTTGAGGGGGAGATGCCCGGCAGGGCAGAGGGGGGTGCCTCGCGCTGACCTGCGAGATGTTCTCCGGTGAACATCCTCGTCCTCTACGCTCATCCGGTCGAGACCAGCTTCAATGCCGGTCTGCACCGGACCATCGTCGAGCGCCTGAAGGCCGCCGGCCATGTGGTCGACGACTGCGATCTCTATGCCGAGGGTTTCGATCCCAGGCTGACGCGGGCCGAACGGCTGTCCTACCACGGCGAGCGCAACGACGGCGATCCGGCGTCGCCTTATGTCGAGCGCTTGCTGCGGGCCGACGCTCTGGTGCTGTCGTTTCCGGTGTGGAACTTCGGCTATCCGGCCATTCTGAAAGGCTTTTTCGATCGCGTCTTCCTGCCCGGCGTGTCGTTCAAGCTGGTCGACGGCAAGGTGCAGCCGTCACTACACAACATCCGCAAGGTGGTCGCGGTCACCACCTATGGCGGCAGCCGGTTCCGCGCCATGCTGATGGGTGACCCGCCGCGCAAGCTGGTCAAGCGGGTGCTGCGTGCGACCATCAAGCCCGGCGGGTCGGTTTCATACATCGCGCATTATTCGATGAACCTGTCGACCGACGAGACTCGGACGAGGTTCGTGGCGAAGGTCGCGGCCAGGATGGACGCATTCTGAGGTGCGCTACATCCGCACCCGTTCCGCCTTCGGATCGTACATCGGCTTAAGCGACGCTTCCGCCGCAAAGCGCTCGCCGGCGATCTCGATCTCGTAGGACGACGACAGCACATCCGCCTCGCTCTCGCCCTTGCAAGGCACGTAACCAAGCCCGATTGCGCCGCCGAGATGATGGCCGTAATTGCCGGAGGTGATCGGCCCGACGATCGTGCCGTCGCGCAGGATCGCCTCATTGTGGAAGAGCAACGGCTCGGGGTCGTTCAGGCGGAACTGCACCAGCTGGCGTGACAGGCCGGTTTCTTTCTTCCTCAGCACTGCATCGCGGCCGATAAAATCGCCCTTGGCCGTTTTCACTGCGAAGCCGAGGCCGGCCTCCAGCACATTGTCCTCGTCGGTGATGTCGTGGCCGAAATGCCTGAACGCCTTTTCGATGCGGCAGGAATCCAAAGTGTGCAGGCCGCATAGCTTCAGGCCGACATCGGTGCCTGCCTCCGCGATCGCCTCGAAGACATGGGCAGCCTGGTCGGTCGAGACATAAAGCTCCCAGCCGAGTTCGCCGACATAGGTGACGCGGTGGGCGCGGGCCAGGCCCATGCCGATCTCGATCTCCTGAAACGTTCCGAACGGGTTGTTGTCATTGGAGAAATCATTCGGGCTGACCTTTTGGATCAGCTTCCTCGAATCCGGGCCCATCAGGCAGAGCACCGCTTCGGCCGCGGTCACATCGGTGATGACGACGAACTCCTCGGCAAGATGTTTTCGCAGCCACGCCAGGTCGCGTTGTAGCGTCGCGCCGGGCACGACGAGGAAGAAGGCGGTTTCGGACAGCCGCGAGACGGTGAGATCGCTCTCGATGCCGCCGCGCTGGTTGAGCATCTGGGTGTAGACGATCTTGCCCGGCGCCACGTCCATGTTGTTGGCGCAGAGTCTTTGCAGGAAAGCGCAGGCGTCGCGACCCTCGACGCGGATCTTGCCGAACGAGGTCATGTCGAAAAGGCCGACGCCGCTCCTGACCGCCAGATGCTCCTCGCGCTGGTTGTCGAACCAGTTCTGCCGTTTCCAGGAATAGCGGTATTCGCGCTCCTGGCCGGGCCTAGCGAACCAGTTGGCGCGCTCCCAGCCGGCGACCTCGCCAAAGACGGCGCCGCGCGCCTTCAGATGTTCGTGCAGCGGCGAGCGCCTCACGTTCCGCGAGGTTGCCATCTGCCGGTAGGGGAAATGATCGGCATAGAGCAGGCCGAGCGTTTCGGAGACGCGCTCCTTGAGATAGCGGCGGTTCTTCTGGAACGGCTGAGCGCGGCGGATGTCGACCTCCCAGAGATCGAAAGGCGCTTCGCCGTCATTGATCCATTGCGCCAGCGCCATGCCGGCGCCGCCGGAGGAGACGATGCCGATCGAATTGTAACCGGTCGCCATCCAGTAGCCGGAAAGCTCCGGCGCCTCGCCGAGATAATAGCGGTCGTCGGGGGTAAAACTCTCGGGGCCATTGAAGAAGGTGTGAATGCCGGCGGTGGCCAGCATCGGCATGCGGTTGACGCCCATTTCTAGGATCGGCTCGAAATGGTCCATGTCCTGCGGCAACTGGTCGAAGCAGAACTCCTCGCTTATGCCGTTCATGCCCCAGGGCTTCGCCACCGGCTCGAAAGCGCCGAGCATCATCTTGCCGGCATCTTCCTTGTAGTAGGCACACTCGTCGGGCACGCGCAGCACCGGCAGCCGGGAGAGCCCGGGGATCGGTTCCGTCACGAGATAGAAATGCTCGCAGGCGTGCAGCGGGATGGTGACGCCGTTCTGGGCGCCAAGCTCGCGTGCCCACATGCCGGCGCAGTTGACGACGATATCGGTATCGATCGTGCCTTGCTCGTCGCCTTGCGCCCAGGAGACGCCTGTGACGCGGCCGGCCCTGGTATGGACCTTGGTGACCTTGACGTTCTCGAGGATCGTCGCACCGCGCTGGCGCGCGCCCTTGGCCAAGGCCATGGCGATATTGGCCGGATCGCACTGGCCGTCGAGCGGCAGATGCACGGCGCCGACAACATCAGAAACATTAAGATGCGGGTACATCTCCTTGACTTCGTTGGGGGAAATCTCGCGCACGTCGACATCGAAGGCGCGGGCGAGAGACGCCTGCCTATAAATCTCGTGCTTACGCTCCTCGGTCAGTGCCACGGTGATCGAGCCGACCTGGCGCATGCCGGTGCCGACATCGGTCTCGGCCTCCAGCTTGACGTAGAGGTCGGCCGAGTACTTCGCCAGCCGCGTCATGTTCTGCGAGCCGCGCAACTGGCCGATCAGGCCGGCGGCGTGCCATGTCGTGCCCGACGTCAACTGCTTGCGCTCCAGCAGCACGATATCGGTCCAGCCGAGCTTGGCCAGATGATAGGCGACCGAGCAGCCGGAGACGCCGCCGCCGATGATGACCGCCCTCGCTTTGGGAGGAATGGCCTTGGTCGGAATGGTTTTGGTAGGCGGGGCGCTCATGCGGCCTCACGGCGATAGCTTGAGGCGAAGCGGCGCAGGCGCGTGGCAGCCTCCATCAGCACCGGCTCAGGCTGGCAGAGGCTGAAGCGGATGTGGCCGGCTGCAGCCTCGCCGAAGCTCGAGCCGGGCATGACGCCGACCTTTTCCTGGTCGAGGAAAGCCCAGGCGAATTTCTCATCGTCCGGCTCGATGGCCGATATGTCGAGCATGACGTACATGCCGCCCTCGGAGCCGCGCACCGTGATGTTGTTCATGCCACGCATGGCATCGAGGACGACGGTGCGCCTCGCGGCGTAGCGCTCGGCGATCTCCTTGACGCCGTAGCCATTTTCGAGCGCCTCCGCGCAGGCGAGACTGATGAAGGCCGGCAGGCCGTAGGTCATCACCAGATTGAGGTCGGTCAACAGCGAGACCATCGGTTCCGGCCCGGTCAGCCAGCCCATGCGCCAGCCGGTCATGCCGTGGCTCTTCGACATCGAATTGATGACCAGCGTGCGTTCCGCCATGCCGGGCAGCGAGCGTGGTGAGACGTGCTCGCCGCCGCCCAGCGTCCAGTAGACTTCGTCCGACAGCAGCCAGAGGTCATGCTCGCGGCAGATCTGCGCCAGATCTTCCAGGCGCTCGCGCGAATAGACGGCACCCGTGGGATTGTTCGGCGTGTTGATCAGGATGGCGCGGGTGTTCGGCCGAAGGGCGGCGCGGATGTCGGCGGCGCGCGGCTGAAAGCCATCCTCGGCGGGGGTCTCGACGATGCTGAACTCGGCGCCCGCCGCACTGAAGGTATTGGGATAGGTGGCGTAATAGGGCGCGACGACGATGGCATGGTCGCCCTGGTCGAGAACCGCTTGAATGGCCGCGTAGAGCGCGGCTTGCCCACCCGGCGTGGCGATGACCTGGTCGGGATTTGTCGCAACGCCGGTGCAGAGCGTCGACGCCGCGGCCATCGCCTTGCGCAGGCGCGGAACGCCGGCAAGCGGAGTGTAGTGGTGATTGCTGGCGCGGACCGCCGTCACGCAGGCTTCGATCGTCTCGCTCGGCGTGTCGAAATCATGGTCGCCGACCGACAGCATGATGATGTCCTCGCCCGCCTGTTTGCGTGCCCAGGCAGCGGAATGAACCTCCCAGCCATCCTTGCCGGAAGGCACGATGCCGGAAATGCGCGATGATGGTCTGGGCATTATGCTACTCCCGAAATTTCGTAGCCGGCCTGTTCGAGCCGGTCGCGCAGGGTGGCAATGTGGGTGGGGCCGACTTCGCAGCAGCCGCCGACGATGCCGGCGCCGGCCTCGACCCAGCCGATCGCCTGGCCGGCGTAGGCGTCCGGATCGAGGTCGTGGCGGGCGTGCAGCACTTCCACGGTACCGCCATGCTTGAGCGCCTCAATCGAGGTGAAGCCGTTGGCATAGGCGCCGACCGGACCGCCGAGAGCGATCAGTTCGGGCAGCGCTGCAGCGATCGCTTCGGGCCGGCAGCAATTGATCAGCCGGGCCGCGACCGGCAGGCCGTCAAGAGCGCCCGAGGCCGCCGCAATGGCTTCGCCGCTGCGCAGGCGCGGCGTGCCGTGGTCGGCAAGCGTCCACGACACCCATACGGGCTTGCCGCTTTCCGACGCCGCGATGACAGCCGCGCGCGCCTCTTCGGCCGACGCCATGGTCTCGCACAGAAACAGATCGACGCCGTCCGCCTGCTCGGCAACGATGCGGCGATAGATGTCAAGCGTATCTTGGAAGGATATCGTCAGCGCCGGCGCATAGCTGCCGAACAGCGGCGACAGGCAGCCGGCGATCGCCGCGTCGCCGGCCTGGTCGCGTGCTTGCCTTGCCAGTTCTATGCCGCGCTTCTGCAGCGGCTTGAACAGCTCTTCCGCGCCCTCGCGCGCCAGCCGCTCCGGCGTGGCTGAATAGGTGTTGACGGTGATGACGCGGGCGCCGGCGCGGATGAATTCCGCATGCAGGTCGCGCACCAGATCCGGTTCGTCGATCAGCACCCTGGCTGACCACAGCGGCGTCGGCTCGGAACTGCTGCGGCGGACCAGCTCCTGGCCCATGCCGCCATCGGTGAGGATGACTTTCTTCATGCTCTGAGCCTCTCGTTCTTTGGATCCCATAACGGCTCATCCTTCTGCACGACCGCCCGAAAACGTTCGCCGAAGATCTCGACGTCGACCGCGGTTCCCGGCTCGGCGAGGTCGGCGCGCAGCATGCCGAGCGCGATCGACTTGTCGATGCGATGACCCCAGCCGCCGGATGTCGTCTCGCCGACGATCCGGCCGTCATGCCACAGCGTCGACATGGTGGGCGCATCGCAGTCGCCGGGGTTTTCGATGATCAGCGTGACAAAGCGTTTCTTGACGCCCTGCTGCTTCTCGTTCTGTAGCGCCGCCTTGCCGCGGAAGTCGGGCTTGTCCCATCTGACGAAGCGCTCCAGCCCGCCCTGCAGGATCGAGTAGTCGGTCGACAGATCGCCCTTCCACGTACGGTAGCCTTTTTCGAGCCGGAGCGAATCCAGCGCGTACATGCCGAACGGTTTTAGGCCATGCCTCTTCCCGGCCGCCCAGATGGCGTCGAAGATGGCTGCGGTATCGTCGACCTTGCTGTGGATTTCCCAGCCGAGCTCGCCCGCGAAGGACACGCGCACCAGCTTTGCCGAACGTCCGGCGATACTGGTTTCCTGATGCGTCAGCCAGGGCAGGGTGAGGTCGGCCGCGCAGAGTTCGGCGAGGATTTTTCGCGAGTTGGGGCCGGCGAGGATCTGGGTGGAGTATTCCTCCGTCCTGTCGACCAGCTTGAATGTGGCGTCCTTCGGGATGCGCGACTTCAGCCATTCGAAATCATGCCACTGAGCCACAGCGGCGGTGATCAGCGTCATCAGGTTCTCGTCGTGGAGGACCACCGACATTTCGGTGACGATGCGGCCCTTGTCGTCGGCAAAATAGACGAGGCCGATGCGGCCGGGTTTCGGCACCAGGCCTGTCACCTGGAGGCTGAGCCATTCGGCGGCACCCGGACCGTCGAGATTGAAACGGGAAAACCCCGGCAGGTCCAAAATGCCGGCGGCATCGCGGACGGCGAGGCATTCCTCGCGCACGCGATGCTGCCACGGCCCGTCGCGGCGGAAGGTCAGCGTGGATTCTTCGGAGATGTCGTCGCCTGCCTTCGCATACCAGGTGGCGCGTTCCCAGCCATTATAAGCGTCGAACCGGGCGCCGAGTGCCTTGATGCGGTCGTGGATCGGCGACAGCTTGCGGTCGCGCCCGGCCGGCCAGGCATGGCGCGGGAACTGGATGGCATATTCGTTGCCGTAGATCTCCATGCCCTTGGCGACGCAATAATCCGGGGCCGAGGCAAAGGCGGTGAAACGGCGTGGATCGCACGACCACATGTCCCATTCGGTCTGGCCTTGCGTCACCCATTCGGCCAGCACCTTGCCGGCGCCGCCGCCCTGGGCGATGCCGAAGGTAAAGACGCAGGCCTCGAAGGCGTTCGGCACGCCGGGCATCGGCCCGATCAGCGGGTTGCCGTCGGGCGCATAGGGGATCGGCCCGTTGATGACCTTGGACAGGCCGGCGGTGCCGAGGATCGGCACGCGGGCGACAGCATCGGCCAGATAGTGTTCCAGCCGGTCGAGATCGTCGGGAAACAGCTGGAACGAAAAGTCGTCGGGCATCGGATCGTTGTGGCCGACCCAGTGGGCGCGGCAATTGCGCTCATAAGGGCCGAGGTTCATGCCGTTCTTTTCCTGGCGCAGATAATAGGATGTATCGACGTCGCGCAGCAGCGGCAGCTTCTTGCCTTGTTCCTTCGACCACGCCGCCAGTTCGGGGATTTCCTCAAACAGGATATATTGATGGCTCATCACCATCATCGGCACCTCGCGGCCGAACATCCTGCCGACTTCGGCGGCGCGGTAGCCCGCGGCGTTGACGACGATCTCGCAGCGGATCTCGCCTTGCGCCGTCTCGACCACCCACTCGTCGTTCTCGCGGCGCACGCCGGTGACCGGGCAGAAGCGGATGATCTTCGCGCCCATGTCGCGGGCTCCCTTGGCCAGCGCCTGGGTCAATTGCGCCGGGTCGATATCGCCATCATTGGGATCGTAGAGCGCGCCTTTCAGCTCATGCCTCTCGATGAAGGGATAACGGCGTTTGATCTCGTCCGGGCCGACCACGTCGATGTCCATGCCCTGGTAGCGGCCCATGCCCTTGGCGCGCTGGAATTCCTGCATACGCTCGGTCGTATGGGCGAGCCTGAGCGAGCCGGTGACGTGGTAGTTCATGGGATAGCCGACCTCGTCGGCCAGCCGGCGATAGAGCTCGGTCGAATAGCGCTGCATGTTCATCAGCGACCATGACGAGGAGAAAGTCGGCACGTTGCCGGCGGCATGCCAGGTCGAGCCGGAAGTCAGCTCGTTCTTCTCCAGAAGCACGCAGTCGGTCCAGCCCGCCTTGGCGAGATGGTAGAGCGAGGAGGCGCCGACGGCACCGCCTCCGATGATCACCACGCGCGCCGTGGTCGGCAAACCGGCCATGTTCTTCTCCAGATCAATAGACGGGCGGCGAAACCACCCAGATCACCACAGCCGGTTCCGCTCCAGGATTGCGCCAGCGGAACGGCTTGCCGTCAAAGCGGAAGGAGTCGCCTTCTCCAAGCCGGTGCCAGACGCCGGCAATTTCGATGTCGAAGCTGCCGGACGCGACGTAACCGGCTTCCTCAGTCGGCCGGCGCGCCTCGCTCTTCAGCTCGGCACCGGGGGCGAAGACCGAACGCAGCATCTCGAAGCTACCGCCGAGATCCGGCGACAGAAGCTCCTCCACCAGGCCGGAATCGCTTGTGCCAAGCGTACGCCGGTTGCCGGCGCGCACGACCACGCCGCGTTCGGTCTCGACAGGCACGTCATGGCTGAAGAACAGGCTGACCGGCACGCCGAACAATTCGGCGAAGGCCCTGAGATCGCCGAGCGACGGGACCGACAGGCCGCGCTCGACCTGGCTGACCCAGCCGACGGAACGGCCGAGCTTCAGCCCGATTTCGGCAAGCGTCAGGCCGCGCGCCTTGCGCAACGCGCGAATGTCGCTGGCCAGCAGTCGTTCGCCGTTATCTTGTTCCGGTCTTGCGGCGATCGAGGGCAAAGCTACTCCCTTTGATGAATCGCTTGGTGAAAAATGAAGAAACTCGATGAAAAATTCTGGGCAAATTTCATGTGACCGCAGGTCTGTGAAAAAATCAAGATGATTTTCATGAACCCACAAGATTTACTTGCGCCATTTTGACGGTTCAGGCAAAGGCTCGGCGCACGAGCGGCGAGTGGGGCGTCCGGTCGAGGCGGATAGGGCGTCGAGCGTTCATAGAAACTCACAAGGATGCTCCATCACTTCTAGTCGGCGCATGATCCTTTCCGGATAGCCGGGTCCAGGATTATGCGCAAAGGGACAGCCCATGCTGGAAAACAACTCCCGGATTGCGGCGGCGATCGTCGATGACGCGATCACCTCGCGCCGGTCCGTACGCGCCTTCTTGCCCGACATGGTCGACGACGACACCATCCGCGATATTCTCGCCGTTGCCGCGCGCGCGCCCTCAGGCACCAACATGCAGCCCTGGAAGGTCTATGTGACCAAAGGCGAGGTCAAGCAGCGCATCACCGACGCCATCCTCAGTTCGGGCATCCGCGCCGAAAAGGCCGAGTGGGACGAGTACCGCTACTATCCCGACCAGTTCTTCGAACCCTATCTGACGCGACGGCGGGCCAACGGCTTCGGCCTTTACGGCGTGCTCGGCATCGGCCGGCGCGAGGTCGACAGGATGCGTGCGCAGCATGACCGCAACTTTGTCTTCTTCGATGCGCCGGTCGGCATGATCTTCACCGTCGACCGGCGGCTGAACAAGGGGTCGTGGATCGACTACGGCATGTTCCTGCAAAACATCATGGTCGCGGCGCGGGGCAGGGGCCTGCACACCTGCCCGCAGGCCGCCTTCGCGCCCTATCACCGGCAGATCAGGCCGGTGCTCAACATCCCCGACGAGGAGATCGTCGTCTGCGGCATGGCGCTCGGCCATGAGGATACGTCCAAGCCCGAAAATGCCTTCCGCACCGACCGCGCGCCGCTGGAAGAGTGGGTGACGTTCGCCGAGTAAGGTGACGACGCGCCGTCTAGCTACTGCACTTCGTAGCCGACTTCCTCGCTGGCGTGGCAGAGCGCCTTCCAGAACGAGCGGGCAAACGAGCGGAACACATAGATGTCGAACTGATCGGCGCCGGTGCGCTGGATCTGCGCGAAGACGTCGTGATGCATGGTCGAGCGGCCGGCGCCGATCGGGAAGGCCGGCAGCGCGAAGTCGATAGCGAAGAATTTTGCCAGCACCCACTCGGCCTTCGGCCCGGCGATACGGATCGCGGTGCGGCCGTGCGAAAGGTCGGTCACCGTACCGATGGCCGAAGTGACGACACTGGCAAAGGCCGACGCCAATCCCTCGGCTTCATCGACCACAGTGAACTTTCCCGGCGCAAAGCCAAACACCGACCTGATGCCGTCCGTGACACCGCCGCCGGCGCCGTCGGGCAAAGCCAGGCCGGTGACCGCATGGATGCCGGCCATCAACTTCTTCTCCTCGCCGGGCCAGGCGGCAAGCTGCAGGATGGAACCCGGCCTGGTTTCGGAGAGGATGATTTCGACGCCGTGCTCGAATTTGCCATGCGAGCCTGGATGCAGTACCGGCTCAAGCGGTGATTGGCGCTCAACCATGCATGCGGCTCCCGTCCGGATCGAAGAAGTGGTTGGAGACGATCTCGACCGGCCCGAACCGGTTACGCAGCGGATCGGAGACATAAGCGCGCGTGCCGCGCCGCGCCTTGCCGCCCTTGACCAGGGCAAGCGCGATATATTTGCCAAGCGCCGGCGAATAGCAGCAAGCGGTGATGTGGCCAAGCGAGCCGTGCGGATTGGCTTCGTCAAGCTCCTCGACGATGTGCGCGCCGCCGTTTAGCGGCTGGTTGTCCAGCGAGACAATACCCACGAGTTCCAGGCGGTCGGGTGCGATCAGCCCCTCGCGGTCCATCATCGCCGAACCGATGAACGGCTTCTTCTTCGACAGCATCCAGTCGAGATGCAGATCGCGTGCCGTGGTGCGGCCGTCGATCTCGGCGCCGGTGACGTGGCCTTTCTCGATGCGCATGGTGCCCAGCGCCTCCAGCCCGTAGGTCACCAGCCCGAACGGCTTGCCGGCTTCGATCAGCGCCTCCCAGACATGGGTGCCGTAACCGGCGCCGGAATAGACCTCGAAGGCCATTTCGCCGGAGAAGGACAGCCGGCAGATCATCACCGGCACGCCGGCGATCTCGCCGTGGACGATGCCCATGAAGGGCAGGGCGGCATTCTCGACGGCGGAGCCGCTGACGCAAGCAGCCAGTATCTGCCTGGCCTTCGGCCCGCCGATGGCGGCACCGGCCCATTGGTCGGTCACCGAGGTGACGTGGATCTTGAGCTCCGGCCAGATCACGTCGAGGAAATATTCCAGATGCTGCATTACCTTGCCGGCATTGGCGGTGGTGGTGGTCATCAGGAAATCCTGCTCGCCGAGCCGCCATGTGGTGCCGTCGTCGAAGGCGAGACCGTCCTCGCGCAGCATCAGCCCGTAGCGCGCCTTGCCGACGGCCAGCGCCGAAAACATGTTGGTATAGACGCGGTCGAGGAATTCCGCAGCGTCCGGGCCTTGCACCGCGATCTTGCCCAGTGTCGAGACGTCGACGATGCCGGCGCTCTCGCGCGTGGCTCTCGCTTCGCGCACATAGGCCTGCTCGATCGTCTCGCCGGGATGGCCGTAGATCATCGGCCGGTACCACAGGCCGGCCGAATACATGGTGGCGCCGTTGGCGACGTGCCAGTCATGCATCGGCGTTAGCCGCTCGGGCTTCAGATCGCCGAAGCGTTCGGCGGCAAGCGAGCCGATCGACACCGCCGAAAAGGGCGGGCGAAAGCGCGTCGTGCCGACCTGCGGGATCGGCTTGCCCAGCGCCTCGGCCATGATGGCGAGGCCGGGTATGTTGGAGTTCTTGCCCTGGTCCGTCGCCATGCCGAGCGTAGTGTAGCGCTTCAGATGCTCGACCGAGACGAAGCCTTCGCGATGCGCTAGCCGCACGTCATCCGCCGTCACGTCATGCTGGAAATCGACGAAGCTCTTTCCTTCGGCCTTGATCTCGAACACGGGCGCCGGATCGGGATCACCAGGTGCTGCCTCAACGGCAGGCAAGGCCGCCGGCGTGGCGGTTGCGCCCGCAGCGGAAAGACCGGCGGCGCGGCCTTCGGCGATCGCCTCGGCGGTGGAGAAACTGCCGGTGAAGGCGCCGGCGCCGATCCATTGCCGTGTCGTCGGCTTGGGCGGCAGGAAAGCTTGCAATGCTTCGTTCCACTCCGCTCTGGCGCCGGCCTGGCTGGCCAGATGGATGGTCGGCGACCAGCCGCCCGACATCAGCAGGCAGTCGGCGTGGATGCTGCGCGCATCGCCGGAAAGCGCGCCGTTGACCATGTCGAAGCGCTGCACCTTGAAGCCGGAAAGCGCCTTGCCGCCCTCGGTGGCGATCACCGCGTGGCCAGAAAAGATCTCGGCCTCCGCTTCGCGGGCCAGCTTGCGCATTTCGCTCGAAAGCTCCGGGCGCACGTCGACGATGGCGACGACGACGGCGCCGGCCTTCTTCAGCGCCAGGGCCGCGCGATAGGCGCTGTCATTGTTGGTGAACACCCCGATCCTGTCGCCGGGCAGCACGCCATATTCATTGGCATAACGCTCGGCAGCATGCGCCAGCATTACGCCTGGCCGATCATTGCCTGGAAAGACCAGCGGACGCTCCAGGGAGCCGGTAGCCAGCACCACCGATTTGGCGCGGATCGTCCAGTAGCGATGGCGCGGCTCGCCCTTGCCGGGCGTTTCCTTGTGGTCGGTGACACGTTCGATCGCGGCAAGCGTGTTGCCGTCATAATAGCCCCAGACGGTGGTGCGCGGCAGCAGGCGGACATTGTCACGGCCTTCAAGCTGGCCAGCGGCGCGGGCCACCCAGTCGGCGGCCGGCATGCCATCGATCGTCTCGCCCGACCAATTGGCCGAGCCGCCGAAATGCGGCTCGAGCTCGGCCAGGATGACGCGTGCACCCTGATCGGCAGCCGCCTTGGCGGCCATCAGCCCGGCCGGGCCGGAGCCGACCACCAGCACATCGCAAAACGCATTCATACGTTCGTAGCGCGCCGTATCGGGAGCCGTGCCTGCCTTGCCCAGGCCGGCGGCACGGCGGATGAAATGCTCACAGAACATCCAGAAGCGCGTGCCTTTCAGCGGACCGATAACCGGTCCCATGAAAGTCTTGTAATAGAAGCCGGCCGACAAAAGCTTGCCGCCGAGCTGGTTGACGGCGCTGACGTCCCAGGCAAGCGAGGGGAAGCGGTTCTGGCTGATTGCTGCCAGCCCGTCATAGATCTCGACCATGGTGGCAGGAATGTTCGGCTCGCGAACCTCGCCCCTCAACACGGTGACCAGCGCGTTTGGTTCCTCGACGCCGGCAGTCAGCACGCCGCGCGGGCGGTGATATTTGAACGAACGCCCGAACAGGGTGACGCCGTTGGCCAGCAGCGCCGAAGCCAGCGTGTCGCCAGCATGGCCGGTATAGGGCGCGCCGTCGAAGGTGAAACGGATGGTACGCAGCCGGTCGATGCGGCCGCCGGCCTCGGTACGGCGCGGGCTCATGGCTTGTCCTCGGCCCGGTGCCGCGCAACCGAGTTGTGGTCGCCGCGCGCGAACGCGGTGCCGGAGATCTCGTGCGTCAGCGTGTTGCGCACGACCCTGAGATGGGCGCGGCAGCCGCCCGAATGCTGCCAGATCTCATTGTGGTCCCCGGCCGGGTTAAGCCGGTCGTAGACATAGGCATTCCAGGCGTCGAGGTTCTGCGAGGCGGGCTGTGGGCGCTGGCGGTTGCCGTCGCCCTGATAGGTGAATTCGATCACGTCGCGCGGACCGCAATAGGGGCAGGTGATGAGCATGGATTTCTTAAACTTCTCGTTTGACCATGATCGTTTCCGAAAACCGGTTTCCACTTTTCGGGATCATGGCCTAATGCAGCCGGGGCGTGGCGCCCTGGCCCTTGTCGTCGATCACCAGGCCACGGTAGAAGCGGTCGAGCGTGAAGGCCGCGTTGAGATCGTGCGGCTCGTCCTTGGCGATGGTCCAGGCAAAGCACCAACCGGAAGCCGGCGTCGCCTTGAAGCCGCCATAGCACCAGCCGCAATTGAGATACATGCCCGGCAACGGGCCGGTGGTGATGATCGGCGAGCCATCCATCGACATGTCGCAGACACCGCCCCAGGAGCGCAGCATGCGGACGCGGGCGAGCCCCGGGAACAGCGCCAGCATCTCGCTCATCACCTCATCGACGATCGGCAGGCTGCCGCGTTGGGCGTAGCTGTTGTAGCCATCGAGGTCGCCGCCATAGACGAGGCCGCCCTTGTCCGATTGCGACATATAGAAATGGCCCATGCCGAAGGTCAGGACCGTATCGATGAAGGGTTTTAGCGATTCCGTGACGAAGGCCTGCAGCACGTGGCTCTCGATCGGCATTGTCTCGATGCCGGCAAGTCCCATGACCCGCCCGGTGCTGCCGGCCACCGCCACCGCTACCTTTTTGGCGCGGATTTCGCCGCGCGTCGTCGTGACGCCGGTGATGCGGTCGCCGTCGCGCAGGAAGCCGGTGACCTCGCAGTTTTCGATGATGTCGACGCCGCGGCGATCTGCGCCGCGCGCATAGCCCCAGGCGACGGCGTCGTGGCGGGCGGTGCCGGCGCGCCGCTGCATCAGGCCACCGACGATCGGGAAACGCGCGGTGGCTGAGACGTCGAGCGCCGGCACCAGGCGCGCGATCTCGGCCGTGGTCATCAGTTCGGCGTCGACTCCGAGATGGCGCATGGCGTTTCCGCGCCGGGCATAGTCGTCGAGCTGGGCAGGTGTGTGGGCGAGGTTCAGGCAGCCGCGCTGCGAGAACATGACGTTGTAGTTGAGGTCATGGGCCAGGTTCTCCCACAGCTTCATCGAATGCTCGTAAAAGCGCGTGTTGGCCGGCAGGAGATAGTTGGAACGGACCGCCGTGGTGTTGCGGCCGACATTGCCGGAGCCGAGCCAGCCCTTCTCCAGCACCGCGACATTGGTGATGCCGTGCTCCTTGGCTAGATAGTAAGCGGTCGACAGGCCATGGCCGCCGCCGCCGATGACGATCACGTCGTAGGACGCTTTCGGGTCGGGCTTGCGCCAGGCCGGCTTCCAGTCCTTGTTTCCGGTCAGCGCGTTCTTGAGAAGCGAAAAGGCCGAATATTCCGCCATTCTTATTGTCATCCATTTCAGGCTTTGCGGCAGACTATAGAGCAGGCCGCCAATGCAAAGCCAAGATTGCGCCATCGCTTTTCGACTCCCCGACTTCGATTGGCCGACTTCGAAAGCGGGCCGTCAGGGACGGCTTGCCCCCAGATATGTCGGTCTTTATCAAGAGCGGGCCTTTAGAACGCCTTATCGCCCGTGAGTCGCCAGACAATCATGCTTTTCCGACTGCTCCGTTTCGTTCTGGTCCTGGCGGTTGTCGCCACGGCGCCGCTTTCGTTGCGAGCGGTGGCGCAAGGGCTTAGCCAGGCGCCTGCGGGACTGGCCAGCGATCAGCAGAAAATCCTCCAGGACCTGACGACGAAGACCGACAACCTCGAAAAGAAGATCCAGCAGGACGGCGACGACGACGCCAGCCTTGTCGATATTCGGCTGCAACTGGAAGAAATGTCGCGTGCGTCGCTGAACAGCGCGCTCGCTTTCCGACCGCGGCTGAGCGAGATCAACAGCCGGCTCGAGCAGCTGGGCCCGCCGCCGGCCGCGGGCCAGCCGGCCGAGCCCGATATCGTGACCGGCGAACGCCAGGCGCTGGCCTCCGAAAAAGCCGAAATCAATGCCGTCATCGCCACGGCGCAAACCCTGTCGATCCGCATCAGCGGGCTGATCGAGCAGATCGGCAACATGCGCAGCCAGCTGTTCCGCAATCAGCTCACCAAGCGCTACGTGCTGTCGGATGCATTGAGCCCCGAGGTCATTTCCGACGCCAACGACGAATTTACCAGTTTCTATAAGGCGGTGTCGTCCTGGCTGAGCTTCGCCTTCAAGTTCAAGTTCCAGGCCATTCTTGCCGCGGCCCTGATGGCGCTCGCGCTGGCTGCTGTGCTTTTCGTCGGCGGGCGGCGCCTGTTCGGCCGCGTCTTCGAAGCCGATCCTTCCGTCGAGGATCCCTCCTACCTCAGCCGCTTGTCGGTGGCGTTCTGGTCGACATTGCTGCCGACGCTGGCGGTTGGCGTCTTCCTTGTCTCGACCATTTTCTTCTTCAATTACTATAACGTGTTGCGCGGCGACATCGGCATCTTCCTGAATGCGCTGGTTGCCGTTATCGCGGTGGTGTTCTGCGTCAACCGGCTGACCAATGCGGCGCTGGAACCGCGGCTGCCGAACTGGCGTCTGATCCCTGTCGAAACCGGCCCGGCGCGCTGGCTGGTGCGGCTGACCACTGCCATGGCCGTCGCCATCGGCATCAATTATTTCCTGTCGGTCGTCAACGACAAGATGGGCTCGCCGCTGTCGCTGACCATCGCCAGAAGCTTTGTCGCCACCATCAGCGTCGGCGTCATCCTGATCCTGATGGGCCTGCTGAAGCCGTTCAAGGCTGCCGACGGGAGCTGGCGCCCGTGGCCGGCATGGCTGCGCTACACCGCCGTCGCGCTGGGGCTATTCACCGTCGCCTCGGCGCTGCTCGGCTTTATCGGCCTTGCCATTTTCGTCTCGGTGCAGGTCGTGGTCACCGGCACGATCCTGGTCACTGCCTATATCGGCTTCCTGTCGGCGCGGGCGATCGGCGAGGAAGGCGGTTTCGCCAACACTTCGATCGGGCGCTGGCTATCGGCCAATTCAAGCTATGAAGCGACCGCGCTCGACCAGCTCGGGCTTGTCGTCAGCGCGGCCATCAACATCATGATCGTGCTGGTGTTCCTGCCGCTGATCCTGTTGATGTGGGGCTTCCAGCCCGGCGACATCCAGGCGTGGGCCTACAAGCTGGCGACCGGCCTCACCATCGGCTCGGTGACGATCTCGGTCACCGGCATCCTCACCGGCGTCGTCGTCTTCATCATCGGCTATTTCCTGACGCGCTGGTTCCAGGGCTGGCTCGACGGCTCGGTGATGGCGCGCGGCCGGGTCGACACCGGCGTGCGCAATTCGATCCGGCTGGCGGTCGGTTATGCGGGCGTCGCGGTCGCGGCACTGGTCGGCATCTCGGCGGCCGGTATCGACCTCTCCAATCTCGCGCTGGTCGCCGGCGCCCTGTCCCTCGGCATCGGTTTCGGCCTGCAGAATGTCGTCTCGAATTTCGTGTCGGGTCTGATCCTGTTGGCCGAGCGGCCGTTCAAGGTCGGCGACTGGATCGTCGCCGGCGACATCAGCGGCACGGTCAAGAAGATCAGCGTACGCGCCACCGAGATCGAGACGTTCCAGCGGCAATCGGTGATCCTGCCCAATTCAAACCTGATCAACAATGCGGTCGGCAACTGGACGCACCGCAACAAGCTCGGCCGCGTCGACATCAAGGTCGGCGTCGCCTATGGCAGCGACGTTAAGCACGTGCATGGCGTCCTGTTGGAGATTGCGCGCAGTCATCCGTTGGTGCTGAAAAACCCGGAACCCTTCGTGCTGTTTTCCAATTTCGGCCCGGCCGCGCTCGAATTCGAGATTCGCGTGTTCCTGGCAGACGTTCTTAGTGGCAATATCGTCCAGAACGACATCCGCTTTGCCATCTTCGATGTATTCGCCGACCAGCATATCGAAATTCCGTCTACGCCGCGCGCCGTCGTCGAGACCAAAAAGCACGAGGCGTGGCCGATCGACGACGACAAGATCGAAGTCGAATTCGCCGAGCGGGAACAAGCAAAAGCACTTGCGGCGGTCGAGGCGAAACGTCTCGCCAAGTCGGGACGCAAGGTGCGGAAGCCCGATCCTGACTAGCTGTTTGGAGCTTGCCTTCAAGCCTTCGGAAACCAATTGCGGCATGAATGCGGCATTCAGTTGCCGTTCAGCTTGCATTGCATATAAGCTCACCTGCAAACGGCGAGAATGCCTTGCGAAATGCAACAGGGGCGGTGGCAACACCGATATTGCAAAATGTGGAAGTCTCTCGTCGCCGCCATCGCTTTTCTGGCCGTGGGCGGTTCGGCCCATGCCGCCAGCGCGGTCAACAAGGACGCCGAGACCCGCACGTTGATCGTGACGGAAGGCGGCGGCAAGACCGAGCTGGCGCTGGCCGCCGGCGAAACCGTGGAATTTTGCCCGAGCGGCTGTTTTGTTACCTTGCCGAATGGCGACCTCGAGGCGCTGACCGGTTCGGAAACCATTGAGATCTCGGGCGGCGTCGCGCGCATCAAGTAAAGTCGACGCCAGGATTTTTGAAGGCCGGGCAAACGCCCGGCCTTTTATTTGCTATCGGTAATCGGCGTGGAAGGCATGCACTTTTCTTCGAAGCTGCGCAGAACGGCCTCTGGCAGCGCCTTCGTACTGAGCAGGGCGAAGGCGTAGGCGTAGGTCTAACTGCATTCGACGGGCTGGTGGCGCGGGCTTTTTTTGCGATGTCGCAAACAGGCTGCAAGCGCGCCGCCGCGCCGCCCTATAGTCGGCCGCAATAGCATCTTGGAGTCGCGGGCAATGGCAGGGTTTCCGGAAAAGGCGAAGGTCGTCATCGTCGGGCTGGGCGGAATCGTCGGCGCATCGGTCGCCCATCACCTGATCGAGCGAGGATGGGACGATATTGTCGGCATCGACAAATCAGGCATTCCGACCGATATCGGCTCGACGGCGCACGCTTCCGACTTCTGCTACACGACCAGCCATGACTTCCTGTCGTGCTGGACGACGCTCTATTCCATCGATTTCTACGAAAAGATGGGTCACTACGCGCGCATCGGCGGCCTTGAGGTCGCCCGCGTCGGCGACGACGCCCGCATGGCGGAGATCAAGCGCAAGATCGCCTCGGCGAAGGCCTTCGGCACACGCGCCCGCCTGATCGATCCCGCCGAGATCAAGGAAAAATTCCCGCTGATCGAAGAACAGATCGTACAGGGCGGCCTGTGGGATCCCGACGCCGGCCTCGTCATCCCGCGCTCGCAGACCGTCGCCGGCAAGCTTGTCGACCAGGCGGAAGCCTCCGGCAAACTCAAGGCGTTTGCCAACACCTCGGCCAGGTCGCTCGTCATCGAGAACGGCCGCATCAAGGGCATGGTGACCGACCGCGGCACCATCGAGGCCGACTATGTCGTGGTCTGCACGGGCATCTGGGGACGGCTGATTGCGGAAATGGCCGGCGAGGACCTGCCGGTCATGCCGATCGACCATCCGCTTACCTTCTTCGGGCCGTACACTGAGTTCGCCGGCACCGGCAAGGAGATCGGCTGGCCGCTGCTGCGCGACCAGGGCAACTCGGCTTACATGCGCGATACCGGCGACCCCAAGACCGCCGAAGGCGGGCAGATCGAATGGGGTTATTACGAAGAGACCAATCCGCGCCTTTGCCATCCGCGCGATATTCTCGAGAAAAACGAGGCGCGGCTTTCGCCGTCGCAACGCGATCTCGACATGGAGCAGATCCTGGCGCCGCTCGAGCGCGCCATGGAACTGACGCCGATCCTGGGCGAGCTGGGCTACAATGAGAGCCATTCCTTCAACGGCCTGCTGCAGGTGACGGCGGACGGCGGCCCATCGATGGGCGAAAGCCAGAAGGTGAGGGGCCTCTGGTATGCCGTTGCCATCTGGGTCAAGGACGGCCCCGGCATGGGCAAGCTCATCGCAGACTGGATGACGGACGGCCGCACGGCGATCGACCACCACGCCATCGACTATTCGCGTTTCTATCCGCACCAGACCAAAGAGCAGTTCATCTGGGACCGCTGCACCGAAACCGCGATGAAGGTCTACAACCCGGCGGTGCATCCGCGTGAGCCCTTCTCCAAGGCCCGCAATGTCCGCCGCTCGCCCTTCTGGGAGCGCGAAAAGGAACTCGGCGGCTATTTCATGGAGCTCGGCGGCTGGGAGCGCGCCCACGGCTACGCCGCCAACGAGCATTTGCTCGAGAAATACGGCAACCGGGTGCCGGTGCGCCAAAACGAATGGGACAACCGCCATTTCTGGCGCGTCTCGAATGCCGAGCATCTCGCCATGAGCGAGGATTGCGGCATCGTCAACCTCTCGCATTTCGCCATGTACGACGTGGAAGGTCCCGATCATGTCGCGCTGATGGAATGGCTGTGCGCGGCAAAGATCGGCGGCGACGGCAATATCGGCAAGGGCATCTATACGCATTTCCTCGACGAGGAAGGCATGGTCCGCGCCGACCTGACCGTCATCCGCATGGCCGACCGCTGCCGCGTCATCGACGGCGCTGATGCCGGGCCGCGCGACTTCCAGTACATGCGCCGGACGGCAGAGGACAAAGGCTTCGACGTTACCGTCACCGATGTGACCGAGAGATATGTGACCGTCGGCATCTGGGGTCCGAACGCGCGGGCAACATTGGGCAAGGTCGTGGAAAACCCCGACGGACTGACGCCTGAGAATTTTCCCTTTGCCGCGATCAAGCCCGTCAGGATCGCCGGCAAGGACGTGACCGCCTTCCGCATCTCCTATGTCGGCGAGCAAGGCTGGGAACTGCATATGCGCTACGAGGACGGCCTGGCCGTCTGGGACGCGCTGCGGTCGACCGGCGTGATGGCCTTTGGCGTCGAGACCTATGCCAACAGCCGCCGCATGGAGAAGAGCCTGCGCCTGCAGAACGCGGATCTGTTGACCGAATACAATCTGCTGGAAGCCGACCTTGCCCGCCCGAAGGTCAAGGAGGCCGATTTCTGCGGCAAGGCAAAGCATCTGGAATATCGCGCCCGGGCGCATCAGCCGGCCATGCTTTGCACGCTTATCATGACGGACAATACCGATTCCAACGGCGTTCCCCGCTATCCGGTCGGCATGATGCCGGTGATGGATCCGCAAACCGGTGAGACGCTGGTCGACGAGCTCGGCCGTCGGTCGTTCACGACCTCGGTGGCCTATGGTCCGACCCTCGGCAAGAACATCGCGCTCGCCTACCTGCCCTGGGCTTATTGCCAGGAGGGCCGCAAGCTGAGCGTCGAATATTTCGGCGAGAAATACCCGGTCGAAGTGGCCGCCGTCGGCTACAGGCCGCTCTACGACCCGGAGAACCTCAATCCGCGCAGCTGAACGTTGCTTGCTTGCCGATTCTCCACACAGGCAGCCCGAGTAGTGCCAGCAGGACCTGAATGCAGAAGCCCGATTCATCGTCGGGCTTTTCGCTTTGTGGAGCGATGATTCTCGCTTACCGTCGCGCTGCGATTGGGGGGTGCCTTTGCGGCGGATCGGCTGGGACAGAAAAAACGATGCGCTTGTGTTTCAGCTGAACCGGAATATCCCGGTTCGCGTCAGCTGGACCTTGGCAATTCCCATCGTGCTGCCCTTCCTGAACGAGTGGGCGAGCCGACCCAAGGATGCACTGATCCATACCTCTATCTTTGCAGCGCTTCTATTTGCGTCGATATTTTTGCACGAACTGGCACACGCCTGGATCGGACGCCGACAAGGCGTCGCCACCGACAGGATAGAATTATATCTCTTCGGCGGGCTCACGCGTTTCAAACGCGCCGCAGCGCCATCGCCTGCCTGGGCGCGGATTGCGATAGCGGGTCCCCTGGCGAACGTCGCGCTCGCCGCGTTTTTCGCTGCGGCCTATTATCTGGTTTTTGGAGAACTCATCCCAGTTGCGCCCGAAAGGCCATTCGGGTGGCTGCCGTCAAGGTCGGCCGGTCCTCTGGAATGGACGCTTTGGATTGGCGCATTGTTGAACGTGTCGCTTATCGTTCTCAACATCCTGCCCGCCTACGATCTGGATGGCGGCGTGATTGCAAGACATTTGTTCCTGAGACGCTTCGGCGTCCGCCGGGCCGCGCAGATCGTCGGCATCTGCGGCATCGTACTTTCAATTCTGCGTTTTGCGATCATCTTGCCTGCCGCGGGTGCAGGTATTCTGTTGTGGCTTCCGCCGTCATTCAAGCCGAACTGGAGGGCAGCGCGCGGGGTCGGTACTAGAAAACCGAAGCCGGACCCATTCCCTGAGACGGATGTCGAGAAGGCCGTGGAGTGGCGGGGACGGGGCGGGCACCGCATCCACAAATGAAATTCATTTTCCGGCGGTTCGCAAAAATGTGACCGGATGAGCCCGGCTCTCCACCGGGCTTTTCTCTTTGTCGATCGGCGATTTTCGCTTACCGTGCGGCATGTCTGCTTTTGCCCGTGCAAGACATCTCGTCTCGGGCGCCGCCGCGCTGGCGTCGGCGCTGTGGCTGACTGCAAACTCCCGCGCCGCCGAGCCGGTTGATGTCCAACTGGTGCTGGCAGTCGACGTATCCTTGTCCATGTCGCCCGACGAACTCGAAATCCAGCGTCATGGCTATGCGGCGGCGCTGACGCACGACGATGTCCTGCAGGCAATCGGCGAAGGCGCTCATGGCAAGATTGCCGTCACCTACGTCGAATGGGCTGGCGCGACCTGGCAGCAGGTCGTGGTGCCATGGACGGTGATCGCCAATCGTGCCGACGCTGAGCGGCTGGCAGCGCAGCTTTCCGCTCATCCGCCGGCCAGTGCCAGGCGCACCTCGATCTCCGGCGCCTTAGAATTCGCCAGCGATCTCTTTGCCGAAAGCGGCTTCCAGGGCGTCAAGCGGGTGATCGACATTTCGGGTGACGGCCCCAACAACCAGGGCGCACCTGTCGATATCACCCGCGACGCCGTGATCAAGCAGGGCATCACCGTCAACGGCCTGCCGCTGATGACCAGGGGCGGGTTCAGCAGCGCTTATGATGTCAACAATCTCGACCGTTACTACAGCGACTGCGTCATCGGCGGGCCGGGCTCCTTCATGATCCCGGTCAATGACTGGACGCAGTTTCCGGAGGCAATCCGCCGCAAGCTGGTGCTGGAGCTTGCTGGTCCGGCCTCGCCGCAGCGAGCGGCCGAAGAGGCGGCGCATCCGCCATTGGTGCTGGCACAGGACATCCCCGACACCGACTGCCTGGTCGGCGAAAAAATGTGGCGCGATCGCAGCTGGATGTACAACACCCGCTAATGGCGAAGTTTACTGCCGGTAGTGAGATACCGCAGTGCAGCATCTGCTTCATTGACAAGCCTGTGGGCGTCTGTGACACAATTCCCCATCCGAACACATAAAAAGGGGAACCGAGATGAACAGGATCGGAATTCTTGCCGCAGGCTTGACGCTTGCCGTCGGATTGTCCGCGCCGGCGATGGCCGCCACATCGGTTAGCATCGGCATCAGTGGATGGACCGGCTTTGCGCCGCTGACCCTCGCCAAGCAGGCCGGCATCTTCGAAAAGCACGGCCTCGACGTCACCTTGAAGAAGGTGCCGCAAGCCAGCCGGCCGCTCGCCATCGCCAGCGGCGACCTGCAATGCGCCGCCACCACGGTCGAGACCTGGCTGGTCTGGAACGCCAATGGTGTGACGACCAAGCAGATATTCCAGCTCGACAAGTCCTACGGCGCCGACGGCATTGTCGCCCGCAACGACATCAAGACCGTCGCCGATCTCAAGGGTAAGTCGGTCGCGTCCTCGGCGCCGGGCACGTCGCCCTATTTCATGCTGGCCTGGGTGCTCAACAAGAACGGCATGTCGACCAAGGACGTGACGGTCGTCAACCTGGAGCCGGACGCGGCGGCGCAGGCGTTTCTCGCCGGACAGAACGATGCGGCGGTGACCTATGAGCCGTTCATCTCGGCGGTGCGCGACAAGTCCGACCAGGGCCATATCCTTGTGACCACTCTCGACTATCCGATGGTCCTCGATACAGTCGGCTGCACGCCGGAGTTCCTTAAGGCCAATCCGGATGCGGCCAAGGCGCTTGCCGACAGCTATTTCGAGGCACTCGACCTGATCAAGAGCGATCCCGCGAAATCCTATGAAACGATGGGCGCCGACGTGAAGCAGTCGGCCAAGGAGTTCGAAGAGTCGGCCAAATACCTGAAATGGGCCGACAAGGCCGAAAACAAGCAGTTCTTCACCAAGGAATTCCAGGACTTTTCCAAGACCGCCGGCGAGCTTCTGCTGCAGATGGGCTTGATCAAGGAAGCGCCCGACGTCTCGACATTGGCCGACACCAGCGCCGTCGCCGACTAACCGGCAGGATTGTCGCCCGGCGGCGGCGCGTGCGCCGCCGCTTTTTCATTCAGATCAGAGGACGGTCGAAGATGCCGCGCCCCTTGCATCCGGTCTCGCCGGGCACTCGAACCGTGCTCGGCATCTCGTTCTTCGTGCTGTTCGTGGCGTTCTGGGCGTGGATCACGCTTGGCGGCCACGTCAATCGCATTTTCCTTGCCGATCCGCTGTCGATGGTGAGAGACGGCTGGCGGCTGCTGGTCGAGGACCGCTTCTGGCTCGACATCCTCATCACCATCTGGCGCGTCTTCGGCGGGTTTCTGATGGCGGCCATCGTTGCCGTCCCGCTCGGCATCGTGATGGGCGCCTGGAAGCCGGTGGAGGCGTTCCTGGAGCCGTTCGTCTCCTTTGCCCGCTATCTGCCGGCATCGGCCTTCATCCCGCTGCTCATCCTGTGGGCGGGCGTCGGCGAGCTCGAAAAACTGCTGGTGATCTTCGTCGGCTCGGTGTTCCAGATCATTCTGATCATCGCGGTCAAGGTCGGCGGCACACGGCGCGACCTGGTCGAGGCCGCCTATACGCTTGGGTCGTCCGACAACGGCATCGTGCGGCGCGTGATCATGCCGGCCAATGCGCCCGAGATCGCCGAAACCCTGCGCCTGGTGCTCGGCTGGGCCTGGACCTATGTCATCGTCGCCGAGCTGATCGGCTCGTCGTCGGGCATCGGCTACATGATCATCAACAGCCAGTCGCGGTTGGCGACGGGGCAGATCATCTTCGGCATCATCGTCATCGGCCTGATCGGGCTGCTGTCTGATTTCGCCTTCAAGGCGCTCAACCGCTGGCTGTTTCCGTGGAGCCTGGCGTGAGCAAGCTGCTCATTGAAGGCGTCTCGCGCACCTTCGCCGGTGTCGGCGGCGGGCAGCCGGTCCAGGCACTGATGCCGGTCGATCTGGCGGTTGCTGCCAACGACTTCATCACCATCCTGGGGCCATCCGGCTGTGGAAAGTCGACGCTGCTCAGGATCGTCGCCGGCCTCGAAGCGCCGAGTGAGGGACGTGTTCTGCTCGACGGCAGGGTGGTGGACCGGCCGGGTCCAGACCGTGGCATGGTTTTCCAGTCCTATACGCTGTTCCCGTGGCTGACGGTCGCCGACAACATCGCCTTCGGCCTGCGCGAGCGCGGAATGGCCGAACGAGAGCGGCACGATATCGTCGCGTCCTATGTCGATCTCGTCGGGCTTAAAGGCTTCGAGAACCATTGGCCGAAGCAACTTTCAGGCGGCATGCAGCAGCGCACCGCGATCGCCAGGGCACTGGCCAACGATCCGGAGATCCTGCTGCTCGACGAGCCGTTCGGCGCACTCGACAACCAGACCCGCGGGCTGATGCAGGAACTGCTTCTCGGCATCTGGGAGCGCCGGCAAAAGACGGTGCTGTTCGTCACCCACGACATAGAGGAGGCGATCTTCATGGCATCGCGCGTCGTGGTGATGACGGCGCGGCCTGGCCGCATCAAGTCGGATGTCGCTGTCGACCTGCCGCATCCGCGCCACTATACGCTGAAGACCAGCCCGGAGTTTTCGGCACTGAAGGCGCGGCTGACGGAAGACATCCGCGTCGAGGCGATGCGCACGGCCGAAGTGCATTGACTAGGCAGGCTTCGTTCAGCCGATGGTCCGATCAAGCCGCCAGAAGCTGCTTGCGGTCGACGCGTTCTTGTTGCGGCGAGCGGGCGTACAACTCGCGATAACATTTGGAGAAATGCGATGCGGAAACAAAGCCGCAGGCGACCGCCACTTCGACCACCGGCAACGACGACTGGATCAGCAGGTGCCGGGCGCGGTCGAGGCGGATCTCCAGATAGTAACGGGCAGGGGAGCGCCCCATCTCTGTGCGGAACAGGCGCTCGATCTGCCGGCGCGACAGGTCGACATGGTCAGCGATCTCGATCAGCGAGAGCGGCTCGGAGAGATTGGCCTCCATCAGCTCGATAATGGTCAGAACCTTGGAATTCTGCACGCCAAGGCGGGCGCGCAGCGGCAGGCGCTGGCGGTCGGTCGGGCTGCGCACGCGATCGGTCAGCACCTGCTCGCAGACGCGGTTGACGAGGCTCTCGTCGAAATCGTCGCCTATCAGCTTCAGCATCATGTCGAGCGCGGCGGTGCCGCCGGCGCAGGTGTAGATGTTCTGGTCGATCTCGAAGAGGTCGGCGAAGACATTGGCCTTGGGGAACGCCTCGGAAAAGCCCGGCAGGTTCTCCCAATGGATGGCGCAGCGCTTGTTGGACAGCAGGCCCGCGGCGGCCAGGATATGCGCGCCGGTGCACAGGCCGCCGACGGCAACGCCGCGATTGTACTCCTCGCGCAGCCAGGCAAAGGCCGATTTGTTCTGATAGCACTCGACATTGATGCCGCTGCAGACGATGGCCATGTTCGGCCGGTCCGGTCCGGACATTTTCTTGCGCTCTTCCTCCAGCGAGGTGTTGACGGCGCATTCGACGCCGTTCGAGGCGCGCACCGGCTTGCCGTCGATGCTGGCGAGCCGCCAGCGATAGGCTTCATAGCCGAGCATGCGGTTGGCCGAACGCAACGGATCGAGCGCCGTCGCGAAGGCGATCATGGTGAAATCGGGGACCAGGAAGAATACAAACGATCGCCGGATCGGGTGCTTTACGACGTTCACGGGTAGATCCTCACGCTGCAATGGCGCGAACAGGATGTCGCGATCAGCATAGCGACATCAGGAAAAACGTTTCCTGTCAATTGGCTAGATGGCAACGGAAAGACTTTATTTGCGACATGGGTCGCAAATGGGCAATCGCTATGCGGCGAAGGACACGACATGCCGCCGGATTGACCAAACGAGCCGACGCAGTCTGCGCACACCAAAACGCCGCCTCGGCAAAACCGAAGCGGCGCTGGATCGACGTCGAAGCAGCGCTAGGCTGCTTCCGTCAAGATTACTGTCTCAGGATTACTGTCTCAGGCGACAAAGCCGAGGCGCGCGGCAGCCATGGCTCCGGTCTGGCCAGGCATGGTGTTGGCCAGGCGCTGGCGCTCGAGCGCCGTCGTCAGGTTCATTTCGCGGCGGGCAAAGAGGCGGGCAAAAAGCTTCATGATCATCTCCATTCGGTTGCTCAGACGGGTCGCCTTCGCTTGATGGAGTGGGGCAGCTCGTTTGTTGATGATGATATAGGCTTACGTGAGGGGAAACTAAATCGCAAAAGCGAAGCACTTGATATGAAAAGCGACACGGAATGCGACAAATTTGGGCATTCTGCCCAGGATTTTCGATTATTTACAATGTGTTGATTGTCAGTGCGGGCTGCTATGCGACTTGCTCATATGCGGCATGCGACGGCGACATGGCTCGGGAAAATCATTTGAATACAAACAAAAAGGCCTGCCGGGCTGATCTACGCGGCAGGCCTTCAGCTGTTGATACACACGGTTTACTTTGCTCCAGCCCAGGATCCCACGCCATGGCGAGTGCCGGCCTTGGCATCGGCAGCGTCGGGCCAGCCGATATCCTTCTGCAGTTCAATCGGCAGCGCGCGGATGGCGCGTTCCGTCTGGTAGCGGGCGCGAGCCTCGCTGAACTCGGTCGCGATCCGACCGATGGATGACAGGATAGACATCTCATTCTCCTTCGCGTTGGGCCGGGATTGTCCCGGCGCTTGCAGCGTCAGGGGGTACACCGGGTTTGTTTCAGCTTCATTTCGTGTCGATTGCAGGTCCGTGTCATGGTTGTTTCGGGACCACTTCTATGCGTCCTGCCTTCGATGGAGTTGACTATCCTCCCAAACTGATGTTCAATCAAACGAAATGGAATGATGGTTTGCATCAGAAAAATTGAAGGTCGCTTCCCATGAACGCCCCACTCAATCATCCGCTGCCGCTGCTCGATCTCGACGTTCTGCGCACTTTCGTTGCAATCGCCGAGACCGGCAGTTTCACCACTGCGGCCAATGCGGTCTTCCGCACGCCGTCGGCCGTCTCCATGCAGATCAAGAAGCTGGAGGATATTCTCGGCCGCTCGGTGTTCGCGCGTGACGCCCGTTCGGTGACGCTGACCACCGATGGCGAGATGCTGCTCGGCTATGCGCGCCGGCTGCTGTCGATCAATCGCGAGGTGGTGTCGAAGTTCATCATTCCAGACATTGTCGGGGTGGTGCGGCTCGGCTCGCCGGACGATTATGGCGAACGTGTGCTGCCGCATGTGCTGAAGCGGTTCGCACAATCGCATCCATCGATCGCCGTCGACGTCACCATCGACCAGAGCGTCAATCTGCGCCGGCGCATGGACGACCGGGCACTCGACATAACTCTGCTCACCAACTCCTACAAGACCAGCGCGATCGGCGCCGAAGTGCTGCTCACAGAGCCGATCGTCTGGGCCGGTGCCAAGGGCGGTTGCGCGCATCTGCGCGAGCCGCTGCCGGTCTCATTGTGGGAAGAGGGCTGTGCCTGGCGGGCAGGGGCGTTGGAGGCGCTTGGCCGCGAGGGCCGCAACTACCGCATCGCCTATATGAGCGCACACACGGCCGGCCAGCGCGCCGCGATCATGGCGGATCTTGCAGTCGCGCCGCTGCCGAAATCGTTCCTCGGCAGTGACATGGTCGAGCTGTGCCCGAAGGACGGCATGCCTGACATCGGCACCTACAATCTCGCCATGGTGGTGACGCCGGACGCCAGCGCGCCGGTGAAGGCAGTCGCCGACCATATCCGCGCGACGTTTGAGATGTTCAGGGAAACTGGGAAGTTCTGACCCAAACTACGACCTGAGCGGCGCAACCAGATCGCGAGAGGTTCCGTCGCGGTCTGTCCTTTGCAGCGACAACTCGCCTGCCGTGGCATGGTAACTGTCAGTTTCGTTGGTCAAGAAGGCCACTATACTGTCCCGCGCGCGTCGCGCCTCCGGCATGTCGATCAACGGCCAGACATGGAACATGCCTTGCTCGTGGACGACCTCAATTTCGACGCCGGCCGCGCGTGCCTTTTCCGCGAAGATCAGATTGTCGGGGGTGAGCAGATCGCGTGAACCGGTCAGCAGCAGCGTTTTGGGCAGCACCGACAGGTCGCCGTAAACCGGGCTGATGCGCCAGTCGGTGGGATCTATGCCGGCGCTGTAAAGCCGGATCGCCTCGCGGCCGCCAGCAATGCCCAGCCACGGATCGTTGCGTTCAGCCTCATACATTTCTGGGTTGGCGAGCGACACGTCGAGGCCGGGCGAAATCAGCACGTGGCGTGATGGCAAGGGCAGGCCGTCTTGCGCAGCCATCATGGTCAGCACGACGGCCATGTTTCCGCCGGCGGAATCGCCCATGAAGATGATGTCATTTGCCCTGGTTTCGCCGAACATCTGGCGGTAGACGGCGCCGACCATGCCGAACATGGCGTGGAAATCGTGTTCGGGAGCAATGGGATAGATCGGCACGGTGATGCCGAACCCGAGACGGTCGGCCATGTCGGCGATCAGCCGCCAATGATAGGGTGTAATTTCAAAGACGTAAGCGCCGCCGTGCAGGTAGAGAATCCGCCTCCGCTCGCCAGCCTGGGGAGCGATCTCGTAGACGGGGAAGCCGCTGATCGTGCGGGTTGTGATCTCCAGGCGCGACTGCAGCGACGCAGGCGGCTGATGGTTTTCAGTCTTGCGCGCATAGGCGATCCAGCGTTGCAGGTTCTCCGGGCTGGAAAACGCCTTCTTGCGGCTGTACCTGAGGACGAACGACACGACGTGGCTTTTGAGGCTGGGCATGCAGATACACGGACTTCGGCTGAGCCGACTAAGAGAACCCCCGACTATTTCGAAGATTGTGTCGCCACCAAAAAAGTCAAGATTTATGCGATCTCAACACGGTGGTTTGATCCCGGCTGGCGACAAAGCGTCCGGCCTATGAAGTCGCTGGCCCAGCGGCGCAGTTCAACGCCGGGGCAGTAATGCGGCGCGCAGCCAATTGCTGGGTGCAGCCGGAGCCGCATTGCGGCCCCGGCGAATACCGAGCAGCTAGCATTTGTCGGTGAATTTCATCCGCGCTGCATGCCCCAGCCGACCGAAAGCTGCTTTTTGCTCGATCGCGGCGACACCGGCCAGCCAATGTCCTTCTGGATCTCAGGCGGCAGGCTGTTCAGGATGCGCAGCGACTTGCGCGCTTCGCGTGCTTTCTTGAAGGCCGCACCATAGCGGCCGAGGCTTTCGAACATCGACATCTTGATCTCCTTTGGAGCGTTGCGGTGGCCGGAAACTGGTTCTGCCTGCCGTTCGATGCCGGTTAAATGCACCGCCTATGTATCTGGCGGATTTCACGAAAACGCGATTTCGTTTCCAGATCGGCGCGATCTGGAAACATTTGCATACAAATGAAAATGGAAGGTATGACAGCCTAGCGGGGGCGAGTCATCCCCGCCCGCGCCGCGCGGCGTGGCCTTCGCGCGAACGCCGCCGCGGGGCAGCGTCGCCGGCAATGCCGTCTTCGCTCACCGTCTTGCGTGGCGGCAGTTTCACCGCCGCCGACAGCTTGGGGAACGGGTCGATCTTGTTCGGGAGCGCCATCGCATAAACGAAATGTTCCTGGAATTTCGGCTCCAGCGCCGTCTCGATCTTCTCGATCTTGCTAACGGTTTCCTCGATCTCGCGGCGATAGCCACGGTTCAACAGCGCCATGCGGGCGCCGGCGCCGGCCGCATTGCCAACGGCCGAGACCTTGTCGAGATCGCAATCCGGGATCAGGCCCAGCACCATTGCGTATTTCGGGTCGATGAACGAGCCGAATGCGCCGGCGAAGTGGATGCGGTCGACATGATCAGTGTGCTGCTTTTCCATCAAAAGCTTGGTGCCGGCATAAAGGGCGGCCTTGGCAAGCTGGATAGCGCGCACGTCGGTCTGGGTGATGGTGATCTTGGGCCCGCCTTCCTTCAGCACATAGGAGAAGGTGCGGCCGTTGGCGACGACCCGAGGCGAGCGGGCGCTCAGCGATCCGTCGACGACACCGTCCTCGGAGATGACGCCGGCGAGATACATCTCGGCGACCACCTCGATGATGCCGGAGCCGCAGATGCCGGTGACTCCGGTCGCCTGCACGCTGTCGAGGAAGCCCGGCTCGTCGGACCAGAGTTCCGAGCCGATGACGCGGTATTTAGGCTCCAGCGTTTCGGGATCGATACGGACGCGCTCGATGGCACCCGGTGCGGCACGCTGGCCACCGGAGATTTCCGCACCTTCGAAGGCCGGGCCAGTCGGAGAGGAGGCCGCCACGACCCGCTGGCGATTGCCGAGCACGATTTCGGCATTGGTGCCGACATCGACGATCAGCATCATCTCGTCCTGGCGGTGCGGGCCTTCCGACAGCGTCACTGCAGCAGCGTCCGCGCCGACATGGCCGGCAATGCAAGGAAGCATATAGAGCCTGGCGCCTTGGTTGAGCTTCAGGCCGATATCCGATGCCTTGATGTGCACGGCGCCCGAGATGGCTAGCGCGAAGGGGGCGCCGCCGAGCTCGGTCGGATCGATGCCGAGGAACAGATGGTGCATTATCGGATTACCGACAAACACGGAATCCAGGATGTCGTTGCGCTGGACGTTGCCTTCGGCGCAGACCTTGTCGACGAGGCCCGAAATGGCCTCGCGTACGGCGACCGTCATGCCTTCGCGGCCGTCCGGGTTCATCATCACGTAAGAGACGCGGCTCATCAGATCCTCGCCGAAGCGGATCTGCGGATTGGATGTGCCCGACGAGGCGGCGACGCGACCCGACAGCAACGACACCAGATGCATGGCGATGGTGGTCGAGCCGATATCGCAGGCAAGCCCGTACGCCTCGTTCTTGAGGCCGGGCCACAGAGCGATAACCCGCGCGGTCTCGCTGTCGGTATCCTTGTGGATGGCGGCGGTCGCGGTCCAGTTGCCTTTGCGCAAAATGCCTTGCACCTGCGGCAACAGATGGAAATCGAAATCGAGGCTCTTGAGGCCCCAGTCCTTCATCAGTGCGATCTTCAGGCGGTCGAGGTCGCCGAGTGGCTTGTGCATGTCGGGTTCTTCGATCTCGACATAGCACATGCGGATTGCCGCATCGCGGGCGATGACCCTGGTGTCGGCATCCTTGCGGATGGTCTGCGCGTTGATGACGGTGTCCTGCGGCACGTCGACGACGAGATCGCCGAGGATCTGTGCCGAGCAGGACAGGCGGCGCCGCTCGGGGAGCCCGCGCACGCGCTCGTAGCGCTCTTCCTTGGCGCCCTTGGGCGAGAGGTGATCGTTGGAGGAAACGATCTTGTGCTTGGCGAAATTGCCTTCCTGCACCTCGATCTGGCAACGCCCGCAAGTGGCACGCCCGCCGCACACGCTCTCGACATAGACACCGAGCTGGCGCGCGGCATCCAGAACCGGCGTGCCGACCGGAAACCGCCCGCGCTTGCCGGACGGCATGAACAGCACGAGCGGATCGGTGATGTTGACGGGAGAGTTCATACGTTCCAGACTTTACTTTCTACGCTGCCCGGGTCTTGGCCACGGCAGCGATGCCGCTGTGTTTCGGTTCCTCCCCAGTCCTAGGCCCCATATCGTGTCGGTCAAGCCATGGCTCAACCCCGGGCCATCCGCGCTTCGCGGCCGCCGCGCCTGCGTCCGCCATTGCCATTGCCATCGCCCGGCGCGTTGACCTGCGTCCGGGCGGCAACGGCCTGGCCGCCTTCAGCAGGCTTGTAGTCCTTGTAGGTCCTGATCCAGTTGGTGCAGTTCTCGTCGGTGCCGTTCAGCACGTTGGCGCCGCGCACCGCTTCCATTTCCTGCGGCCGCACCGGGTTCATGATCGCCGAGGTCATGCCGGCGCCGATCACCATCGGGATGAAGGCGGCGTTGATGCCATGACGGTGCGGCAGGCCGAACGAGATGTTGGAGAGGCCGCAGGTGGTGTTGACCTTGAGCTCCTCGCGCAGCCGGCGTAGCAGGGCAAATACCTGGCGGCCGGCATCGCCCAGCGCGCCGATCGGCATGACTAGCGGGTCGACGACCACGTCATGCGCCGGAATACCGAAGTCGGCGCAGCGCTGAACGATCTTCTTGGCAACGGCGAAGCGCACATCGGGGTCCATCGAAATACCGGTCTCGTCATTGGAAATGGCGACGACCGGAACGTTGTATTTCTTGATCAGCGGCAGGATAGCTTCGAGCTTTTCCTCCTCGCCGGTAACAGAATTGACCAGTGGCCGGCCCTTGGCAACCTTCAGCGCCGCTTCGATCGCGGCGGTCACCGACGAGTCGATCGACAACGGCAGGTCGACCAGGCCTTGCACGATCTCCAGCGTCTGCACCAGCAGCGCCGGCTCGGTGGCGTTGGGATCGACTGCGGTGACGCCGGCATTGACGTCGAGCATGGTCGCCCCACAGGCGGCCTGCTCCAGCGCATCCTTGATGACGGTCTCAAAATTGCCGGCGATCATTTCGGCGGCCAGTTTCTTACGGCCGGTCGGGTTGATGCGCTCGCCGATCACGCAGAAGGGCTGATCGAAGCCGATGATAATTTCTCGTGTCGCCGAGGCGACGATGGTCCGGGTCATGAAATCTCTCCATCGTGATATAAAGAGTTCTTTATATCGTTATCTGTTTCTGATCAAGCGAATGCTGACGATTCGCGCTGTCAATGCGCGGTCTTGACCATGTCGACCTGGGTTTCGGTGACGTCGTCATGCAGTATGTGGTCGAGCCGGTCGGCAACGAGCTGGTCGTCGCGGCGGATTTCGCGTTTCCACGGCCGGCGGCCCTTCAGCACGCCGGACTCATCGACGATCTCGGCGACGTATTCTTCCTGGCGGTAGGCCATCACATGGACACCGGACACACCGGGAATTTCCTTCACCTCATTGATGATGTCGATGCAGAGCTGCTTGCCTTCCTTCTTCTGATCCTGAGCGCCTTCCAGGCGCTTGACGATCTGATCGGGAATGTGAATGCCCGGTACGTTGGAGCGGATCCATTTGGCTGTCTTGGCCGAGGCCAGCGGCCCGACGCCGCACAGGATGAAGCATTTCTCGGTATAGCCGAGATCGCGGACCTTCTGCATGTAGGTGCGGAACATCGGTACGTCGAAGCAGTACTGGCTCTGCACGAACTGTGCCCCGGCGGCGATCTTCTTGCCCAGCCGATAGGGCCGGAAATCGATCGGCGGCGCGAACGGGTTGATGGCCGCGCCAAGGAAAAGCTGCGGCGGCGTCGTGAGTTTGCGGCCGGACAGGAATTTTCCGTTGTCGCGCATGATACGGCAGGTTTCGAGCAGCGACATGCAGTCGAGATCGAACACCGGCTTGGCGCCGGGCTGGTCGCCAGCCTGCACACCGTCGCCGGTCAGGCACAGCATGTTGGCGACACCCATCGCTGCACCCCCAAGCACGTCGCCCTGGATGGCGATGCGGTTCCGGTCGCGGCAGGCGATCTGCATGATCGGGGCATAGCCCATGCGGGTCAGCAGCGCGCAGATGCCGACCGACGACATGTGGCAGTTGGCGCCGGAAGCGTCGACGGCATTGATGGCGTCGACCCAGCCGTCGAAAATCCTGGCGCGGTTGTAGACGTCTTCCGGATCGGCGCTGTCGGGCGGATTGAGCTCGGTCGTCACTGCGAACTCGCCGCGTCGCAGGACCCGCTCAAGCCGGCCGCGGGAGGTGTGGCCGGGCAGGGGATCGAGCGGCAAATGGATGCCGGCCGGATTCTCGTCTGGCTGGCGGCCGATCATGCCGACGCTCCGGTGTTGGTAGTGTTCTGGGCCGCATTGCGGGCGGCGGCGGCCTGCGCGGTCACCCGCAGCCAGGCGGAGGTTTCGCGCAAGGACTGATCCACCGGCTTCTGCACGTCAAAAATCTTGTCGCCATGCACCATGTTGCGCGAGCCTTCCCAGGCCTTGACCCAGACGCAAGGCATGTCAGGCTCGACCTCGCAATTGCCGTTGGCGCGGACACCGCCGCAAGGGCCGTTGCGCAATTGCTTGGGGCAGTTCATCGGGCACGACATGCCGGTCGAGGATAGGACGCACTGGCCGCACATGCGGCAGTCGAACATGAAACCCTTGACGCGCTTTTCGACGAATTTCACAGGCCCTTCGACACGGCTGTAGCCGATGCCCTTCCACAGCGGATGGAGGAGCAGGAACATGTCGGCGAATTTGGCGTAGAACCATTCGAGCAGCCGCGAATGCCGCACAGACCAAAGGCGCACCGCGAAAGAGCGCTGCACACGCCGCTGCGGCGACACGTCGGCCGGCTTGTAGTCGGATTTCGGCGCCGCCTTCTTGACGATGGTCGCCTGGGTCACGCCGGCTTGAGCCGTCGTCGCCGGCATTGATTGGGGATCAGACATTTTCTTTGCCGCCCGCCTTGACCAGAGCGACCAGCCGCTCACGGTCGTATTTCGCATCAAGTTCCTGAAGGGCCTTCTCGGCCTCGGCTTCAAGATCGTCGCCGACTGGGATGGGCTCTGCCTTGCGCCATTCGGCAAGATAGTCGTCGGTGCCGCCGGCGCCGGTGCGCATGGCGCACATGTCGATCGCCTCAGTGAAGCGCAGCGGCAGTTCGCGCTTGGCGTTCTGCCGGCCCTTTTTGACGATGACCTGGGCGGGGATGTCGCGCCAGTAGACGACGATCAGATCGGCCATGAATTCCTGCTCCTGTAGAGCGCCGCGCGTCCAATCGAACGCATAAACGATGCTCTACCACCTAACTCCGCTGCATCGTGCCCTGCGAAGATCGATTCCGATCTTTTGGCCAATGCAGTGGTTTCGAGCATTGCCGGAAGCGCTGTTGGGCTGCTTGTTATGGGACGACGCGGGGGCCTTCAAAAGCGACGCAATCGACGGCCGCGGTTGAATGCGGAGTTTCTTCCAGCACTGGTCAGCCGGCGCGGCCATCGTAGCTGCCGACCAGCTTCCTGTGGAAGCGCACGTAACCTCGTTCGGTCGTGCGTAGATGCTCCGCGACTATCTCATGGAAGCGCGGCAGGCTGTGGAAGGGAACGGCCGGATAGGAATGGTGCTCCGAATGGTATGGCATGTTCCAAGCCACGAAGCGCACCAGCCTTGTGGTGAAGGTGGTGCGGGTGTTCTCGAGCATGTTGGCGACATGCGGGCACAATGCGTGCTCGGCCAGCAGGTAGGCCCGCAAAAACGGCTGTCCTACTAGCACCGGCACGATCCAGACCCACAACAGCAGCGCCGACTGCATGGCGAGAGATGCGGCCAGCAACGCCGCATAGCCGATCAGGAACAGCCGTGCTTCGGCAACCACCTTGCCGCGACCCTTTTCCGGTACGAAGCCGTCGCGGTTGCGACCAGCCGCATTGGTTGCGATCACACGGCCCATGGCGATCCAATAGGGGCCGCCGGACAGATAGCGCAGATATTGGCCGATGGTCTCCGGCTTCGGGGCCATCAGTTCGGGGTCGTTGTCCGGGTCGTGGGTGTGGCGGTGATGGGCGAAATGGAAATAGCGGAACCATGCGGGTGGCAGCAGGATCAGGAAGCCGGCCACGGCGGCGACAGCGCGATTGAGCCACGCCGTCCTGAACGCGGTTTCATGGATGGTCTCGTGCAACGGCGTGAAGAAGAAGACGATCAGGATCCCCTGCGGCAAGACGAGAAGCGGCCAGAACGGGATGCGGGCGGCGGTCAGCGCGCCCAGCACGACAACCAGCCCGCCATGGACGGCCAGCCGGACAATGCCTGGCCGGTCAAGCCTGGCGGTGAGGTCGCGACGGTCCTCGACCGAAAGGCCGGCAATGATGGTGCGGTGGTCGATGTCGCTCATGATGCAATGTTAGTGGCGGGTGGCTGTCGGGTAAATCGCCGCGCATTACCAGACGCTGTTTCTTATCCCGGTCCAGAGATAGAACCAGACCGTCGGATGAAACCATTGTTTCGAAGGCAGGCCGGGCTCGACCGTACCGAGCTTGCCGGCCAGCGCATCCCTGACCGCCTCGACGCAGATGTCGCGCGAGAACGCTGCCTGCCGCAACGCGTAGCTTGAAATTGTGTCGCCCGGCTGCGGTTTGCCGCGCGTCTGCCGCAGCACGCCGCCAGTGTCGCCGCCGGCGGCGACGAGATGCACGGTGGTGCCGAAATTTCCCGCATCGCCTGAAGCCAGCGCCCAGTAGCCGCCATTCATGCCACGATATTTCGGGGCGATGCCGGCATGATAGTTGAGAACCGGGCAATGGATTTTCGCCAGTGTCTGCCGCGACAGCAAGCGGCAGCCGGCGAGCAGCACGACACCCGGCTGGATTTCCGCGATCGCCTGCAGGCACTCCGGCGCGTTGGCCGACGGGACATGGATGATCTTTTGCCCAGGCTTCGGTTCGGTTTGCAGCTTCTGCTCGGCCGCAAGCCGTGCTGCGTGGGCGGCGAAGAAGCGCTTACCGAGTCGGGTCAGCATCATCGTGCCGAGTTGACCGATGGCCGAGGTCCGGCCTTGCCGCCGCGCCCGCCCGAGAAGCAATTGCTTTTTGGATTCAGGGGCTTCGAGAATGACGCTGACAGGCGCGAGGTGGTCGGCGATGGCGTTGACGATCGCCCAGATATGCGGGCCGCCTTCGGTGACGACGACGATCGGCCGTTGGTTTGGTTTCGACCGTGCCATATTTCGCGACCCAACAAGACCTGTTCTCTGGGCGCGAATGCTAGGCTGAGCGGGTTAACCGTTGGTGATAGGGCTCAGCGCTTGAATTCGAGGATGTCGAGCTTCGATTCGAAGTAGGGCGCCGGGAACTCGATGCGCCATTCGCCGGCGCTGTTGCGGAAGGCATAGCCTACCTGATCGCTTTCCGGGCCGCTGCCGTAGGGCTTTGCCGGATCGTCGTTGACGTGGAAGGAACCGAGATAGATCGCGCGTTTCTCGCCATCGTCGAAGAAGCGGCCCTTCGTGCGCTGCGAGCCGGTGATCTTTTCCAGTCTCCAGCCGGAACCGTCGTCGCTCACCTTGCATTTGAACCAGCCATAGATGACGAGCGGGCTCAATCCGCCGGCCTTGATGGTGCGGCATTGCCAATTGCCGGTCAGGTCCTTGTCGGAGAAGGAAACCAGCGGCTTTGCCAGCAAGGCGTCGAACTGCTTGACCTCGGCGGGATCGCCGGCCTTCGCCTCGTCAAGCGCTGCCTTGCGCGTCTCGCCATATTTGTCGAGCCGCGCCTTGTCGGCAGTCGTGATCAGCTTCTGCACTTCGCCATCGGCGAACGCGGGCAACGTCAAGCAGAAGACAGCTGCTGCGGCAAACATGAGGCGAACGATCATCGGTGGCGTTTCCCTTTTTGATGGCTGGAGCAGCCTGTTTTCTTGTCTGGCGCATACCTTAATGTTTCGCCGCGTTCTGTCATCCGTGCTTGAGCATCGACAGCAGAAACGAGGTGGAAAGAATGCGGATCTTGCTGACGGGATCGTCGGGTTGGCTGGGCAGCGCCTTGGCACCGCGTCTGCGAGCCCTCGGCCATGACGTCACCGGTCTCGATCTCGTTCCGTCTTCGGAAACGCCAATCGTCGGCTCAGTCGCCGATCGCGACCTGGTCATGCAGGCGGTCAAGGAGAACCGTATCGAGGCAATTATTCACAGCGGCGCGCTGCACAAGCCCGACATCGAACGTCATCGCAACGAGGATTTCGTCGAGACGAATGTGCGTGGCACGCTCAACCTGCTCGATGCGGCAGCAGCATTCGCGGTTCAGCGCTTCATCTTCACGTCGACGACATCGCTGATGATTTCCCAAACCATCCGCACCGGCTTCACCGGCGGGGCGCGTAAGGCGGCATGGCTGACGGAAGACATGTCGCCTGAACCGCGCAACATCTACGGCGTCACCAAGCTTTCAGCCGAACACCTCTGCCGGCTCTATCATTTGCAGTTCGGCCTGCCGGTGATCGTGTTGCGCACCGCCCGGTTTTTTCCCGAGGCAGACGACATGGCTCATGTGATCGAACAGTCGGATGCCAACACCAAGGCCAATGAGCTGTTGTTCCGCCGGCTGACGGTGGAGGACGCAGCCGACGCCCACATCGCTGCTCTGGAGAAAGCGCCGCAATTGGACTTCGACATCTTCATCATTTCGGCGCTAACACCGTTCCAGCCCGACGATTGCGCGGCATTGATCGCCAACGCACCGTCGGTCGTCGCGCGCTATTTTCCGGATTATCCCGCACTCTACACGAAGAAAGGCTGGACGATGTTTTCGTCGATCGATCGGGTCTATGACGCGTCGCGGGCGAAGGACCGGCTGGGTTTCGTCTGCAAGACGAGCTTTGCCGATGTGCTCGCCGGGCTTGTGGCGGAATAAGAGCGCAGGTATTCGTCAGGACTGCGCGTCACTGGGAGAGGTAGTTGGGAGTAACAATCCACTTTGAAGGACAGTTACGGGGTCACGAGCAATATGCTGCTTTGCTGCACGAAGCCAAGGCGTTCGCCACTGCGCGAGACTGGCCGGTGCGCGAGATCGATGAGCGCGAGAAGACGCTCAATCGAGTCATTGATGAACGAAACTCGGACTATATTGGCCCCGTGTTTGGAATAGAGCTTCAACCGCATCCCAATTCGGAACCGCTGCGGCTTGAGTTCGACAAGCACCTCTTCGTTCAACAATATTGTAAAACTCAGTTTGCAGGTTCAGGCGCTCATATCGAGATCATCAGGTTTCTACGCGAAATTACTCGCTTGTTCTCCAGTCTCTATGTCGTCGATGAAGGGGAGTATTGGGAGCTAAGTGATCCGTCAATTCTGCAAGGTAATTTCGACAATGTCGATGCAATGCTTGCCGAAATATTGCTTAAAGATCCAACCGCGCGGGGGCCGATCCGCCTTGAAACCGGGCGCATTATCGATGTCACATCGGATCGGTGAGTCGGTGGGCGAAAATGACCGGCAGCCTCCGGCAAACGCTTAGAGGACGCTATTTCTTTTACGAATGTGCTGAGGCCCCAGCCAATTCCTTCGTCAGGTCGCCATAGCCGGTCGAGCGCCGCTCATAGGCGAGGCCGAGCATTTTCGCCGCCTTTTCGGCGACCTTGTCGAGTTCCGGGTCGTCGGTCTGAGCGATATAGATCAGCTTCTCGTAATTGCCGAAATAGTCCTTGATCAGCTCCGGGTGCTTGTCGAGGCCGAGCGGCTTCATGAAGAAGGCATCGAATTGCCGGCACAGGAAATCGGTCATGTAGAACGACATCATGTCGTCGCCAGCGACCTTCGCGTAGGCATCCATGCCCTGGTAGAAGGCAAAGCAATGCGGCCCGGCCATGCGCTCGACACCGTGCTTCTCGCAGATCCGATCGAGCAGGCCACCCGTGCCGCAATCGGCATAGCCGACGAAGATGTGTTTGTAGCCGTCGGCCCTGGCCTTGGCGATTGCCTTGTCCATGGCCGGCGCAATGCGGTCCGGATAGAAATGGAACTCCGCCGGCAGGCAGGTCAGGTCGAGATGGTCGAGCCCGAGCTGCTCCTTGACCGCCAGAACTTCGCGCGCAATCATCCCGCAGGCGATGACGAGCAGCCTGTCGCCTTGATCGGATTGTTGTTTTCGCGCGGTAGTCATGGAACCAGTCTAATCCATCTTCGTTGCTGTCCAGCGAATTTATATGCTGAGGGAGACACCAATCATGAAATTGTTCCGCGTTGCGCCAATCGCTATTCTCGTCTGCGCCTTGGCTGTTTCGGCCTGCGCCAACACGGTGCGCGGCGTCGGTAAGGATATCAAATCCACTGCGAAGGCGGTTGACGATACCGTCAAGAAACCCTGATCTGCACGATTTCAAACATTTGGGAATAAAAAAGCCGCACTGCAAGGCGCGGCTTTTCTCGTCGGTGCCGAATTTATTGACTCAGGCCGAAGCGCGGACGTTGTGCTTGCGCTTCATGAAGTCCTTGGCGGTCTCGACTGCCACCGCGGCGTCGCGGCAATAGGCGTCGGCGCCGACGGCTTTGCCGAATTCCTCGTTGAGCGGCGCGCCCCCGACCAGCACGACATAGTCGTCGCGAATGCCCTTTTCCTTCAACGTATCGATGACGACCTTCATGTAAGGCATCGTCGTCGTCAGCAGGGCCGACATGCCGATGATGTCGGGCTGGTGTTTTTCAATGGCATCGAGATATTTTTCGACCGCATTGTTGATGCCGAGGTCGATGACATCGAAGCCGGCGCCTTCCATCATCATGCCGACCAGGTTCTTGCCGATGTCGTGGATGTCGCCCTTGACTGTGCCGATCACCATCTTGCCCTGCTTCGGCGCGCCGGTCGCGACAAGCAGCGGACGCAGGATGAACATGCCGGCCTTCATCGCGTTGGCCGATAGCAGCACTTCGGGAACGAACAGGATGCCGTCGCGGAAATCCTCGCCGACGATGCGCATGCCTTCGACCAGAGCCTCGGTTAGCACCTTGTAAGGCGCCCAGCCGCGCTCGAGAAGGATATTGGTGCCTTCCTCGATTTCTTCCTTCAACCCGTCATAAAGATCGTCGTGCATCTGCTGCACCAACTCGTCGTCGGAGAGTTCCGAAAGGATGATCTCGTCGTCGGCCATTTTTTCTCAGGCTCCTTGCCGGCTACAACTATCGCGGCAGCTTAAAAATATCGCGTCAATACCTAACCTGCGCGGGCCGGTTGTCCATAGCTGATTTGCGACTTCCCGCAAAACGAAAGCGACCGTAAATCTCTTGGAATTCTTGTCGATTTTGCGACAGGCGTTGGCGCTGGCGGGCCGTTTCGAATAGGGTGCATGGCTACGATCCGGCCAGAGACCGCAATATGCGGCCGCAAACGGATTTCAGGCCGGAACAAGAGCCCGGCCAAAGCAAATCAGGCCATAACGAAAGCCAGGGAAGAACGATTATGAGTGAGAACGCGCCGGTCGATCAGGAAGCGTCAAACGCACGGCGCGGGCGCGCTGCCAGCGGTGGCGCCGCAGCGCGCCGGGCTGCACGTTCGGGCGGCGGCCCCGGCACACAGCTCACCTATATCAAGCGCAAGATCAACGTCTATGAAGTGCTGGACGAGGAAGGCCTGGCGCTGATCGAAAAGAACACCGACACGGTGCTGGAAGAGATCGGCATCATCTTCCGCGACGACGCCGAGGCACTGCAGCTTTGGAAAGAGGCGGGCGCCGACGTCAAGGGCGAGCGGGTGCATTTCCCCAAGGGCCTCTGCCGCTCGCTGTTGAAGACCGCTCCGTCCGTCTATACCCAGCACGCCCGCAACGGCGAGCGCTCGGTGCAGATCGGCGGCAATGCGACAGTGTTCGCGCCGGTCTATGGACCGCCCTTCGTGCGCGATCTCGACGGCGTCAGGCGCTATGCCACGATCGAGGATTTCCGGAATTTCGTGAAACTCGCCTATATGGCGCCGTCGATCCACCATTCGGGCGGCACGGTTTGCGAGCCGGTCGACGTGCCGGTCAACAAGCGCCATCTCGACATGGTCTACAGCCATATCAAATATTCGGACAAGCCGTTCATGGGCTCGGTGACCGCGCCCGAGCGCGCTGAAGATACGGTGGCGATGGCCAAGATCGTTTTCGGTGACGATTTTGTCGAGAACAACACGGTGCTGACCAGCCTGATCAATGCCAACTCGCCGATGGTCTTCGACGAGACCATGCTGGGGGCGCTGAAAGTCTATTCGCGCCATAACCAGGCCTGCATCGTCACGCCCTTCATCCTTGCCGGTGCGATGAGCCCGGTGACGGTCGCCGGTACGCTGACCCAGGTTCTCGCCGAAGTGCTGGCCGGCGCGTCGTTCACACAGCTGATCCGGCCCGGTGCGCCGGTGCTGTTCGGCACCTTCGCCTCGTCGATCTCTATGCAGTCGGGCGCACCGACTTTCGGCACGCCGGAGCCGTCGCTGGTTTCCTATGGCGCGGCGCAGCTTGCCCGCAGGCTCGGCCTGCCGTTCCGCACCGGCGGCTCGCTTTGTGCTTCGAAAATCCCCGATGCGCAGGCCGCCTATGAGAGCGCCAACACGCTGAACTCGACGATCCTCGCCGGCACCAACTTCGTGCTGCATTCGGCCGGCTGGCTCGAGGGCGGTCTCGCCTCCTGCTACGAAAAGTTCATGATGGACATCGACCAGCTCGGCATGACGCAGAAGTTCTCCGAAGGCGTCGACCTGTCGGAAAATGGCCAGGCGATGGATGCCATCCGCCAGGTCGGCCCGGGCAGCCACTATCTCGGCTGCGATCACACCCAGGCGAATTTCCAGACAGCGTTCTACCGCTCCAATATCGCCGACAACAATTCCTACGAGCAGTGGCTGGCCGAAGGCGAAAAGACCGCGCCGCAGCGCGCCAACGAACTGGCCCGCCGCTGGCTGGAAAGCTACGAGGCACCGTATCTCGATCCGGGCATCGACGATGGGCTGAAGGACTATATCGCGACGAAGAAGGCGTCGATGGCCGACGCCTTCACCTGAAAGGAGCCCGAATCAGGCGGGGCTAAAGTCGCCAACATCATCCACAAGGAAGTCTGGCGGAGTGCCTTCTCCGACCCGGACAAGAAGGGATGATCCCCGAGCGCGGCATGACTGAAACAGTCGCGGTTGCGCTTTCCGCCCACGGCCTCATCCTGCGCGGCGATTTCAATTTTGCGAGCGGTGAGGAAACACCTAGCGGTCTCTCCGGCGCTGCCGCCAGATCCGCCCTGTTGGTCGGCCAGGCAGGTGCCGCACCCTGGCCGCACTTCCTGCGCTGGCTGGAAAGACAGTCACAGCCGATCGACGATCCGCTCGACGCTTGGTCTCGCGAAGTGATCGGCGCCGTGGCCGAAAGATTCGGGGCACGCGCGGTGTCGCCGTCCGACAGGCCTTATCTGCCGTTCCAGCAATGGGCGATGCGTGCGGAGGGGCTGAAGCCGTCGCCGCTCGGCATTCTCATGCATCCGCAATACGGGCTCTGGCATGCCTATCGCGGCGCGCTGCTGTTCGAAGATAGGATTGCACTTTCAGAGCCTCACGAGGCGATCCACCTTTGCGACACATGTGTCGCAAAACCTTGCCTGAGATCCTGTCCGGTCGAGGCTTATTCTGCGGATGGGTTTGCACATGAAACCTGTCTTGCCCATGTGCGCGGGCAAAACGGCGCGCCTTGCCGGACCGGCGGCTGCCTCGATCGCAACGCCTGTCCTTACGGTGCCGATTATCGCTATCCGGCCGAGGTTCAGGCCTTTCACATGGCAGCATTCGCGCGTCTGTAGCGTCGCCGAATGCCGCACGAAATCTTGAAGCAGATCGCCTCATTACAGCTTGCCGCAACGGTCGCAGCGGGTATCTATCGCACGTCAGATCAACGGAGCGGATGATGGCCACGCAAGCGATGCAGATCAAGACAAGCGACGGCATTGCCAAGGCCCGGCTGTTCCGTTCGGCGGCCCCAGCCAAGGCAGCGATCATCCTCTACATGGACGTTTTCGGTCCGCGACCGGCGCTCGATCAGATGGCGGAGCGGCTTACGGGCGAGGGCTATGCGGTGCTTGTGCCGGACCTCTTTTACCGCAATGCGCCCTACGGTCCGTTCGATCCCAAGACTGCGTTCGGCGACGAGAGGAGCAAGGCCGCCATCACAGGTCTCCTCGGCGGCACGACCCAGGAGATGACGATCCGCGACAGTGGCGCTTTCCTCGATGTGCTCGCTGCCCAGGGCCTAACCGGGCCGGTCGGCATTGTCGGCTACTGCATGGGCGGAGCGCGGGCGCTGAACGCCGCGGCCAGCTATCCCGATCGCATCGTTGCCGCGGCAAGTTTCCATGGCGGTAATCTGGCTGGTGACGCCGCCGACAGTCCGCACCGGAAGGCCGCCTCGGTCAAGGCAAGGGTCTATATCGGCACTGCCGGTGTGGACCGCAGCTTTCCGCCTGAGCAATCGGCGCGGCTGGCCGAAGCACTGCGCGCCGCCGAAGTCGACCATGTCATAGAGAACTATGCCGGTACGGCGCATGGCTGGTGCATGCCGGACCATAGTGCCTTCGATGCAGCCGGCGCCGAACGCCACTGGAAGCGGCTGACGACGCTGTTTGCGGAGACGCTCGGCCAAGGCACGCCAACCATTACGACGTGACAGCCCGCCAAAAAATTCTTTCCATCGCCCCAAGGAACCGCCATTAGCCTTCGTCCAACAGGCAAATGTTGGCGATGATGCTGGACGAAAGCGAAGCCTCCGACGCCGAACTGATCGGGCGGGCGAAGGGCGGAGACCGGGGTGCTTTCGGCAAGTTGCTCGAAAGGCACTACGGTTTCGTCTATCGCGCCGCCTATCGCTGGTGCGGGAAAAAGGCCGACGCCGAGGATATCGCCCAGGAAGTGTGCGTTCGGCTCGGCCGGGCGATCCGCGACTATCACGGCAGCGGCGCCTTCACGACATGGCTCTACACCATGACGTTGAATGCCGCGCGCGACATGATGCGCAAGACCGCCCGCGAGACTGTCAAGACCGATGCCTATGGCGCTTATGCACTGATTTCAGGAGAGGCGTCGTCCGAGGCGGAAGACCCGGCCGAGGCGCTCTGGGCAGCGGTGCGCAAGCTGCCGGACAAGCAGCGCGACGCGGTGCTGCTGGTCTATGGCGAAGGGCTCAGCCACGCAGCCGCCGCCGAGGCGATGGCGATCTCGGAGACGACGGTTTCCTGGCACATCCATGAGGCGAAGAAACGGTTGAAGACGCTGATGCGTTCAGCCGGGGAAGTGTGACCATGGTCGACGACAATCAACTGAACAGGCTGCGCGATATCGCAGCACCGGCGCCCGACGCGGATGCAAAGGCGCGTGCCCTCCAGGCCGCGCTGCGCGCCTATGACATGGAAGAAAAAACTTTACCGGCCTCCCAAGGATCGGCAGGCGGGCTTCGTCTCACAGAGCGAGCACAAAGGCTCTGGAGCGAAATCATGCAAAAGAAACTCTTCGCCACGCCGGCTATTGCCGGGCTCGTTGCCCTGCCGATCGCCGGATATGCCACCATCTATATGTTGGGGGAATCCAAATTCGGCGGGCCCGAATTCGGCGGGGACGATAAGATCACCGAAACGCTGGCTGACAAGCCGGCGACCGTCAAACCGCCGGTCGTTGCCGAAGCGGACAAGCAGAAGAAGGTGGACGCCGACAGTGAAAGCCGCGACACCGGCGAGGCGCTTGTGGCGCCGACATCGCCGCCGAAGGCGGAATCGACCGCAGTCGGCGGGCTGACGCAGCAGGATGTGCTCAGCCGCAACGCACCCGAACCGGCGCAGAGCGGCGAGTTCGCGCTGGATGGGGGTGCAAGCTCCGCGGCTCCGGCAGTCGATGGCGGTGGGCGGGTCGGACGCATGCCTGGCACGGTCGCCGAGTCCAAGCTGATGGCACAGCAGCCTGCCGCTGCGCCGGCCGACCAGATGCTGCCGCAAGAGGAAAACCGCGACCGCGTCGAGGATTTCAAGACCAATCCGGTGCATGCCGCACTCGAAGACCCGGTCTCGACGTTCTCTATCGATGTCGACACCGCTTCCTATTCCTTCGTGCGGCGCTCGCTGAAGGAAGGTTTTGTCCCGCAGGCCGATACGGTGCGCGTCGAGGAGATGGTCAACTACTTCCCCTATGACTGGAAAGGCCCGGACTCCGCCTCGACGCCGTTCAACTCGACCGTCAGCGTCATGCCGACGCCGTGGAACGAGCATACCAAGCTGATGCATGTCGCCATCAAGGGTTTCGACGTGAAGCCGGCCGAGCAGCCCAAGGCCAATCTGGTCTTCCTGATCGATGTGTCGGGCTCGATGAACGAGCAAGACAAGCTGCCGCTCCTGCAGTCGGCCTTCCGGCTGCTGGTCAACAAGCTGAGACCTGACGACACCGTCTCGATCGTCACCTATGCGGGCGATGCCGGTACCGTGCTGGAGCCCACCAAGGCTTCGGAAAAGGACAAGATCCTCGCTGCCATCGACAATCTGACATCCGGCGGCTCGACGGCAGGCGAGGCCGGCATCAAGGAAGCCTACAGGCTGGCGCAGAAATCCTTCGTCAAGGACGGCATCAATCGGGTGATGCTCGCCACCGATGGTGATTTCAATGTCGGCCAGACCGACGATGACGATCTGAAGCGGCTGATCGAAAAGGAGCGCAAGACAGGCGTGTTCCTGTCGGTGTTCGGCTTCGGCCGCGGCAATCTGAACGACCAGATGATGCAGACCATCGTACAGAACGGCAATGGCACCGCTGCCTATATTGATACGTTGGCGGAGGCCGAGAAGGTGCTGGTCGAGGATGCCTCCTCGACACTGTTCACCATCGCCAAGGACGTGAAGATCCAGGTCGAGTTCAACCCGAACAAGGTCTCGGAGTACCGGCTGATCGGCTACGAGACCCGTGCGTTAAACCGCGAGGATTTCAACAACGACCGCGTCGACGCCGGCGAGATCGGCTCAGGCCATTCGGTCACCGCGATCTACGAGATCACGCCTAAGGGCAGCGGCGGCGAACAGATTGATCAGCTGCGCTATGGCCAGGCCTCGGTGAACAATGGCGGCGTCGCCAATGCTGACGAATATGCCTTCGTCAAGATCCGCTACAAGCTGCCGAATGAGGACACTTCGAAGCTGATCACCACGCCGGTGACGTCAGCCAACGAAGTGGCGTCGTTCGACCAGGCCAGCACCGACCAGCGTTTCTCCGTTGCCGTTGCTGCCTTCGGCCAGAAGCTGCGCGACGAGGATGCGACCGCGAAGTTCGGCTACGACAAGATCATGGAGATTGCCACCGCCGCCAGAGGAGCCGACCCGTTTGGATACCGGTCCGAGTTCCTCTCGCTTGTGCGCCTTGCCTCGGCGCTCGGCGGTAACCGGTAGTGGCAATGACGGCCGGTTTCTTTCAGATGGGATCGTTCTGATAGGGGGAGCCGGCCTACGGGCGGGTGAGGCAGGCCGGCGAGGGAAACCTTGCCGGCCTTTTTTTCGTGGCTGCACCGCTTCGCGGACCGCGTCGCAGCCGAAAGCGTCAGGCACGTCCGCGGCGCCGTTCGCGGCGGGCTTCGCTGGTCTCGGCGACGTTGACCGTCGCCTGCTTATTACGCATCGGGCCGATGCGTTCGACGATCTGCTCGACGGTCGGGCGATCCGACTTGGTGTGCGCATCGAGCGCCTTGCGCATGGCGGCAAGGTGCTGGAACGAGGTGCCGCAGCAGCCACCGACGATTTTGGCGCCGCCATCGACGGCGAGGCGCACATAGTCAGCCATCAGCTCGGGTGTGCCGGAATAGTAGATCTCGGCACCGCGAAATTCGGGAATGCCGCAATTGCCCTTGACGATCACCGTTGCTTCCGGCTTCGCCTCGGTCATGTCGAGCAGCGAGGCGAGAATGTCGGAGGCGCCGACACCGCAATTGGCGCCGACACCGAGCGGTGTCTGCGACAGGCCATCGACGACGCCGTGGATGTCCTTCGGCAGCAGCCCCATCATGGTGCGGCCGGCGGTATCGAAGGAGCCGGTATAGGTATAGGGCAGGCCGACGCGGATGGCGGCTTCGGCGGCGGCGCGGATTTCGTCAGGCGCCGACATGGTTTCGATCCAGGCGACTTCGGCGCCGCCGGCCTTCAGGCCCTCGATCTGCTCGGCAAAGGCCTCGACCGCCTCGTCATAGGTCATGGCGCCGAGCGGCACCAGCAGCTCGCCGGTCGGGCCGACGGAGCCGGCCACGATCACCTTGCGGCCAGCCTTCTTTGCAACGGCGCTTGCGATCTCTGCGGCGCGCTTGTTCAGCGCATAGACCCGGTCCTGCGCATGGTGCAGCTTGAGCCGATGGCGGGTGCCGCCAAAAGAGTTGGTCAGGATAATGTCGGCGCCGGCATCGACAAAGTTCTGGTGCAGGCTGGTGATTGTGTCGGGCGCGGTCTCGTTCAAGAGCTCGGGTGCCTCGCCGGCCTCAAGACCCATGGCGAACAGATTGGTGCCGGTGGCGCCATCGGCGAGCAGGACGCCCTTTTCGGCAAGCAGAGCGTCGATCGGACTGGTCATGTGAAATACGCCTTCCCGGAAGAATAACTGAGATAAGGATATAAAGAATTCTTTATGTGCCGTCAATGTCGGCGCGGAGAGCAACCGGTCAAAATCGCATCTCCGCCAGCTTTCGTGTGAAGCTGGCCGCTTCATGCGCGTTGACGTCCGCGGCGCGTATCAAATTGTCGAAATGGCTGGTCAGGGTGCGGATCGGCTGCGTGGCGTTCAGCACCAGATACATGTCGCCGACGTAAATGGCGGCGCGATAAGGCCCAAAGATGGTGTAGGGGATCGAATAGCGCATCCGCCCGTCATAGAGAAACAGGCGGAAGGTGGGATAGAGGTCGTCGAGCAGTGTCGCCATGTGCAGGAGTTGCTGGTGGCGGTCGGCCTCCGGAAAGCGGTCCCACACGCCCAGCCCGCGCGCGAAGATCTCCAGCGTGTGGCGCGGCATACAGACTTCCATGTCGGTTTCGGGCCGTCGGTTGTAGTCGATGCGGTACTGCGTTTCGCCGGCCTGTGCTTCGCGGCTCTTGTTGGCGATGACGGCTTCGTAGTCGACAAGCGCCTCGGTGCGCAGAAGATCGGGAATGCCGGCCGGCACGTAGCGGATTTTCGTTCCCGCCGCCTCGGCATGCCAGCGAGCCAGCAGCGTGCGGTCGAAGCCGTCCGGCGCCTCCTCGATCTCAAGGCTCTCGCGGATTTCACCGGTGACGCCCTCGTCCTGGCTGAGGCCGAGCAGCCAGTCGAGCGAGACTTTGAATTCGGCGGCGATGTTGAGCAGCGTCTCGGCGCGGGGAAGGCGGGTCGAGGCGCCGGAGAGCAGCTGCGACAGCGCCGAACGGTCGATGCCAACGGCGGCGGCGAAGGCCGACTGGTTCAAATCGGACCTTGTCAAGAGCATTTTCAGGCGCTCGCGAAAGATCGTCGACAGGTCGCGCTTGTCCAAATCTCTACTCTCCCTGACGTGAGCAAAATTTTGCGCCGAAGCGGTCTACATGGCGTTTCGAGCGCAAATGAATCTACGAGCTTGTTTACAATAGATAACATCTGCAGCTGAAAATGCGCAATCGCAACAGTTTGTGCGCTTTATCGCGTTGCAGCGATGCAACGCTCCTGACACAATGCTGTCAGGAATCAAACGGGTTCCGGCGACTGGGAGGCAGTGGTCGATAGCATGACGAGCATGGGCAACAGGCGACACGGCGCAGCGGCCATCGAATGGCCGACAGTATTTCTCGCACTTCTCTGCTACGGCGGCTGGCTCGCTACCGGCTTTCTGCTCTGGCCATCCTACCCGCTGCTGGCACTCGCCTTTCTGACCCTGATTGCGGCGCTGCAATCCTCGCTGATGCACGAGGTCCTGCACGGCCACCCAACCCGGAACGCGCGGCTCAATGAAGCCCTTGTTTTCCTGCCGATTGGCCTTGTCTGGCCGTTTCGCCGGTTCAAGACCATTCACCTGCGCCACCATGCAGACGAGCGCCTGACCGATCCGCTCGACGATCCCGAAAGCTATTACAAGGCGCTCTGGCAGCACGAGGAGCTGCCGTCGGCGATGAAATTCTTGCTCAAGGTCAACAACACGATGCTCGGGCGTTTGGTGCTCGGTCCGTGGCTTTCCTGCATCGGCTTTTTCATTGACGACGCCAGGCAGGTTGCCGCGGGCGACAATTCCATCCGCAAGGCATGGCTGCTGCACGCGATCGGCCTCGCCGTAGTGTTGCCTGTCGTGCAGTTCGGCTTCGGCATGCCGTTATGGCTCTACATACTGGTGCCGGTGTGGCTTGGGCAGTCGCTGATTTCGATCCGCACCTACGCCGAGCACCAATGGTCGGAACATCCGGAAGGCCGCACGATCATCGTCGAGCGCTCGCCGCTGTCCTTCCTGTTCCTCAACAACAATTTGCATTTCGTCCATCACAAGAGCCCGACGGTGGCTTGGTACAGGCTGCCGAAGCTGTTTCGCGACCGCCGCGACGAGTGGCTGCGGATGAACAATGGCTATGCCTATCCGAACTACTTCGCGCTGCTCAAGGCCTATGCCTTCAAGGCGAAGGAGCCGATCGTCCATCCCGTGCTGCGGCGCATGCCGGAACCGGGACGTGCGTTCAAGCCGCGCGTCAGGGCACGCAGCCTCAATGGGCTTGGCAGCGCACCGGTACCCGCCGAGCCGCCGAAGGAATGATTCTTGCGTTGTTGCAGGCGGTGCCGCGCGGACGACGCTTTCCTGACCTTGTCAATTTCCCCGCATAACGGTCAAATCCCGGCATGAGCGAATTCATTGCGGCTTTGCCGATGTACGACTGGCCGGAAGCGCGGGACGATGTCGACGCGCAATGGGCGCGGCTGCGCGATGCTTTCAGACAAAAAGGCATCGATGCGCCGGAGACGATCATCCGCCGCACCGGCGATTTGCCCCCCGTGCCTGGCGGTATTCGCGATGATCAGGGAAAACCCATCGCGCCCGATCCGGCGACATTGCCGCCGGACGAGCTGGATTTTCACCAGCTCTGGCTGCATCCGGCGCTGCTCTTGGCGCAAACCTGTTGGGGACCGATGGAACTCGGCCTGTCGCAGCGTGTCCACCTCGTCGGCCAGCCGCGTTACGACGCCTTCGAGGGTGGACAGGGCGAACTCTATTCGAGCGCCATCGTCATGAGGGCGGGCGAGGCACCGCAGGCAAGGTCGCCGGCCGACGGCGGTGCCGTCATTCCGCTCGATCAGCTTCGCAGCAAGCGCTTCACCTTCAACAGCCTCGATTCCATGTCAGGCATCATCGCGCCAGCCCGCGACCTGCAAGCATTGGGCGAGAGTTTGGACATCTTTTCCGCGTTGAGCGAAAGCTGTGGGCACCGTGCTTCGATCGTTGCTGTTGCCGAGGGCAGGGCCGACGTCGCGGCGATCGACTGCGAGAGCTGGGCGCTGGCGCAGCGTTTCGAGCCTGCGGCGCAGAAGGTGACGGTCGTCGGCTGGACAAGGCGGCGCAAAGGCTTGCCGTTCATCACGGCCAAGACGACGCCGGAAACGATCGTCGCTGCGATGCGCGAGGCGATCGCGGCGCTCACGTAAAGCGCGTCGCGTTCGGTCGGCCTCATGCGACGCGCTTTAGATTCTTGTTTTATGCATGTCGTTATCGCAAAACCGCTGCACACTTTTGCGCGACATGCATTAGCTTCGCTCAGCCGCCAAGCAGCCGATTGTCGAGCGGGTAGGTCGAAAGCTTCTCGTTGCCGGTTTCAGTGATCAGGATCTGTTCTTCGATCTTGACGCCTTCGTAGCCGCCAAGCCGGCCGATATAGCTCTCGACGCACAGCACCATGCCCGGTTCGAGAACGCCGTCCGGTGTGTCGTCGGTCCAGTCGCTAGCATGCGGCAAAGTCGGGTATTCGTCGGCAAGGCCGACGCCGTGATAGAGCACCCCGTAACGGGCCGGGAAGCAGTCTCCCGGTGGCACTGACGAGCCCTCGACGAGGTCGCGGAACGATATGCCCGGCCGCATCAGCTCCGTGTTGTGGGCGATCTGGTCGGCTGCGATCCGGAACAGGCCGCGCTGCTCCTGCGACGGCGGCGCGTCACCGCAAAGCCAGGTGCGCGAAAGGTCGGCGCAGAAGCCGTAAGGACCGATCAGGTCGGTGTCGAAGGCGACGAGATCGCCGGCCTCGATCGTCCGCGACGAACACTCCTGGAACCATGGATTGGTGCGCGGACCCGACGACAAGAGCCGGGTTTCGATCCATTCGCCGCCGCGCGCGATGTTTCCGCGGTGGAGTTCGGCCCACAATTCGTTCTCGGAAATCCCCGGCCTCAGCGCCTGCTCCATCTCACCCATCGCTGCCTCGCAAGCGACGATCGCCCGGCGCATGGCAAGGATCTCGTCGGGCGATTTGATCAGCCGCGCATTTTCCATCACCGCCTCGCCATTGCCCGTCGAAATGCCGAGACGGGCGAGCTCTTCGATGCCCTCGGGATTGATATGGTCGACGGCGATACGGCGATTGCCGCCGCCACGTTCCAATACCAGCTCGGCGATGCCGGCTGCCCAGCGGCGGACTTTTTGACCGGTCAGCTCACCGCTGTAGAGGTAAGCCCACGACACCGCCGGCCGCACCTCGTCGACGACGCCGGAATGATCGGAAAGGTGCTCGCAGGAGAAATAGTCGAACAGCACCACCGGCCCATCGGTGGCGACGAAACAATGCCTGGTCGGATTGTGCGCGACCCAGAGCTGCATGTTGGTCGCATCGGTCGCGTAGCGGATGTTGACCGGATCGTAGAGCAGGGCTCCCGCATAGTCGCGGCGCTTCAGCTCGGCGCGGATGCGCTCGAGCCGGTATCGGCGCATGGCGGGCAGGTCAGGAGCGGCAATACCCGCCGCCTGCCACTCGGCTTCCGCAAGCGCCCCATAGCCCAGCAGATGCTGGTTGAGTTCAGCGGCCTTCAGGCGCGATTTTTTGCGCAGCGCATCGATCGAGCTGTCCGGCTCGAACGGCATGATCTTGCGATGATGACGGGGCCGGTCAGTCGGGTTCCTGTCCACCCTCGACTCCTTCGCCAGCGCCTTTCTTGGGCGCCATGGCTCCTTCCATTCTCTTCAGTCGGACGAATGCGCCGGGCCGGGCGGACTTGTCGGTGCCACGCAACAGCGGAACCATCATTTGCCGTGGCTGGCCGTCCGGCTCATAGCCGGCCGCTTTGAGCTGCTCCAAAATGACCGGCCGCGGATCGTCGCGGTCAAGCCAGACGAGTACGGCCGGCTCCTGCATCAGCGTTTCGAAATTAGGCACTTCCTGGTTAAGTGCGACCAGTTTTTGGTCGACCAACCGCAGATTTCCGACCCATGCACCATCAGATATTGCGGTTTTGACCGGTCCGTCCGCAGTCAATTGGCGATAGAGGGCGGGGTAATCCACGCGGATCATGCGCGACAGTCCACTGGTCCCGTTTATCTGGACGTACCAGGTGGCGGGGGCGAGCAGCACGGCGATGATCGCTCCAGCCGAGATCACCAGGAGCTGCGCATTCCTGCCGCGCGGCGCCAGCCGTTCCATAGTGGCGACGATGGCCAGCGGCAAGATGAACAGGACCGGCAGCAGCCAGCGGTCCTTGACCACCGTCACGCCGGTGGCCAGCACAAGTATCGCCAGCATGGCCAAGCCGAGCGCCAAGCTACGCCACAACAGAATTTCCCTGGCCGGACGTTTCGGGTGCCGCTCGGAGAAACGGAACTTCGCCAGCCAGAAAGCCAGGGCGGAGACGAGCACCGGCAAGACCGCGAAATTGAAGGTCCCCATGACAAACTTGCCGGCGCCGATAAAGGCCGCCGCCATGCGCTCTTGTTGCGAGTCTATTCCGAACTTCTCGCCTCTCGACAATAAATCGGCGGGATGCATGAGGCTCCAATAGGTGGTTGGCGCCAGCACTAATATCGCGACCGCTATGCTGATGGCGAACTTCGGATCAAGGATTGCGCTGCGCCATTCGCGCAGCGACAGCACGGCCGCAACAAGGGCAACCACGAGGAAGACATCATTATACTTGGCAAGAATTGCCGCCGCGGTGGCCAGGCCAAACGCCGCATAGGCGATCATGCTTCGCCGCTCGAGAAGATAGGCCATGGCGAGCAGGAGCAGCGAGCAGAAGCCGACGACGGCGACGGAATGCGACAAGGCGCGCTGCGATTCCCAGACGATCTGCGGGATCGTAAACAGGCCGAACATGGCCGCCGCCGCTGTCGCTTTGGTGTAGCCGAACCGCCGCATGGCGGCGAACACGCTGCAGGCGGCAAGGAACAGCACGGAGTATTTGACGAGCTTCAGCGTGAAGATACTGGTGCCGAAAACATGCGCGGCCAGCCAGTTGATCCAGGTGTACAGGGGTGGTTGTGAGCCGCCATATCCGGCCCAGAGATATGGAACATAGATCAGTTGCTCCGCATCATCGATGCCGACGCCGGTTCCCGCCCAAGAGCTCAACAGGGATAGTATGACGGTCTGTAAGGCAAAGTAAGCCGTGACCATGACGATCGCCGCCGGGAACGGGCCGATCCGTCCCTCGGCCAGCCACTCGGCCCATCTCAGATTGTACTTCAATGAAATCTCATCGCCCTTGCCAGCAGAGTGTTGCCGGCTGCGCTAGCATGAAGAGTATGCTCCGCACAATGCGACCGGCTGGCTGCGCCTACGTCCTCATCTTTTCGCCGCTCGGGTCGAAGGGCGGCTCGACATTGATGCGTGCCAGCCGCCGGTGTCCAAGAATTTCGACTTCGAACAGCCCGGCGCTCTCGTTCTCGGCAAGCGCTGCCGGTACATAGCCTTGCGCCATCGACTTCTCGACATAATGCGCATAGCCGCCGGAGGTGACCCAGCCGACCACGCGCCAGTCGCCGTCGACAATGCCGCGCACGGCAGACGCGCCTTCGGCGGCATTCGAGCCGCGCACTTCGTTACCACCCGCATCGAAGCGCGGCGCGCCATAGCCATGCGGCTTTTCCACGGTGCCGTAATCCTTGCCGCCGACCTTGGCCCAGATCGGCTCATCGCCCATGACGTCGGCATCCGCGGCATCGACGATGAAGGAGACACGGCGCAGTTTCGGCCCTTCTGCCTGTTCCTTGGCCGCTGCTTCCCGGCCGATGAAGTCGTTCTTCTCGAGCTTGATGAAGCGGTCCATCGAGCCTTCGAACGGTCCGTAGATCGGACGTAACTCGCGGAACCAGGTCGGGAAGTTCTTCTCAAGGCGCATCGAGAGCAAAGCCCGCATGCCGAAATCGACAAGGCCAAACTCTTCGCCAGCCTCCTTGATCGCATTGTAAACCAGGCGCTGGTAGGCAGGCGCCATCCAGATCTCATAGCCGAGGTCGCCGGTGTAGGTGATGCGGTTGACCATGCAGGGCGCGCCGCCGACCGCCATCTCGCGGAAATCCATGAAGCGGAAGGCCTTGGTCGAGATGTCGACATCGACCAGTTTCTGCAGCAGGTCGCGCGATTTCGGCCCGGCGATGGAGAGGCCGACCAGCGTCTGGTCGAAGCGGTGGATGCGCACGCTCCCGTCCTTCGGCAGATGCTTCTCGAACCAGCGCATGTGGTATTTTTGCGCTGCCGAAGAACCCCAGATCATGAAGCGATCTTCCCCACCCCTTGGGCCCGCCTTGGCGATGGTGAAGTCCCCGATCAGCCTGCCGAACTCGTTCAGCATCGGCGTCAGCACGATGCGGCCGGATTTCGGCATGCGATTGGTCATCAGCCGGTTGAGGAAGTCTTCGGCCCCTGGTCCGGAGACTTCGTATTTGGCGAAGTTGGCGATCTCGGTGACGCCTACCCTCTCGCGGGTGGCGCGCACCTCCTCGCCGATCGGGCCGAAATCATTGGAGCGGTGGAAGGACACGATGTCCTTCGGCTCCGAGCCTTTCGGCGCGAACCAGAGGGGGGTTTCGAGACCCCAGCTGTCGCCCATGACGGCGTTGTTGGCGAGCATGGTGTCGTAAAGCGGGGTCGTCTGCGCTGGTCTTGCCGCCGGTAATTCCTCATTGGGAAAGCGGATGGAGAAACGGCGCGAATAATTTTCACGCACCTTTGCGTTGGTATAGCGCAGCGTTGCCCATTCGCCGAAGCGTGCAACGTCCATGCCCCAGACATCGAAGCCGGGGTCGCCATGGACCATCCAGTTCGACAGCGCCAGGCCGACGCCGCCGCCTTGGCTGAAGCCGGCCATGACGGCGCAGGCGCACCAGAAATTGGTCAGGCCCTGCACCGGGCCGACCAGCGGGTTGCCGTCCAGCGCGAAGGTGAAGGGGCCGTTGATGATCTGCTTGATGCCGGCCTTCTCGATGCCGGGAAAATGCTTGAAGCCGATCTCCAGCGACGGCGCGATGCGGTCGATGTCTGGCTGCAGCAGTTCGTGGCCGAAATCCCACGGCGTGTTGACCGGCGACCACGGCTTGCAGGCCTTTTCATAGGTGCCGAGCAGGATGCCGTTGCGCTCCTGGCGGGTATAGATCTCGCCCTTGAAATCGAGCACGCCGATCATCTCGCGGCCGGTCGACTTGTTGAATTCCTCGACCTCCGGCATCGGCTCGGTCAGGAGATACATGTGCTCCATGGCCAGCACCGGCAGTTCGACCCCGACCATGCGGCCGATCTCGCGCGCCCACAGGCCGCCGCAGTTGACCACATGCTCGGCTTTGACTGTGCCTTGCTCAGTGACGACGTTCCACGTGCCGTCGACCTCCTGCGTCAGTTCCACGACGCGGTTGCGCAGTACGATCTCGGCGCCCAGCTTCCTGGCGGCCTTGGCATAGGCATGGGTGGTGCCGGAAGGGTCGAGATGGCCCTCGACTGGATCCCACATGGCGCCGACGAAATTCGTCTCGTCCATCAGCGGGAACATTGCCTTGGCTTCGGACGGCGTGATCAGTTCGGTGTCCATGCCGAGATAGCGGCCCTTGGCGTGGGCGAGCCGCAAGAAGTCCATGCGCTCGGGTGTGTCGGCCATCATCACGCCGCCGGTCAGGTGCAGCGAGCAGGATTGGCCGGAAATCTCCTCGATCTCCTTGTAAAGCTGCACCGTATAGGCCTGCAGCTTGGCGACGTTGGGATCGCCGTTCAGCGTATGGAAGCCGCCCGCCGCATGCCAGGACGAGCCGGAAGTGAGCTCCGAACGCTCGATCAGCATGATGTCGGTCCAGCCAGCCTTGGCCAGATGATAGAGCACCGAGCAGCCAACGACCCCGCCGCCGATAACAACCGCTTTTGCGTGAGATTTCATGAAGATAGTTCCGTTTTTGAAGAGATTGAATCGAGTGAGCGGGGCGCGAAAACAAAGCGGAGATCGGAAACGGCGATGTTTTCGGCCAGCCTGCCATCAAGACGGAGTGGGGGTCGACTACTCATCAGATGATCAAAAATCGGTCGGCGCGCCGCCTTCGGCCCGGCGCTTGTCGACGAAAGCGTTGAGCTCCTCGCGGATCGCCGGATCCATGTAAGGCTCTTCATAGGACGCCAGCCGTTCCTTCCAGACGCGATTGGCCTTTTCGAGTGCCGTCGGCGACCCGGCCTCCGCCCAACTCTCGAAATTGCGCCAGTCGGAAATGATTGGCGCGTAAAAGGCGGTCTTGTAGCGGTCCTGCGTGTGCTGGGTGCCGAAGAAATGGCCGCCGGGGCCGACCGACTGGATGGCGTCGAAACCGAGCGCTTCGTCGGAAAGATCGAGCGGCGTCAGGAACTCGGCGACCATCTGCAACAGGTCTATATCGAGGATGGTCTTTTCATAGGAGCAGCGCAGGCCGCCTTCGAGCCAGCCGGCGGCATGCATCATCAGATTGCCGCCGCCCTGGATGGCGCCCCACAGCGAGAACACGCTTTCATAGGCGGCCTGCGCGTCGACCGTGTTGGCGGCGCAGGTGTTGGAGGTGCGGTAGGGGATGTTGTAGCGGCGGGCGAGCTGTCCGCCGACCAGCTGCGCCTTCATATATTCCGGCGTGCCGAAGGCCGGCGCGCCGGACTTCATGTCGACATTCGAGGTGAAGCCGCCGTAGCCGACAGGCGCGCCCTTGCGCACCATCTGCGCGAAGGCGATGCCGGACAGCGCCTCGGCATTCTGTTGCACCAGCGCGCCGGCAATCGTCACCGGCGCCATGGCGCCGGACAGGGTGAACGGCGTCACGATGACCACCTGGCCCTTGCTCGACATCTGGATAATGCCTTCCATCATCGGCACGTCGAGCTTGAGAGGCGAATTGGTGTTGATGATGGTGAACACCGACGGCTCTGCGAGCAGCTGCTCATGACTGATGCCGCGTGCGATCCTGGTGATCTCTATGCCGTCGACATTGCGTTCCTTGCCGAGCGAATAGATGTGGAACATCTTGTCGGTCAGCGTGGCGAGGTCACGGATGCATTCGAGGTGGCGGACGGACGGATGGATGTCGATCGGCTCGACCGGATAACCGCCCGTGCAGTTCAATATGTTGTGCATCTGCGCAAGCTTGAGGAAGTTGCGGTAGTCCTGCTGGTTGCCCGGCCGGCGGCCGCGGTCGACGTCGGAGCAATTGGGCGCCGATGCCATCATCGAGATGATCAGATTATCGCCGCCGAAGCGCACGTTGTGCGCCGGGTTGCGGGCGTGGATGGTGAATTCCGGCGGGCAGTGCGCAACCAGTTCCAGGATCATGTCACTGTCGAAGCGCACCCGCTCGCTGCCTTCGCGGACATCGGCGCCATGCGCCTTCATGATGCGCCGGGCTTCGTCATGCAGCACGTCGACGCCGATTTCCCTCAGCACGCGCAGAGAGGCGAGGTGGATGGATTCCAGCTCGTCGTCGGAAACCAGCCGGGTCGGCGCCAGCGGGTTCTTCAACTGCCGAAACGGCGGCTGCTCGAACGCCGCCGATCCGCCGGCACGCTTCCCCGCGCGGCCGCCGCGACGGGCGCGATCGTTTGCCAATGCCGGTTCGGCGGGCTGAAGGGCGGCGGTCATGATAGTCCTCGTACGCTGCGGCAATGCGGCGGCATAATGGACTGCCGGCTGGCCGGCCATTGCGGAGGCGGCGACCACTAGGACGAGGGAAGCGACATGCCCTGGGGGCAGCCGGCGGGATCGTCAGCCTCTTGATCGCGTTCCGGCTGGCGCAAGCGGTTTTCGTTGCCGGTGCTTACTGTGACGGAACCGAAACGCTAATGCTGCAGCCCGATATTTGGTGTGGATCATGGCGCGGGCGGAACAAAGCAGCGGCGAGACAGTGCAATGGGCGGCGATCACCGGCGTGATCGCCACCGTCTCGGTGTTCGCCATCGCGCAAGGGCTGAGCTATCCGCTGTTGAGCTTCATCCTGCAGCGCCAGGGCGTCTCGCCGGCCATGATCGGACTGTCGGCGGCAATGACGCCGATCGGCTTCATCGTCTCTTCGCCGCTCGTTCCGGCGTTGGCGCGCCGTTTCGGGGCAGGGCGCACCGCGCTTATTTGCGCGGCACTTTCCGCGCTGGTGCTGGCGCTGATCGGCTGGACGCAAAATGTCTATCTGTGGTTTCCGCTGCGCTTTTTGATCGGCGCCGTCACCAACCCGCTCTACGTGCTGAGCGAAGTCTGGGTGATCGCACTGGCGCCGCCGGAACGCCGCGGCCGCGTCATGGGCATCTATTCGACGATCATTTCGGCGGGCTTTGCGGCGGGGCCGCTTTGCCTGCTTGCGGTCGGCACCGTGGGATGGCCGCCGTTTCTGGTCGGCATCGGCGCTTTCCTGTTTTGCGGCGCCTGCCTAGCCTCTGTGCTGGCACGGCTGCCGAAGGTCGACGAGAGCGGGCACCGGGTTTCGGTCCTGGGATTCGTGCCGCAGGCTTGGCTGTTGTTATCGGCGGTCGTCGTGGCCGCCGGTTTTGAACAGGCGGTGCTCGCCTTACTGCCGGTCTATGGAACACATTACGGCATCGCCGAAGCGCGCATGTCGGCGCTGCTGTCAGTGATGATCGCCGGCAATATCGCTATGCAGGTGCCGCTCGGCTTGTTGGCGGAACGGCTGACGGCGCGGCTGGTGCGGTTCATCTGTGTTTCGGTGACGGTGCTCGGATGCGTGCTGTTGCCGGTTCTCATCGAGACGCCGCTGATCTGGCCATGCGTCTTCATCTGGGGCGCGGTTTCCTACGGGATTTACACAATGTCGATCATCGAGCTCGGCGAGCGGTTCACCGGCTCGGCACTGGTCGCCGGCAACGCCGCCTTCTCGCTGATGTGGGGCGTCGGCGGGATCGCCGTGCCGCCGCTGGCGGGCAGCGCCATGGATGTCCTTGGGGCAGGCGGTCTGCCGATGACGCTCGGTGCCATTTGCCTGGCGCTGGCGGTTGTAACCGCTATTCGAAGGCGGATGGTGTGAATGCCAGAAGGTTGCCGTTCCTGACGCGATGACTTGAATATAAGCGGCCCCATGTCGATCTGGGCGGTACCGACGTCCGACTCAACCGGAGACCTCATGACCAAATCGAATACCAAGGGCCAGCCGGATTCGGCGGCCGAAGATCCGTTTCTCTGGTTGGAGGACAGACGAGGCAAGCAGGCGCTCGACTGGGTGCATCGCCAAAATGCGATCACGGTCGGGGAGCTGCAGCGTGATCCGTCCTATCAGACCTCGTTCGAGACCGCGCTCGACCTGATGACTGCCGAGGATAACATCGCCGTCGGTGCCGCTATCAACGGCTATGTCTATAATTTCTGGCAGGACCGGACGAACGTACTCGGCCTCTGGCGGCGCACCACGGTCGCATCCTACAAGACCGACAAGCCGGAATGGCAGACGATCATCGACTTCGACAGCCTGGCGGCGGAAGAGGGGGTGAAATGGGTGTTCAGCGGCGCGAGCCGGCTCTATCCCGACTTCAGCCGCTGCCTGCTCAGCCTGTCGCCGGATGGCGGCGATGCCAGCGAGATGCGCGAATTCGATATCGAAAGCAGGTCCTTCGTCGATGGCGGTTTTCGGGCTCCTGCCTCGAAATCGAGCTTTAGCTGGCTGGACGAGGACACAGTTATCGTTGCCGCCGCCTTCGAGGAGGACGACAAGACCCAGTCCGGTTATCCGCGCGTGGTCAAGCTTTGGCGGCGCGGCACGCCACTGGAAGCGGCGATGCCGATCTTCCAGGCGCTGAAGCAGGATCTTGCCGCCGGCGGGTCCGTCGAATTCGACGGCGATAAGCGTCATGTCTTCCTCGCCCGGACCCTCGACTTCTTCGCCTCGCACAGTTTCCTGCGGCTGCCTTCCGGCGAAAACAGGCGCATCCCGTTGCCGGACGACGTCACCGATACAGCGCTGTTCAAGGGCCAGCTTGTCTTCGGCGTGCGTTCCCCATGGACGGCGCCGGACGGCACGCTGTGCAAGCCCGACGGGCTCTATTCACTCGATTTCGAGCGCTGGATCGAAACCGGGCTATTCGGATCCATCGATACCGTGCTCGAGCCGGCGCACCGTGTCTCGATTGCCGGCATTGCCCGCACGCAGGACCGGCTGTTCATCAATTTGATGGACAATGTGCGCGGCAAGGTCATCGCCGGCGAACGCAGCGACAGCGGCTGGGAGTTCAAGCCCGTGGCGTTGCCCGAAAACGGCAATGTCGGTATCAGCCATGCCGAGCATTTCGGCTCCAGCGTCTCCTTTTCCTTCACCGATTTCCTGACGCCGAGCTCGATCATCTGGTCGGACGACAATGCCGCGACGCTGGCACCGGTGAAATCGCAGCCGGCGCGCTTCGACGCGTCGTCCCTGGTCTCCGAACAGTTCGAGGCACGCTCGAAGGACGGCACGATGATCCCGTACTTCGTCGTCAGGCGGCGCGACTTGGATGGACCCGTGCCGACATTGCTTTACGGCTATGGCGGCTTCGAAGTGCCGCTGCTGCCCGGCTATGCCGGCGTGCGCGGCAGGCTGTGGCTGGAGAAGGGCAATGCCTTTGTGCAGGCCAATATCCGCGGTGGTGGCGAGTTCGGCCCGAACTGGCACCAGGCCGCGCTCAAGGCCAATCGCCAGAATGCCTTCGACGATTTCGCCGCGGTCGCGCAAGATCTGGTCAAACGCGGCATCGCCACACCGGCCACGCTGGGCATCCAGGGCGGATCGAATGGTGGCTTGCTGACCGGCGTCTCGCTGACGCAGCGCCCGGAATTATTCGGCGCGGTGATCATCGACGTGCCGCTGCTCGATATGCTGCGTTACACCGAGCTGCCGCCCGGCGCGTCGTGGATGGCCGAGTATGGCGATCCGGCGAAACCGGAAGAGGCAGCCTGGCTCGCCGCCTATTCGCCCTACCAGCATGTAGACACGGATGCAGCCTATCCGCCGGTGTTGCTGACGACCTCGACCGCCGACGATCGCGTCCATCCCGGGCATGCCCGCAAGATGGCGGCACGGCTGCAGGCGGCCGGCCACGGCAAGACGCTGTTCTTCGAGGAGACCGAGGGCGGCCATGGTGGACGCGGCGATCGGCGGCCGCAGGCCGCACAGGCGGCGATGAAGTACGTCTTCCTGCAACGGGCCCTGACTGGCACCAATTGACCGGCGTCGCTTGACCGGCACGGCTTGAACTGAGGGCTGGAGGCAGCCTAAGGTACATGCATGGCTCGGCTGGCGAAATCGGGTTGCGCATTTGGGGTGGCGGTGACGCCGTCGTCACGCACGCTTCGCGCCGAGCTATTGCGGCTCTGCGCCCGCATCGGCTATTCGCCGCCCGCTGTCCTCTGACGAATCCGCCCCGGCGCAAAAGCTGCCGGATTGGTTCAAGAGGAAAGATCAGACATGACCTACCAGAATTATTCGCTGAAGCAGCTTCAGCAGATCGATGCCGCGCATCACCTTCATCCGTTCACCGACCACAAGGAGATGCGCGAGACCGGCTCGCGCATCATCACCCACGCCAACGGGCCGTTCATCTACGATTCCGAAGGGACGGAAATCCTCGACGGCATGGCCGGGCTGTGGTGCGTCAATGTCGGCTATGGCCGCGACGAGTTGGCCGACGCCGCCTACGCCCAGATGAAGGAATTGCCCTACTACAACTCCTTCTTCAAATGCTCGACGCCGACGCCGGTTCTGCTTGCCAAGAAACTGGCGGAGATCGCGCCGAAGCATATCAACCAGGTGTTCTACGGCTCGTCCGGTTCGGAGGCCAACGACACGGCGCTGCGCTTGGTCCGTCACTATTGGGTGCTGGAAGGCAGGCCCGAGAAGAACCGCATCATCTCACGCAAGATGGGCTACCACGGCTCGACCATCGCCGGCGCCTCGCTCGGCGGCATGGATTTGATGCACAAGCAGCTCGGCGGCGCCGTGCCCAACATCGTCCATGTAATGATGCCCTATGCGTACGAGCTCGCACTGCCCGGCGAAAGCGACCATGATTTCGGCCTGCGCGCGGCAAAGGCCGTCGAGGACGCGATCCTCGAAGCCGGCGCCGATAAGGTGGCCGCCTTCATCGGCGAGCCGGTGATGGGGGCAGGCGGGGTGAAGATCCCGCCGATGAGCTATTGGCCGGAAGTGCAGCGCATTTGCCGCAAATACGATGTCCTGCTGATGCTGGACGAGGTCATCACCGGCTATGGCCGCACCGGCGAGTGGTTCGCCGCACAGGCCTTCGATGTCGAGCCCGACACCATCACCACGGCCAAGGCGCTGACCTCTGGCTATCAGCCGCTGTCGGCGCTGCTGGTCGGCGACCGCATCGCGGCAACGCTGGTCGAAAAGGGCGGCGAATTCTATCACGGCTACACCTATGCCGGGCATCCGGTGGCCTGCGCGGTGGCGCTGAAGAACCTCGAGATCATCGAGCGCGAAGGTCTGGTCGAGCGCGTCAGGAACGATACCGGGCCTTACTTCGCCAGGGCTTTGCAGGAACGTCTCGGCGGCCACGATCTGGTCGGCGAGGTGCGCTCGTTCGGGCTGATGGGAGCGATCGAGATCGTCAAGGACAAGGCAACCAAGGAGCGCTTCCTGCCGGCCGGCAGCGCGGCCGTGCTTGTCCGCGACCATGCAGTTGCCCAGGGCATGATGCTGCGCGCCACCGGCGACACGATGATCCTGTCGCCGCCGCTGATCTGGACGCGCGAGACGATCGACATCGCCTGCGACCGCATCGCCAGGGCGCTCGATCTGGCGGAAGCAGATCTGCGCAAGCGGTGAACGATCGCGGGGCGTCCGGTAATCGGGCGCCCGGAGTTTGAATGCCGCTTTATGGCGAAGAGTTCGCCAGGCGAGGCTGTTGGGGGTAATCGACGACCACGCGTGATCACTGGCCCGCCTTGACACCGATGACGTGCCCCTTCGCGTCAGTGACCAACATCCCTTTCGATTGGTCCAAGATCACAACTATGTTGCCGAAAGGATCGCGGACACGGGCGCACCGCCCGACCGCGATCTCGAATGGCGGTTGCACAGCCTCACTGTCGGCGGCCAAGAGTTCGTGTCCTGTCGACTTCAACAAGTGATCCGAAAGGCGAATGGTGCCTCGGTTTGGATTCGGCTGTGGGTGGAACGTTGCCATTCGTCTCGTCGATGGAAACGAGCAGCAGTAAAGGTCTCGTTAGGGTGGCGGGCGGATCGTCCTAGCGATCTGCTCTGTATCCATGTCTCCCGGTCCGGTTGCTAGTTGACAGACACGTGCTTTAAGATGGCTGCTTGAAGCGCCGATCGGCCCGTTGCCCGAACGGCTGGTCCGGGAGGGACGCTATGGCCCAGCAAGAGCAGTGGCAGCTGGAAGGCAGCGCTGCGGAACTCTACGAGCGCTACCTGGTCCCGGCAATCACATCCCAGTGGGCTGCCGACCTTTTGGATCGTGCTGCGCCTCAATCTGGTGAGCGGATTCTGGACGTAGCTTGCGGCACCGGCGTGGTGGCACGCTCGGCGGCCGAGCGTATGGGAAATGGGCAGGTCGTCGGCCTCGACATCAACACGGGCATGCTTGCCGTTGCTCGCTCGCTCCCGAGAGGTGCTGGACCGCATATCGACTGGCACGAGGGAAGCGCGCTCGAAATGCCGTTCCCTGACTCCACCTTTGATTTGGTTCTTTGCCAGCTCGGACTGCAGTTTTTTCCGGACCGATCGAGTGCGCTACGTGAGATGTTCCGGGTTCTGGTGCCTGACGGCCGACTGGTCTTAAACGTTTTCAGCGCTATCGAGCACACTCCCGCGGCCAAGGCGTTGGCGGATGCCTTGGATCGACACCTCGGTCCGGGCGCTTCGGCAACGAAACGGTCCGAGCATTCACTCGCCGATGCCGACGAGCTTTACCGATTGGTGGCCGGGGCGGGATTTCGTCAGGTGACCATCCACACGACGACACAGAACATCCGGTTCCCCTCGTCAAAGCAATACGTGCGATTACAGCTGGCAGCGACTCCGCAGGCTGGGCTGGTCAGCGGAATGGAGGCCGGACATCGGGACGCAATCATCGCAGCGATCACGGCTGATGTAAGTTCTTCACTGACAATCTATTCAACTGGAGGGGAGCTGATATTCCCCCAAGAGGCTCACGTCTTGCTCGCACGCAAGTAGCGCAGCTCACGCGCCGGTCGTCAACGTAGGTCAGGACCGCCGCCACGAGGCCGACGATCATCTGGAGTCGCGCCAGGGCGATCGTCTCACTGTCCTTGAAGGGTCCGAAACGCAAAAACCGCGCCCCATCGGAACGCGGCTTTGCCAGATACGCATGGCGCTTCGCCAACAATACACTTGCGAAACTTACGGCGAAACTTACGGGCTCCGGTACGCGAGACCTGATCCGGAGCGCCGGGCGGATGTCCGCCTCGCAATCCGTTTTAAACCCACATCGTTACTGCAGGGTTAGCAAGAGCTTAAGCAAACCTAAATTTGCCGACTTTCCGCTTTGGGCAGATAGAAAACCTGCGAAAGTGGAGCTTACGCAGGGTCACCGCGCAGGAAATTGATGATGCCGGAAAAATCCGCACCGGCATTGCCTTGTGCGTTGAACAGCGCATAGAGCTGGGCTGCCTCGGCGCCGAGCGGCGTTACCGCACCGACGCTCTGTGCGGCCTCCTGCGACAGTCTCAGGTCCTTCAGCATCAGTGCCGCTGCAAACCCGGGCTTATAGCCATTGTTGGCGGGCGATGTTGGCACAGGGCCTGGCACCGGGCAGTAGGTGGTCAGCGACCAGCACTGGCCGGACGAGGTCGAGGCGACGTCGAACAGCGCCTGGTGCGACAGACCGAGCTTTTCCGCCAGCACGAAGGCCTCGGCAACGCCGATCATCGAAATGCCCAAAATCATGTTGTTGCAGATCTTCGCCGCCTGTCCGGCGCCGTCGTCGCCGCAATGAACGATGCGGCCGGCCATCGGCTTGAGGATTGGTTCGGCCTTGGCGAAGGCGTCCTTCGAACCGCCGGCCATGAAGGTCAGCGTGCCGGCCGCCGCACCGCCGGTGCCGCCGGAGACTGGCGCGTCGATCGTCAGCAAGCCATGCTTGGCGGCGATGGCATGGGCCTTTCGGGCCGACTCGACGTCGATGGTCGAGGAATCGATGAACAGCGCGCCTTTTTTCGCCTTGGCCGCGATGTCTGCGTAAACCGACAGCACATGCTTGCCGGCCGGCAGCATGGTGATGACCGCATCGGCATCCTTTACCGCCGCAACGGCATTGGCCATGATGACGACGCCGTGCTCCCTGGCGATGACGAGGTTCTCCGGCACCAGGTCGAAGCCGTGCACGGCGTACCCGGCCTTGACCAGGTTGGCGGCCATCGGATTGCCCATATTGCCGAGGCCGATGAAGGCGATGGTGGTCATAATGGCGCTCCGTGGTTTGGGTAAGGCAGTAGGCAGTAGGCAGTAGGCGACCTATTCGGGCGCAAGTTTGCTAATAAGTTGGCGAAGCATTTTTCCGATGCCCTTGGTCTTGGCGGTCATCTTTCTGCCTACTGCCTTACCGTCCGATCAGGGCGCGAGCGATGATGACGCGCATGATTTCGTTGGTGCCTTCGAGGATCTGGTGGACACGCAGGTCGCGCACCAGCTTCTCGATGCCGTAATCATGCAGATAGCCGTAGCCGCCATGCAGTTGCAGGGCGTCGTTGGCAACGTTGAAGCCGGTGTCGGTGACGAAGCGCTTGGCCATAGCCGACCATTTCGAGGCATCCGGTGTTTTGCGGTCGAGCTTCGAAGCGGCGGTGTAGAGGAAAATGCGCGCTGCCTGCAGTTCGGTCTCCATGTCGGCGAGCTTGAACTGCAGCGCCTGGAACTGGTTGATCTTCGACCCGAAAGCCTTGCGCTCGGCGGTGTAGGCGAGCGCCTTGTCGAGTGCCGATTGCGCGCCGCCGAGCGAGCAGGCGGCGATGTTCAAGCGGCCGCCGTCCAGCCCGGCCATGGCGATGCCGAAGCCGGCGCCTTCGACTGAGAGCAGGTTTTCCGCCGGCACCTTGCAATCCTCGAAAACGACCTGGCGCGTCGACTGCATGTGCCAGCCCATCTTGTGCTCGTTGGCGCCGAAGGAAAGGCCGGGCGCATCCTTCGGCACGACGAAGGTGGAAATGCCTTTCGGCCCGTCGGCGCCGGTGCGCGCCATGACGACATAGAGATCGCTGTCGCCTGCGCCGGAGATGAACTGCTTGGCGCCGTTCAGCACATAGTCCCTGCCGCTCTTTGTCGCGCGCGTCTTCAGCGCCGCCGCATCCGAGCCCGAGCTCGGCTCGGTCAGGCAGTAGCTGGCGAGCCATTCCATCGAGGTCAGTTTGGGCAGGAAGCGCCGGCGCTGTTCGTCGTTGCCGAAGCGGTCGATCATCGATGCCACCATGTTGTGGATCGAGATGAAGGCGGAAAACGCCGGATCGGCGCGCGAAAGCGCCTCGAAGATCAGCACGGCGTCGAGCCGGCCGAGTCCCGAGCCGCCGACATCGTCGCGGACATAGATGCCGCCAAGGCCGAGAGGGCCTGTCTCGCGGATCACATCGGCGGGGAAATATTTGTTGCGATCCCAGTCGAGTGCGTTCGGCGCCACACGGTCGGCGGCGAAGGCCTCGGCCATCTCCTGGATGGCGCGCTGGTCCTCGTTGAGTTCGAACTGGCTGGTGCCCGCATCGACAGCGGCGTCCATGGCGTGCTCCCTGATGTTTCCGGCCTTCTGGCCTGTCGTTTTTGGCTTTGCGCTCAGTCCAATCTAGACCAATGATGCCGCCGCGCAACCCGACCGTCTGCTCAGCCGCTGTGCGCGGATGCGCTTTGGAGCAAAGTGTGACGACAAATTTCGACGAACTGCTTGGACGCTTCCATGCCTATCTCCAGACGTTCGACGATGCGCTGGTGCGCGACGCCGTGGCCCGGATCGGCTGGGACATGCCGGCCCGGCCGCTCGAGCCGCATGCACTGCCTTGTCTCGTCCAGCTCGACCGGATCGTCGAACTCGCTCCCGCTGCGGCCAAGCCGCTGGCGCGGCTGGTTGCGGGGCGTCGCGGCGATCTGCGCTGGGGCCAGACCTATGGTGAAGCGGATTTCGGCAGGATTTTCATGGAGAATTACGGCTGGCTGGAGGTGTTCGGCACACGCGGCCATTTCGTCAATGAAGAGGTCGCCGGCGGTCTGCTGATCCTTGGACCCGACATCGTCTACCCCGATCACCACCACGTCGCGGAGGAGATCTACATCCCGCTGACCGGCGGCGCCGAATGGCGCATGGGCGATGGCGGTTTTCACCTTCGATCGGCGGGCGAGGTGATCCACCATGCCTCTGACGTCAGCCACGCCATGCGCACCTGCAGGGAGCCGCTGTTGGCGCTCTATCTCTGGCGCGGTGGGCCACTGGCGGCCAAGTCGACGATCACCGGAACCGTTGCGCAGGGCAGGGGCTGATATGGCCAAGGCGATCATGCTGCAGGGCACGGGTTCGGATGTCGGCAAGACGGTGCTCGTCGCCGGCCTCTGCCGCGCGGCGAAGAAGCGTGGCTTGAAAGTGCGGCCGTTCAAGCCGCAGAACATGTCGAACAACGCGGCCGTCGCCGATATTCCCGGCGTTTCAGGCGGCGGTGAGATCGGCCGCGCCCAATGGCTGCAGGCGATCGCCTGCGGCGTGCCGCCCACCATCCACATGAACCCGGTGCTGCTCAAGCCGCAGACCGATGTCGGCGCTCAAGTCGTCGTGCAGGGCAAGGTGTTCGGCGAGGCGCGGGCGCGCGACTACCAGGCGCTGAAGGGCCGGCTTATGGATGCGGTGCTGGACTCCTGGGCAAAGGTTGGCAAGGGCGCCGATCTGGTCATTGTCGAGGGCGCGGGATCGCCGGCCGAAATCAATCTCAGGAGCCGCGACATTGCCAATATGGGCTTTGCGACGCGCGCCGGCGTGCCGGTGATCCTGGTCGGCGATATCGATCGCGGCGGCGTCATCGCCTCGGTCGCGGGCACCCACCTGATCCTGCCGGACGAGGACCGCCGCATGATCGTCGGCTATCTCATCAACAAGTTCCGCGGCGATATCTCGCTGTTCGACGATGGCATCGAGGCGATCGAAAAATTCACCGGCTGGCGCTGTTTTGGCGTCGTGCCGTGGCTGAAGGCGGCGGCGCGGCTGCCGTCGGAAGACTCCGTCGTGCTCGAACGGCTGTCGTCCGGCGAGAAGCGCGCGCTGAAGATCGCCGTGCCGGTGCTCTCGCGCATCGCCAATTTCGACGACCTCGACCCGCTCAAGGCCGAACCGCAGGTCGAGGTGGTGTTCGTGCCGCCTGGCCAGCGCCTGCCGCAGGATGCAGGTCTGGTGGTCATTCCCGGCTCGAAGTCGACGATCGGCGATCTCCTGAAATTCCGCGAGAACGGCTGGGACCGCGACCTTGCCGCGCACAGGAAACGCGGTGGCCATATCGTCGGCATTTGCGGCGGCTTCCAGATGCTCGGTCATATCGTGCGCGATCCCGACGGCGTCGAGGGCAGCGCTACCGAGACGCAAGGCCTCGGGCTGCTCGACGTCGAAACGGTGATGGAGCCGGAAAAGACGGTGCGCAACGTCAGCGCGCGCTCGGTGCAATTCGATCTGCCGCTCGAGGGCTACGAGATCCATCTCGGCCGCACCACCGGTCCGGATATGCTGCGGCCGTCCGCCGTTATCAACGGCATCGATGACGGCGCTATCTCGGTCGACGGCAAGGTATTAGGCACCTATATGCACGGGCTGTTTTCCGCCGATGCCTTCCGGGCGAAATTCCTCGAAAGCCTCGGCGTCAAGGGCGGCGGCATCGACTACCGCGCCGAGGTCGAACGGGCACTCGACGAGATCGCAGCCGAACTGGAAACCCACCTCGACTGCGACGCGATTTTCCGGCTGGCGCGTTAGCTGGCGGGTCCGTCAGCCTTCGGCCAGTAGGTGCCGAACGACCAGACATTGCCTTCCGGATCGCGGCAGATGAATTCGCGGCTGCCATAGTCGCGGTCGGTGAGTTCTTCCAGAATCTCGGCGCCGGCGGTCTTTGCCCGCGCATATGCCGCGTCTGCGTCAGCGACCGCAACGTAGATCGACTTGCCGCCGCCCGAACCCGGCGCGCCGACCATCTTGCCATAGGCATCGTCGCGCGCCGTGCCGAGCATGATGATCGAGGAGCCGAATGCGAGTTCGGCATGGTGTACCACGTCGCCTTCGCCATAGCGGGCGCGGACGCTGAAGCCGAAGGCCTCGCACAGCCAATCGATCATTTTGCCGGCATTCCTGTAGCGCAACGCCGGATAAAGCCGCGGTGGTTCGGTGGTGTTCGGCATGGCTGATCTCCTTCAGCGGGTTGGTCGATCAACCCAGTCTGCGCGAAGGCCGGTTGCGCGTCTTGAAGAAATGTTACCTCACGGCGACAGTGGTTGGCGTGACGCCTGCGAGGTCGCGGAACTCCCGCACCAGATGCGCCTGGTCGGCATAGCCGCAGTCGGCGGCAATGTCGGCCCAATCGCTGTTGGCCTGTCTCGACAGGCCAAGCGCATGGTTGAAGCGGACAATTCGCGACAGCGTTTTTGGGCCGGTTCCGACCGCGTCCGAAAATTTTCCGGTAAGATGCTTGCGGCTCCAGCCAAGCTTTTCGGCCAGCGTCGAGATGCGGGTCCGCCCACGCGTCGAGACGATCGTCTCATAGGCCCAGACCATTTCGGCTTGAGTGCGGCCTGCGGTTGCCAACCGGTTCGCGACGAAGGCCTCGGCGATGGCAAAGCGTGCACTCCAATCCGGCGCATTGCCGAGCCTTTCGCGCAGCGCGATGCCTTCAACGCCGAGAACGTCATCCAGGCCGACCATGCGTTCGGTCAGTTCGCTCATCGGCCGTCCGAAGAAGCGACGGGCGCCGAGCGGGGTGAAATTGATCTGCACACAGCAGGCGCCGCCGAAGGATTCGATCACCACCGGCCCGGCGTAGAGGCCGGCGGCAAAACTGGCGAAGCGGTCATTGTCGCTTGGGTCCTTGCCAAGCCCGATGGCAAAAGGTTCGGCAAAGCTGATGACCAGCGGCACGGTCAGCGAGGCATATTCGACGGCGCGGAAATGGCCTGGCATGGTTTCGCGAAAGCCGCATATGTCGGTGACGGCGCCCTGAAGCCGATGACTGGGCGCGCGCCGCACCATCTCGAACCGATCGAGCCCTGGGCCGTCGTGGCGGCTGCCGTCTTCGCTGGCGGGCATGTGCTTTCCCTCGTCCAGGAATTCTAACAGACCATCCTGCAGAATCAAAAGCGCCCGGGGTTTGGCCGGGCGCTCCGAGTTGGGGGAGATTCTGAATTGTTTAAGCGCCGCGCATCAGGCAGCCCGCGGCCAGCACGATGTAGGCGATGACGACAATCCACGCGGCATTCAAAGGGATGAACGCAAGGACGCCAAGCGCGGCGAGAACGCCGATGATGGCGATGACAAGGGATATGATGAAAATAAGCTGGGTAGGCGCACTAAGATTCATGTTCGGTCCCTCCTCAACATGATTCGTACAGCGGCATAGTATCAGTCGCGCGGTCACACACCAATGAGCCCACGCAGCCGGCTTGCCGGATTGGCCGGCAGTTTCCGGCGACAGAATATGGCGGGTTCCACCATGCGCACCCCGTTTGCGCCAAGCCGATTCCGCGCTACCTTCCCGACGAATCGGAAGGGGCTGACGGCGATGGGATTGCTGGACCAGATACGCTCGATCTTCGACGGCGATCCCGGCGTGCGCAAAGTCGCGGACGATCCGGTGCTGTCGGCAGAGCTGCTGATGCTGTTCCGCATGATCCTGGCCGATGGGTCGGTCAGCGAAAGCGAAATGACCGCCTTCAGGCGTATCTGCCGGGACGCCTTCGGCATTCCCGAAACCAGCATCGACAGCGTTATCGAATATCTCAACGAGTTCGGCTACGAGACCAACGGCTCGCAGGCCGTCGCCCAGTTTCGCGACCTCGACGTCGAGCGGCGCAAGCTGCTTGCCCGCCACATGGCCGAGATCGCCAAGGCCGATTCGCAACTTGCCGGGAGCGAGATGCAGCTGTTGCGCCGCACGCTCGACCTGCTCGACATCAGTCCGGTCGATGTGGTGAAGCCGCAAGACTGAGGCATCAGCTGGGCGAACGCGATAAAAGTGCACTGTCACCGTAATTCACGGAAGTTCACTCAGGGCAGCAAAACAGCGACACAAAAAAGCAGCGGAGAAAGAGCAAAATCCACTGTCCGCGAGAGCCCAAATTTCGTGCGCGCAAACCGGATTCGATGACAAAATTTGCAGGCCGCGAACGCAAAATTCTACCCGCGCGAAGCACTATCAGAGGCAAAAATCAGCATGCAGAACAGCCAAAAATCGCTGCGCGGGCCCCAGGTGTCCTCTCTATTTGATCGTCAATCGACCGGTTAAATGCAACAATAGAAACAGCGCAAAGGACACAGTAACGGCAGCGAGAACTGCGATGCACGCCTTTCTTTCGGTCGGCTTGGCGTATCGCATCAGTATCAAGAGACCAAAAATGGAAGCCAGCGGAATCAGGTATTGCCTGACTAATTCGGGCTCCCCAATCCAAGCTCCGGGTACATCGTAGCGGAACATGTGCCAGATCAGTGAAGCAGTCAGTGCCGCATGCATCAATGCCAGCAGCCCAAGTACAGCGATGGCAATCCACTTCAGTATCGTCACCATCTTTCGCCCCCACAGGATCGGGCGACAGGTCAACACGCCCACCAAAATCAAAGCCTCTCCACACACCCGCCAACGTCGCCGTCGTCCCCGTAGTGACAGGACCATCCGGCCCCAGACTCACATAAGAATTACGGTGACAGTGCACTTTTCCTTTCCCGGCAGCCGTGTCTTTCCTGTTTCACAGCTTATCCGGTTTGCTCGGCAATCCGGTCTAAAAATGCGTCGCTGCCGACCGGCCAACCGATACTATCGGCCTTTCAGGCAAATCGAACAGTCCCGCCTACGATGACAGCCGGTTCTCCTTTGACATTCGTAACGCTATCGGGTGTCGGACGTACGGTGCATTTTGGCAAGCGCGCCTCAGGCTTTGGCCCGGCCGACATCAGGATCAGCCGCACACGGTTCTGCATCGGGCACTACGCCCAGATGCCGATTTCGGCGACGCAGCAATGCAACTCGAGCCATACGGTCAGTCTACACGGCGATAGCGACCACAGCAAAAAAGTGCATTGTCACCGTAATTCAGACAACGTTTTATCTGCAGCCTTCGACTGCACGCCAACACAGATTGTGTTGGAAAACTTTTCTCCTGAAATATTCGCAACGTCTATCAGGCTGTTTACATTGGAGACTTTCTTTCCAAATACGACATTGTCTCAATCAGTCGCTTTCTAACAAACTCGACGTCAAAAAGAAATTCTCCACCACCAGGCCTATATCTAGCAAGAATCTCTATTGTTTCTTGTATAAAACCGTCGTCACCAAAATTGTCACCTAAGTTAGACTCAATTTTATTGACCAAACTTATACTTGTATCCTCCGTTGACGTGAACTTAACAACCATATTTTTTAATGACATTGTTTTACTCACCATCCAAAGAAGTCGCCAATAGTTCTAACACCTTGCCGTCTGCAGCCGTTTCGCGATCGCCCGGTGCAGGTCGGGGGCGCTAAGCAAGCCCGAATGCCAGGACCAGGAAGCCCATCGCTCCGAACCCGGCGTGGATAACGATCCCGGCCCATGTGCTGCGCCGCCGCTGGACGACATAGGGCAGCAGCAACGTGATCGGCACAAGGGTCAACAGGACTTGCCAGGGGAAGGCAGCGTGGAACAGCAACCACAGGATCCCATTGACCAGCCAGGCTCGCCTGCCGAAAGCAATCTCTTGCCGCGGCAGCGCGAACCCCGCCAGACAAACTCTTCCCCAACGATGTTCAGCACAAAAAACGGAAGCCACGCGCCGAGGATCCAGTAGCGGCCGGGACCGAGCGGCTCGAAAGCCATGAACGAGGGATTGAAATTCGCCCCGTCTTGCAGCATCCGGAGCGCGCCGCCGATGCCGCCGGTCAGCACGCCGACGGCCGCCAGCCCTCCAACAGCCCAGAGCCAGTCGCCGCCATTCATCGGGCGAAGCCATAGCCGCGCGGCCAACGACCCCGGCAGACGCCGTTCCCGATACAACAGCAGGGCAGCTGCGAGAAGCAGAGGGCCAAAAAGGACGATGCTTGCGGCCAGGAACCACATCGCCACAGGCTCTGCCCCCGTGGCGGAGACGAACGCCGGGACGGCTACCCGCGTTGTCAGGAACAGCAGCAGGGCACCCGCGCCGAACAGAGCAGCGGAGCCGCCCAGGGCCAGCGGAGGAACCCGATCAGGCTCCGGCCCGTCGCGCCTTTCATAACCGTTTGCTGTCAATGACCATTCTCCCGCCCGTGCGCCGAGCGAATAAAGTCTGCTCACCCCTGTTCCTGCAGTCTTTTCGCAATTGCCCGATGCAAATCGGGAGCGGCGGCGACCAGCGCCTTGGCCGCTTCGGATTGCGGGTGGTCGAGCACTTCGCTCGTCCTGCCGCGCTCGACGATCTTGCCGTCATGCATGACCATCACTTCGTCGGTGATGGCGCGGGCGACGGTCAGATCATGGGTGATGAACAGATAGGCGATGCCGAGTTTCTGGTTGAGCTCGGCGAACAGGTCGAGAATCTGGGCGCGGATCGAGACGTCGAGCGCCGAGACCGGCTCGTCGGCGACGACCAGCTTCGGCCGGGTGATGATGGCGCGGGCGATCGACAGGCGCTGGCGCTGGCCGCCCGAAAACTCGTGCGGGTATTTGTCCATGTCGCCTGGTGAGAGGCCGACCTCGTGCAGCGCACGCGCCACCATCTCGCGCCGCGCGGCGGGCGCCGGCGTCTTCTCCAGCACATACAGCGGCTCTGCCACCAATCTTTCGACCTTCTGGCGTGGGTCGAAGGAGCCATACGGGTCCTGGAACACGACCTGCATGTCGCGCCGTGCCGGCTTCAGCTCCGCTTCGCTCTTGCCGGTGAGGGTGTCGCCACGGAAGCGGATCGTCCCGGCGGTCGGCCTATCCAGCGCCAGGACCATGCGGGCAAGCGTCGACTTGCCACAGCCGGAACGGCCGACCAGCGCCACCGACTGGCCGGGCGCAATCGAGAACGAGACATCGTCGACGGCGCGGATCGGAGCTGCGCGTTTCAACAGCGCTATGCGCCGTCCCGGATAATCGCGCGTCACGCTGTCTACCTGAAGAAGAGGTTTACCTTGCCCGACCTCATGTGTCTTGGCCCGCGCGGGCACATGCATCGAGGCCTGCGCCAGCTGTCGCGTGTAGGGATGAAGCTGTTCGGACAGCGTGCACGCGGTATCGCCGGCCTCCATCACCTCGCCATGGCGCAGGATGGTGATGCGGTCCGCCATCTCGGTCACCACTGCGAGGTCGTGCGAGATGAGCAGAAGGCCCATGCGGTTTTCCGCTACGAGGTCGCGCAGCAGGTCGAGGATCTGCGCCTGCAGCACCACGTCGAGCGCCGTCGTCGGCTCGTCGGCGATCAGCAGCTTGGGTTTCAGTGCACAGGCAATGGCAATGACAACGCGTTGGCGCTGGCCGCCGGAGAGTTCGTGCGGATAACGCGACAGCGGGAATTGTGCTGCCGGCAGGCCGACCCGGTCGAGCATTTTTCGCGCTCGTTCCTCGGCGTCGGCGCGGCTCGCCCTGGTGTGCCAGCGAATACCCTCGGCGACCTGCTCGCCGATGGTCTTGACCGGGTTGAGCGCCGTCATCGGCTCCTGGAACACCATGCCGATGTCGTCGCCGCGCAGTGCGCACATCTGGTCCTCGCTGGCGGCAAGGATGTCGATGCCGTCGAAGGTGATGCGGCCGCTGGCGTGTGCCGCCCAGGGCAGAAGCTGCATCACCGTAAGCGCCGTCATCGATTTGCCGGAGCCGGATTCGCCAACCAGCCCCATCACTTCGCCGGCCGCGACGGAAAAATCGACGTCTCTGAGGATAGCGGTGTCGCCGATGGTCAGCGACAGCTTGTCGATTTCGAGCAGGCTCATCGCTGCCGCCGCGATTTCGGATCGAGGATGTCGGCGATGCCGTCGCCAAGCAGGTTCAGGCCAAGCACGGTGACGACAATCGCCATGCCAGGAAAGATCGCCATCCACGGCGCCACCACCATGCGGGTCTGGGCGTCGAACAGCATGCGGCCCCAGCTCGGCATCGGCGGCTGGGTGCCCAGCCCGACATAGGAAAGCCCGGCTTCGGCCAGTATGCCCAGCGCGAACTGGATGGTGCCTTGCACCAGCAGCAAGGTGGCGATGTTGGGCAGCACATGTTCGATGCTGATCAGCGTCCTGCTCTTGCCGGCGGCGCGGGCGGCGAGGATGAATTCGCGCGGCCAGATCGCCAAGGCGCCGGCCCGGGCCACGCGCGCGAACACCGGGATGTTGAAGATGCCGATGGCAATGATGGCGTTGAACGCGCCCGGCCCGAAGATGGCGGTGATCATGATTGCCGAAAGCAGCGCCGGAAAGGCAAAGACCAGGTCGTTCAGCCGCATCAGCACGTCGTCGGCGAAGCCGCCGCGCGCCGCGGCAAAGGCGCCGAGCGGCACACCGATGCCCATGCCGATGCCGACCGCCACCAGAGCCACTGCAATCGAATTGCGGGCGCCGACCATGATCATCGACAGGATGTCGCGACCGAAATGGTCCGTGCCGAACCAGTGCGCCAACGATGGCGCCTGGGTCTTGTCGGAAATGACCAGCCTGGTGACGTCGTAAGGCGTCCACAAGAAGGAGAGGATCGCGACCGCAGCCACCAGTGCGGTGACGACGAAGCCGGCGAGGAACGAACGGTTTCGAAACGCCTTGGCCAGCAGCGTCATTGCCTGCCTCTCAGGCGCGGATCGACCACCGCATAGGAGAGATCGACAACGAAATTGACGACGATGACGGCGGCAACCAGCAGCATGACGACGCTCTCGACCACGATCAGGTCACGCTGGTTGATCGCCTGGAACACCAGCCGGCCGAGGCCAGGCAAATAGAAGACGTTCTCGATGATGATGGTGCCGGCAAGCAGGAAAGCGAATTGCAGGCCTAGAATGGTGACCACCGGGATCATGGCGTTGCGCAGCGCATGCCGCCACAAGACAAGGCGGTAGGGCAGGCCCTTGGCGCGGGCGGTTCGGATGTAGTCCTCGTTCAGCACTTCGATCAGCGCCGAGCGAGTGACCCGGGCGAGGATTGCCGCCTGCGGCAGAGCGAGAGCGACCGCCGGCAGAAGCAGCGATTTCAGCGCCGGCCAGACGCCGGCGCCCCAGCCGGGAAAGCCGCCGCCAGGCACCAGCCGCAGCCAGACGGCGAAAAGATAGATCAGCATCAGCGCAAACCAGAAATTTGGCACGGCGACGCCAAGCTGGGCGGCACCCATCGCGATCGTGTCGCCGGTGCGGCCGCGCCGGCTGGCGGAAAACAGTCCGACCGGAATGGCAATGACGGTGGACAGCGCCAGCGCCATCAGTGCCAGCGGCAGAGAGACGACGAGGCGCTCACGGACCAGATCGATGACCGGCACCGAATAGGTGTAGGAACGGCCGAAATCGAGGCTCAGCAAGCCGCCGGCCCAATGCAGATAGCGCAGCACGACGGGAGCGTTGAGACCCATCTGGTTGCGCAGCAATTCGATCTGGTCGGCGCTGGCGTTCAGGCCAAGCATCAGCCGCGCCGGATCGCCGGGAATGATCTCCAGCACGGCAAAGACCACCATCGAGGCCAGAACCAGCGTGACGGCGGCGATGGCGAGGCGCTTGAGGAGGTAGGCGGTCATGGACGTTGAGGAACCGCTGTGTTGCCGGACGCAAAAACCGGGCGAAGCTTGCGTTCCCGCCCACCCCCCTCTGTCCTGCCGGACATCTCCCCCGCAAGGGGGGAGATTGAGCCCTCATCGCCGCTTTCGCTAACCACTAGCGTTGCAAGGACAGTGCCAGCGTGGAAACTGCCAATCTCCCCCCTTGAGGGGGAGATGCCCGGCAGGGCAGAGGGGGGTGGGCGGGAACGCAAGCTTCGCCTCTTTGCCCAGCGACCCCTCACTCCGTCCACTTCACCTTGGTCAGGTCGTTGGCCTGGATCGGGGCGTTTTCCCACAGGCCCTGCAGTTTGGCGTCCCAGACGCCGACCTTCGGCAGCTCGTAGAGGAAGCCGACCACGGCGTCGTCGGCCAGGACCTTCTGCGCCTCACCGAGCAGCGTCATGCGCTTGGCCTCGTCGGAGGTAAGGTTCAGCTCGTCGATGATCTTGTCGAAGGCCGGATTGTCGTAATTGAAGTAATAGTCCTTGCGCGAATAGATATCGATGTCATTGGGCTCGGTGTGGGAAACGATGGTCAGGTCGTAATCCTTCTTGGTGAAGACCTGATCAAGCCATTGCGCCCATTCAACCGGTATGATCTCGAGATCGATGCCGATTTCGCGAAGCTCGGAGGCGATGATCTCGCCACCAAGCCGCGCGTAGGAGGGCGGCGGCAGCTTGAGCGTCGCCTTGAAGCCATTCTCCAGGCCGGCTTCCTTCAGCAATTCCTTGGCCTTCTCCACATTGTGCGGATAGAGGCCGGTGAGGTCGACATAGGCTTTGCTGGCGGGCGACATGTGCGAGCCGATCGGCACGCCGAGGCCGGCCGAGGCGCCGTCGATGATCGCCTTGCGATCGAGCCCAAAAGAAATCGCCTGCCTGACCTGCAGCTTGTCGAAGGGCGGCTTCTTGTTGTTGATCGACAGGATGGTTTCACCCTCGGTCGAGCCGATCACCACCTTGAAGCGTGGGTCGTCCTTGACCTGGGCGACGCTGTCGGGGTCGAAGAACGGAAAGGCCTGGACGTCGCCGGAAAGCAGCGCCGGAACGGCGGCGGCAGCATCTGGAATGATGCGGAACTCGGCCTTGTCGAGAAATACCGGGGCGCCCCAGTAATTGTCCGACTTGACCAGCGTGATCGATGAGCCCTTGGCCCAGTTCTGGAATTTGAACGGGCCGGTGCCGATCGGCTTTTCCTTGTTGGTGTCGGCTGTCTCAGGCGCCACGATAACCGCGTCGCCCCAGCCCATATTGTAGAGGAAGGAGCCCTGCGGGTTCTTCAGCGTGACCGTCACCGTCGTGGGATCGACGACCTCGACCTTGTCGATGGCGGCAAACAGGCCCTTTTGCGCGTTGACGGAATTGTCGGCGCGGGCCCGGTCGAGCGAGAATTTCACGTCGTCGGCGTTGAAGTCGGTGCCGTCATGGAATTTCACGCCGGTATGCAGCTTGAAAGTGTAGACCTTGCCGTCGTCGGAAATGCTCCAGCTTTCGGCGAGATCGGGCAGCACTTCGCCGTTCGGGCCGATGCGGGTCAGGCCCTCGAAGACATTGGGATAGAGCACCTCGTCGATCGCCGCCGCGGCACCCGCGGTCGGGTCTAGATGCGGGGGTTCGAGCGTAATGCCGATGACCAGGTCGGTGCGCGCGGCCATCGCCGAGGTTCCAGCGACCAACGCCAGCGCCGCGGCGGCCAGAATGGTTTTCCACAATTTCATCGTGCAACTCCCCATATCTAAAATACGTGCTCAAACCCGGGCGGATAGAAGCGTGAATTCGCCGCCGAGTAAATTGCGTTTCGTACCGCCCGCCGACGCCGGGAGGAATGTTTTTCCGCCCATGGCCGGATCATCGCGGGCCGGCGCCCCTCAGCAGAACGTCGAGGCCGATCGCCATCACCTTTGCCGAGTCCAGCATGTCGGCAATGCCGACCCATTCGTCGGGCCGGTGGGCGAGGTCGAGAATGCCCGGGCCATAGGCGATGCAGTCATAGATGTGGCCGATGCGGGCGATGTGCTTCTGGTCGTAGGTGCCGGGCGAAATCACGTAATCCGGTTCGCGGTCGAATATCTCCATGATGCCTTGCGCGATCGCCTTAACCACCGGCGCATCGCGCTCGGTCATCAGCGGCAGCACCTCCATCAGATCGCGGATTTCGTAATCGAACTTTTTGCGCTCGCGCTTCAGCCGTTCCAGGATATCGGTCACCTCGCTCTTGACCGTAGCGAGATCCTCTTCGAGCAGGAAGCGGCGGTCGATGGTCAGCCGGCAGGAATCGGGCACGTTGGGCGAGGGCAGGCCGGGCCGGAAATCCTCCGTCTGGCCGCCATGAATCGAGTTGATGTTCATGGTCGAGCGTTTTGCGCCTTCGGGCACGACCGGCATGCGCGTCATCTTGCGGTCGAGCGCCGGAAACAATTCGTCCTCGAAGGCCTGCAGCACGGCGCCCATATGGCGTACCGCATTGTCGCCGAGGAACGGCATCGAGCCGTGCGCGATCTCGCCCTTGCTCTCGATCTCCGCCCACCAGACGCCGCGATGGCCGAGGCAGATGCGGTCCTTGTTGAGCGGCTCGGGAATGATGACGTGGTCGACCTTCGGCCTGGAGAAATAGCCGAGCTTCGCCAGATGCGCGACGCCGCCAAAGCCGCCGGACTCCTCGTCGACCGTGCCCGAAATCTCGATAGCGCCGGGAAAATCGGGAAAGACCTCCATGAAGGCTTCAGCGGCGATGATCGAGGCGGCAAGCCCGCCTTTCATGTCGCAAGCGCCGCGCCCATAGACCTTGCCATCCCTGACGATGCCGGCGAACGGATCGAGGCTCCAGCCGTCGCCGGGCTCGACCACGTCGATATGCGAATTGAAGTGCACGCAAGCACCCGGCGCCCGGCCATCGAAGCGGGCGACGACGTTGACGCGCGGATAACGATCAGTGTCGCCGGGCGTGCCTTCGGCACGAATGAATTCGATCTCAAAACCACGCTTCTTCAACCGCGCGCCGATATATTCGGCACATGGCCGATAGGCTTCGCCCGGCGGATTGATGGTCGGAAAGCGGATCAGATCCGCGGTCAGCGCAACCAGATCATCGGCTCGGTCATCGATTGCCTTGAGGAGCCGTTCGTTCCGTTCGGTCATTCGGTGAATTGAGCAGCGGATGAGGCGATTTTGCAAGCCCAATGGCGAATTGCCGGGCGATTGCGTGTCGTTACGGCAACTATTGCGGGAAATCGTTCAAATTCGCTGCTTTGGATTGGTGAAATCGTCAGGGAGTAGGTGTTAGCTCGCTGGCTTGCCATCAAAACGCTGGAGAACAGCGTGACAGCGGGCAGGCAAGGGGCATCAAAGGGGTTTGATTGCATGAAAAACACTGTTCTCATGGCAGCGGCATTAATGGCGATGCTGCTCGGTTCGTCGTTCGAGAGCCGGGCGGCCAGCCTGGTCGCGAACATCGATATTTCCTCACAGACGATGACGGTAAGATACGGGTTTTCGTATTACCGGTGGAGCGTTTCCACCGCCCGCAAAGGCTACATCACGCCGCGCGGCAGCTATCGTCCACAGCGGACGGCCCGGATGTGGTATTCGCGCAAATACGACATGTCGCCGATGCCCTATTCGGTGTTCTTCCGCGGCGGCTATGCCATCCACGGCACCGGCGCGATCCGGCAATTGGGGCGCCCGGCATCGCATGGCTGTGTGCGCCTCCACCCCAGCAACGCCGCCGCGTTCTATTCGATGGTACGCAAAGCCGGCTTCGGCAATACGCGGATCCTCGTGACGAATTAGGGCCTGCTCCTCGGCCCGCAATAAAAAACCCGCCGGAGCGGCGGGTTCGTCGGCGCGAGATGCACCATACCGAGATTAGTAGCATAGCTGCCGGCACAAAGCAAGAACAAAATAAGGCTTGTGCCCAAAAAGATGGTCCGCTCAGGCGGCTTTGTCGCGCACTGTCGCCGGCCGACGCTTCTTGCGGCCGCTGATCTCCCAGCGTTTGTGGAACCACATCCACTGGCCGGGGTCTTCGCGCACCCAGCGCTCAACCACGTCGTTGAGAAGCTGGGTGGTGGCGCGGACGTCGACACTGCCGCCGGCGGTGCGCGGCAGGGTGAGCTTGTCCTCGATTTCGAGCCGGAAACGGTTGTTCGGCAGGCGCACGCAGCGCGCCGGGTAGACATCGCAATCGTAGTGGCGCGCCAGGGTGCCGAGAACCCGGTTGCTCTCGCAGGGGCGGCCGAAGAATGTCGTCTCGAGCCCGCCGGTGAATTTCTGGTCGACCAGCACGCCAATATTGCCGCCTTTCTCGAGGATGGCCGCAAGTGCGAACGAGGCACCGGTCGAAGACGGCAGCAGCGATCCCATGCTCGAGCGGCGGGTCGAGAGGATGTAGTCGGCGAGGTAAGGGTTGTTGGGCGGGCGAAACAGCGCCGTGATGTTCATGCCGAACGTGGCGGCCGCGACAGGCAGCAACTCGAAATTGCCGAGATGCCCGGTAAAGACGATATGCGGCTTGTCCTCGCCCGCAATGCGCACGAAATGCTCCACGCCCCTGACCTCGATGCGGCCCGGCTTCGTCGCAGCGGGATCGTAGTCGAACAGAGCATCGAGGAAGATATATTCGGCGGCCAGGCGAGCCATGTTGCCCCACATGTCGGAAGCGATCGCCTCGATCTCGGCGTCGCTCTTTTCGGGATAGGCCTTGCGCAGATTGTCGACAGCAACCTGATGGCGCGCTACCCAAGCGCCGATGCGGCGGGCAGCGCTGTCGGCGAAATTGACCGCCCTGTCGGGCGGCAGCAGGCGCAGCGCGGAGATGATGATCATCGCGACGCGCGCGACCAGCCAGTAGTTGAACTGGCGAAGCCGCCTGCCATAGCGGAATCCCACGTCCCTGCGGATCTTCCTGAAGGCGTTGCCGATCATTTCAGCCGACGCGCAGGATGATCTTGCCGAAGACGTCGCGGCCTTCCATGCGCTTCAGCGCCGCATCGATGCCGTCGAAGCCGACCTCGGTGTCGATCACCGGCGCGACCAGGCCCGCCGCCATCTTCTGCATAGCGTCGGCCATGTTTTCCATGCGGCAGCCGAACGAGCCGAGCAGCTTCAGTTGCTGCTGGAACAACTGCATCAAATTGATCTGTGTCGACACGCCGGAGGTCGAGCCACAGGTGACCAGCCGGCCGCCGCGTTTGAGGCACAGCATCGAGGCGGCAAAGGTGTCGGCGCCGACATGCTCGAACACCACGTCGACGCCCTTCTTCTTCGTCAGCTTGCGCACGACGCCTTCGAAGCGGTCGTCGCGGTAATTGATGACGTGGTCGGCGCCGAGCGCCTTGGCCTTGTCAATCTTGTCGTTCGAGCCGACGGTGGTGATGACCGTGCAGCCCATCTTCTTGGCCAGCTGAATCGCGGCGGAGCCGATGCCGGAACCGCCGGCATGGATCAGTATCGTCTCGCCGGGCTGCAGCCGGGCATTGTCGAACAGCATATGCTCGACCGTGCCGAAGGTGACAGGCGCCACCGCCGCGCCGATCTCGGTGACGCCGGGCGGGGCAGCGACCAGAAGACGCGCCGGCAGGTTGATCTTTTCCTGCGCAAAGCCGTCGAGATGGAAGCCGTGCACGCCCGAAACATGCTCGCAAAGATTGTCGCGGCCTTCGCGGCAGGCGCGGCAAAGACCGCAGGTGCGGGCGCCATAGATCGACACCAATTGCCCAGGCACAAGGCTGGAAACGCCGGGGCCGACCGCCTCGACCTCGCCCGAGGCCTCGGCGCCGACGACCAGCGGCAGCTTGCGCTTGGCGAAGGCCATGCCGCGCCAGCCCCAGACGTCGATGTGGTTCAGCGCCACGGCCTTGATGCGCAGCGTCACCTCGCCGAGCGAAGGCGGCGGCGGTGGTGGCAGGTCCACCGTTTCAAGCCGGCGATCCTCGATAAGTTGCAATGCGCGCATGCCAGATCCCAGGTTGCGCAGGACCGAGAACCGTTTCGGAAAGGACCATGCGCACGACAACAGTGCTAGAGCGGAACGGTCGCTTAGACCGGTTCCCGCGCCATGACAAGGCAGGTGTTCTGGCCGCCGAAGCCGAAGGAGTTCGACAGGACCGTGCCGACCTCGGCGTTCCGCTTGGTGTTCGGCACCACGTCGAGCACGATCGCCGGGTCGGGATTGTCGTAGTTGATGGTCGGCGGAATGACGCTTTCGCGCATCGTCATCAGCGAAAATGCAGCCTCGACAGCACCGGCAGCCGATAGGGTATGGCCGATCATCGACTTGTTGGACGAGACCGGCATCGACGAGATCCGCTCGCCGAACACCGTCGACAGCGACAAATGCTCCATCTTGTCGTTTTCGGGCGTCGAGGTGCCATGGGCGTTGACATAATCGATCCCGTCCTCGCTCAGGCCGGCATCGGCAAGAGCGGCGCGCACCGCCGCGATCGCCGGCGAACCGTCCGGCTTGGAGCGGGTGCGATGGAAGTCGTCGGCCTTTTCGCCGCAGCCGCGCAATATGCCGAGAATGGTGGCGCCGCGGGCAAGTGCTGCCTCCAGCGATTCCAGCACAAGGGCGCCCGAACCTTCGGCCAGCACGAAGCCGTCGCGATCCTTGGAGAAGGGTTTTGAGGCCCTTTCAGGGATGTCGTTATGGGTGGAGAGCGCCGATAGAAGCGAGAAGCGGATCAGCGCCTCGGCGGTCGCCGAGCCGTCGGCGCCAATCGACAGCGCCCTGTCGCATTCGCCGCGGCGGATCGCCTCGACGCCGAGCTGGATCGCCGTGGCGCCCGAAGCGCAGGCGGTCGACAGCGTAATCGGCAGGCCGCGCGTGCCGAAACGGTCGGCAAGCCGGTCGGCGATCGAACCGAACTGGGTAGTCTCGAAAATGTCGAGTTCCCTGAGGCCGCGCGCCACCCGCAGCAGCCTCTCGGCGCCGGTATCGTGCGTGTCGGAATTGTAGAGCGAAAAGCGCTCGCTCCAGTCGAGCTCGACCGGCGGCGAAGCGAGGAACAGCGGTCCCCCGAAATCGCCGGCATCGAGGCCCGCCTCCGACATCGCTTCCTGGGCGGCGGTTTCGGCAAGCTCATAGGTGAGGAGACTGGCGCCCTTGGAGCTCGACGGCAGGAAATCGACCATGCCGGAGATGCGAGTGTTGAGATGATCGACCGGGAAGCGGGTGATCGGATGGATGCCGGATTTGCCTGATGTCAGTGCAGCCCAATTGTCGGCTTTGCCGACACCGAGCGACGTCACCACGCCGATGCCGGTGACGGCGACGATGGGCCTGCCCATGTGGTCATTCAGATTGGCCATTTGTTGTCCAAAAACCTGTTTCTCTTGGAGCATCGGATCGCCCGAAAACCGCGTCACACTTTTCTGTCCGATGCTCTAGGCGGCTTTGATCAGCGCCATGCCCTCGAATTGGTGATAGCCGATCGCCGTTGCAAGGACGGTCTTCGGGACGCCGGCAAACGGTCTTTCGACTGTGGCGTCGAAGACAGGATAGGCGGCCTTGCGGTCGACAGCCAGGGCCGCCAGCGCCACGGCAAAGGGGAACTGCGCTTCCTTCATGTGGCCGGTCAGCGTCGAAAAGCCGCGTGCGGCGATCGCCGGATTGGCCTCGAGTGCCGATTTCTCGGCGACGGTCGCGGCATGGGCGCCCGAAGCGCCGGAGATCGCCAGCAGTTCGCCGTCCGGCAATGCGGCTTGCTTCAGCAGCGCTGCGATCTCACCGTCGAGTTCGACCCGCCTGCGCCTGGCACGGCCGGACAAGACCGGACCGAGTTCCGCATAGATCTTCCGGCCACGGCTTTCCGCGTGCTCGCGCTGCTCCAGGACGAGAAACGCGCCGCCGGATCCGGTCACCACACCGCCACCTTCGGCACCTTGCCTTTGCCAGACCGGCCGCCACGGGCCGCGATGCAGGTAGCCGGCCAGTTCATAGCCGAGCAGCATGTCGGAATGTTCGGTCTGGAAAGCGCCGCCGACCAGTATATGCGTCGACTGGCCGGAGCGGATGCGCGCGGCCGCCGTCTCGACAGCGGCGACGCCCGCACCTTCCTCGCCCATGAAGGTGCGCGACGATCCCGTCACCTTGTGGACGATCGAGATGTTGCCGGCGAGCAGGTTGGAAAGCTGTGCCAGAAACAGCGTCGGGCGCAATTCTGTGGTCAGCTTCTCGTTGAGCAGCACGTCGCGGTCGTTGCGGCTTTCCGATGCCGCGAGAATGGCCGCGTCGACCGCCTCGTCGCGCTCGCCGCCGCCGGCGGCCACCACCATGTCCATGGTCGCGCAGAGTTCGTCATTGCCCTTGATGCCGGCATCGTCGAGCGCAAGGCCGGCCGCATAGGTGCCGAGCCTCTGCCAGGTCTCCATCTGCCGCTGGTCGCCACGCTTGGCGATCTGCAGGTTCCAGTCGATCTCCGGCAGCGGATGGACTGTATAGGGCGAGAAGCGCGAGGCCTCCAGAACCGGCTCAAGGCGCGGCTGGACAAGCTTTTGCCAATGCGCATCCGGACCCTCGCCCAGCGACGAGACAAGGCCGATGCCTGATATGACGACGTCGTGGGGGTTCATGGGCGGCTGTTGTGGGTCGGGCGCGTCAAGCGCTGTGCTCAGGTAGCGTTCTTGGCGGCGACGAGCGCGTCGATCTTGGCGCACAGGTTCTTCATGACGAAATAGTCGTCGGTCGAAGCCTTGCCGTCGTTGACCTCTTGCGTCCACTTTTCCAACGGCACCTTGATGCCGAATTCCTTGTCGATGGCAAAGACGATGTCGAGGAAGTCGAGGCTGTCGATGCCGAGATCGTCGATGGTGTGGCTTTCGGGCGTGATCGTCTCGATATCGATCTCGCTGGTGTCGGCGATGATCTTGGCGACTTTGTCGAACGTGGTGGACAAGGGCTTTTCCTTCGATTGCGGGCGGAATCTGTCCGCATGTGTTTGGCGCTGTCTAATCGGTTTTTCCGGGCAGGAAAAGGCCTGATACGCCGCGCGCAGATGGGCTGGCTGCCCAGGCAGAGCAAGATGAGATCGGAATCCAACCACGACTTCTCGTGGCAGTGGCATTTCGGCAACAGCTATCTCGCTCGACGTGAGGAGCGACGACGCCTCAGAACGTAACGCGGCCGAGTACCCGCAGGCCGTCGCCCTGCGGCTCGACGATCACGGCTTCGCCTTCACGCGGCGAGATGCCGGTCAGTTCCTTGATGTTTTCGAGATGCGTGACCATGACCAGATTGTCGGATCCGGAATAGCCGCGGATTTCGGCTACGATCGCGGCGATCTGGGCGGCCTTCTCCTTTTCGTCGGTCTTCAGCAGGTCAAGCGGTGCGAACGGCTCCGGCTCGCTTTCGAAAGCGATGCGGGCGGTCTCGAGGCAGCGGCAATAGCGGCTGGACAGCACGCGCTCGACCGGTGCCGCGCGGGCGCCAAACAGCGCGCCGATCTTGCGCGCCTGTTGCTTGCCGCGCTCCGAGAGGTTGACCTGGGTGGCGCATTTGCTGAGGTCGAAATTGGCCGCATCGGTGGTGCCGGTGACCATGGCATGGCGCAGCAGCACCACATGTCCGCCATCGCGCAGCAGCGCCCAGCCGGCTTCCGTCGCATGGGCTGTGGCGGAAACGGCAAGCAACAGCAGCGCCAGCACAAATCGAAGCATCAGACATCCTTTTCGGGTGACCGGCAGGCAGGTCCCCGGTGACCGGCATATAGGGACGGCAAAGCCGGCTGAAAGACAAGCCGAGTGCAACCTGCGGCCGAAACGCCTATTTCTTCGCTATCTGCTTCTTCACCAGATCGATCTTGCGGTCGGTCAGCGGGATGGGGATTGTGTAGCCGGCTTCGGTAAAGCCCTGCTTGGCGTTCTCGAAGAATTCGATCGCCTTGTGGTATTCGGCATTGCCGCCGCCATAGCTGCCGCGGTTCCAGTGGACGTCGCCGAGATTATTCTGCTCGAAGGCCCATTGCATCGGCTGGCCTTCGCGGGTGAAGACCTTGATTGTCGCCTCGAAGGCGGCTTCGGCTTCGTCCAGATACTTGCCGGTCCGTTCGAGATTGCCGAGATTGATCAGGCTCATGCCGATGCCGTTCTGCGCGTTCGCCCAGTCGACGGGCGAGGCCTCGAAGGTCAGCACCTCCAGCGCCGCCCGGCGCGCGGCGATCGAAGCGGCCAGTTTGCCGGGATCGGCTTCGCTCATGCTCAGCCATTGCAGCGCCGAGCCGAGGCCGGCCTGCGCCAGCGCCCATTGCCGCGGCGTCGTCTCGCGCTTGTATTCGCGCAGTGCATCGCGATAGGCCTCGATCGCCTCCTCATAGTGCACCGGCTTGTCGGTCACGCCGCCGAGCAGTTGCAGCGTGTTGCCGAGATTGTAATGGGTCATCGCCCAGTCGAGCGGAAACTGCTTCTTGGTATAGACCCGCCGTGCCGCCCGGTATGCGGCGGCCGATTGCTCAAGTTTGGCAGCGTCGCGGGTGCGCTGGCCGAGCGTCTGATAGATCGAGCCGAGATTGTTCTCCGCTGAAGCCCAATCCATCGGAAAACGCTGGCGTGTGAATATGGTCAGCGCGTCGCCATAGGCGGCAGCCGCCTCTTCGAGCAGGCCGGTGCCGAGGTCGAAACGGGCAGCGCTGCTCAGCGCATTACCCAGATTGAGACGGCTGCTCGCCCAGGAGAGCGGGAAGGTGTCGCGGGTGCGGATTTCGAGCGCGGCGCGGAAGGCGTCGGCTGCCTCGTCGATTTTCGCCTTGTCGTTGCGTTGCGTGCCGAGCGACACCAGCGTGTTGCCGAGATTGTTCTGAACCATCGCCCACTGAACGGGAGCCTTTTCGCGCGTGTATTCTTCAAGCGCCAGCCGGTAGGCGGCCTCGGCCTCGGTCAGGCGCTCGCCACCCGGTTCGCGTTCCGAAAGCGCGTAAAGCGCAAGGCCAAGGTTGCTTTGCGAGGCGGCCCAGTCCAGCGGGACTTTGTCGCGCGGCCGCTTCTCCAGCGTGGCGCGCATCGCCACCACTGCCTCGTTCAGGCGTTTCGGGTCGCTCTCGCGTTCGCCGATCTTCAGCAGCACATTGGCCAGGTTGTTCTGGGCGGCCGCCCAGTTGAGATCGTCCTTCTCGCGCTCGAACACGGCAAGCGAATCGCGAAAGATTTTCGCAGCCTCTTCCAGCCGGTCGGTCTGGCGCTCGCGCTCGCCGATCGTCTGCAGCACCACAGCCATGTTGTTGCGGGTGATCGCCCAATCGCGGTTCTGCTCGCCACTGGCGATGAAATTCAGGATGACACGGTAGGCGTCGATGGCGCGCTGCAGCGCTTGCCTGTCGCCGGTGGCGTTGCCATGCGCATTCAGCGCTTCCGCCTCCTGGTTCTTGTAGTTCCAGCGCAGTCTGTCGTCCCATTTCTCGACCAGCGAGAAGGCCTTGCCGTAGTCGTTGGCGGCCGACAGATAGTCGAAGACCAGCGCCGAAGCGTCGGCGCGCCTGGCATAGATCGCCGCGTCGGCAAGACGCTTCTGCCTGACCAGATCCTCTGCCTGGTCGACCACGCCGCTGGCCTGCTCGACCCGGCCCACTGCCTGGTCGAGCAAGTTGCGCGCAGTGACGATAGCGCCCTGGCCGATCGCCTTGTCGGCCGAGGCGACAAGGCGGCTGATCTCGGGGTCGTCGGTGCGCAGCGCGTTGCGCTCGGAGATCATCTTCTTCAGGCGCTCGGCCTGAGCATCGAGCAGCTTTTGCAGGTCGGTGGGGTCCTCCGGCATCTTTTCGGTGCCGAGCGCCTTCAACACGCCATAAAGCGCGTCGAGCGGCACGCCGTCCTGCAGCGAGGCCAGTTCGACCTGTGCCCGCTTGGGGTCCGGCAACTCGGCGATCGTCAGCAGCAATTGCCGCCGCTCGCCGGTGATCAGCCCGTCGTCGCCGGTCGGTTCCTGCGGTGCTACGCCGAAATAGAGCAGCCGGCGCAGGCTTTCATTGACCCATGGCCGCTGCTTTGCCTTGGTGTCGAGATAGACCTCCTCGGTCACCATGCGCATGACCGAGCCGAACTCTGTGCCCTTCATTGCCGCGAGGTGGCGCAGAAGTGCCGCTGCGTAGGGGCTGTTTTCGCCGACGATGCCGTCGAGTGCCGGCCGCCCTGGCTCGGCGGCAAAGCCGATCACCGTTCCCAGATTTTCCGTCGCGGTCGCGTCCGCCAGTGCCCTGGCGCCGCGCACCGGCTCCAGCCCGCCGGCGCCGATCGGCGAGGCCGAGGCCGTGGGCGCCCGGCGCAGCACCGCATCCGCGGGAAACGGGTTAGTGCGGCAGGCATCGAGCAGCATGATCGTTACCGGCACGGTCGTCTTCAGTTCGTCCATGACGGCGGAAATCGGCACCAGGGCCTGATCGGCGTCCTTCAATGAAGAAACGTCGGCGTCGACCGGCACCAGATAGTTTTCGCCGCCGGCCTCGATGCCGTGGCCGGAATAGTAGATCAAGGCGACGTCGGCGTCCTCGGCATCCTCGGCGAAACGTTCGAGGTCGCGCTTCAGTTTTGCCGCATCGCGGTCGGTGACGCTGCGCGCGTCGAAGCCGAGATCGGTCAGCATCTTGGCGATGTCGCGGGCGTCGTTGGCGGGGTTGGGAAGAGCCGCTATGTGCTGGTATCTCGACTGGCCGACGATCAGCGCCACGCCCTTGAGGCTCGCCGGCTCCGAAGCATGAGCCGAGGCCACCACGAGGCAAAGCAGGGCGCCGACGAAGGCCGTCAGCCATCCCTGCTTGAAGAAATGCCGATTTCCGACAGCGCCCATTCGCCGCGTGTTCCCCCTACAGCCCTGTATAGCGCTGGCATCCAACCATGAGCAAATTCGGGCAAGATCCGAGCGGCCGGATTGTTGGCCGGTACATTCGTCAGGGAAGGGCGATTGCGCCGCGATCAGGGCTCGCCTATCACGGGAAAAATGTCTCCGCTTACCGAAACCGTCCTTTTCGTCTTCAGTCTCGTCGGGCTCGGCTATCTTGCCGGGTTCACCGGCTATTTGAAGCCGGCGAGCGGCGAGGGCGTATCCGAATTCGCCATCAACGTGGCAATGCCGCTGTTGCTGTTCCAGACCATGATAAAGGCTGATTTCCACGGCGTGGCGCCGTGGTCGCTATGGGGCGCCTATTTCGCGGCGGTCGCGCTCACCTGGGCCGCCGGCCATCTGGTCATTACGCGCGTCTTCGGGCGAGACGCCCGCGCCGGCGTCGTCGGCGGCGTGTCGTCGTCCTACTCCAACGTTGTCCTGCTCGGCGCGCCCTTCATCATCGGCGTGTTCGGGCCGGCCGGGTTCGAAGTGCTGTCACTGCTCGTTTCCATTCACCTGCCGGTGATGATGATGGCCTCGATCATCCTGTTCGAGATGTTCGGCCGCGGCGGCAGCGAGCCTGTGCATCCGCTCCGCGTCGTCAGGAGCTTTCTCAGGAGGGTATTCATCAACCCGCTGATCATCGGCATACTGGCTGGGCTGGCGTGGCGCTTCACCGGTGCGCCGCTGCCGGCGCTTGCGACGCGGCTGAGCGACGCGCTGGCCGGCACGGCCGCCCCGGTGGCGCTGTTCGCCATGGGGCTCAGCCTGCGCCGTTTCGGCATTTCCGGCAATGTAAAGCCGGCGCTGGCGCTGTCGGCGCTGAAACTGTTCCTGATGCCGGCGCTGGTTCTCGGCCTGGTCTGGCTGATCGGCCTGCCGCCATTGACGGCCAAGGTAGCGGTCATGGTTGCAGCGTTGCCGTCCGGCATCAATTCCTATCTCATCGCGGTGCAGTTCAACACCGGCCAGGCGCTGGCATCGAACCAGATGACCATCGCCACCGCCTGTGCGGTCGTGACCACTGCGTTTTGGCTGACCGTGGTCGTCCATGTTTTTGGGTAGGGCATGTTGATATTCAGGTGATGCCGGCCTGCGAACGGCGGTTTCCTGCGCTTCCGGTACTCACGGACCCAATGTCCGCTCCGTTCCGGTTCTCGGAACCCACCATTCTCGACTCGGCCTGACCTGAATCTCAACATACCCTGGAGCCTTGGCTGCATCGCTCTCGCTTTGGCTGGCCCAAACCCTATATGCCATCTTGTGATTGCTTGCGGGGCTTGCCCTGGGCTAAGAGCAGTGGCTCTAGCGATGCTATCGCGCACGTCCATTCACGAAATCAGCGACCGGCCCGCCAGGTGCCGAACGGAGGCGAGATCATGCTTCAGAAAACCAGCCATTTCATGCGGCAGGCCAATCTCATCAATGGCCAATGGGTGCAGGCCGATTCAGGCCAGACGGTCGACGTCAACAATCCTGCCACCGGCCTCAAGATCGGAACCGTGCCGAAATCGGGCAAGGCCGAGACCCGCCGCGCCATCGAAGCCGCCGACGCTGCCTTCAAGACATGGCGCAAGACCACCGCGCTCGAACGCTCGAAGCTGTTGCGCAAGCTGCACGACGCGATGATGGACAATCAGGACGTGCTGGCCGAACTGCTGACCATCGAGCAGGGCAAGTCGCTGTTCGAATCGAAGGGCGAGATCGGCTCGGCCGCGTCCTACATATTGTGGTTCGCCGAAGAGGGCCGCCGCACCTATGGCGACGTCGTCCCGTCACCCTGGGCGGACCGCCGCATCCTGGTGACCAAGGAGCCGGTCGGCGTCATCGCCGCCATCACGCCGTGGAATTTCCCATCCTCGATGCTGGCCCGCAAGCTCGGTCCGGCGCTTGCCGCCGGCTGTACCGCCGTGGTCAAGCCGGCGTCGCAGACACCTTATTCCGGCCTTGCCTGGGGCGCGCTTGCCGAGGAAGTCGGCTTCCCCAATGGCGTGATCAATATCCTGACCGGCGCCGCCGGTGAGATCGGCGACGAGATCTGTGCCAACCCGCTGGTCAAGAAGATCACCTTCACCGGCTCGACCGAGGTCGGCAAGATCCTGATCCAGAAGTCGTCGGTGACCGTCAAGAAAGTGTCGATGGAGCTCGGCGGCAATGCGCCGTTCATCGTCTTCGACGATGCCGACCTCGAGCGGGCTGTCGCTGGCGCCATCACCGCCAAGTACCGCAATTCCGGCCAGACCTGCGTCTGCACCAACCGCTTCCTGGTGCAGGCCGGCATCTATGACCAGTTCGTCGAAAAGCTGGCTGCTGCCAGCAACGGGCTGAAGGTCGGTTCCGGCCTCGAAGACGGCGTCCAGCAGGGACCGCTGATCGACGAGAAGGCGGTGGAGAAGGTCGAGGAGCTGATTGCCGACGCTACCGCCAAGGGCGGCAAGGTCGTCGCCGGCGGCAAGCGCCACGCGCTCGGCGGCTCGTTCTTCCAGCCGACGGTGATCGCCAATGCGACGCCGAAGATGCGCTTCATGAAGGAAGAAATCTTCGGCCCGGTGGCGCCGGTGTTCAAGTTCGAGACCGAGGAAGAGGCCGTGGCACTCGCCAACGATACCGAGTTCGGCCTGGCCTGCTATTTCTACACCGGCGATCTCGGCCGCGCCTTCCGGGTCATGGAAGGGTTGAAGTACGGAATGGTCGGCGTCAATGAAGGGCTCATCACCACGCCTGAGGCACCGTTCGGCGGCGTCAAGGAATCGGGCCTCGGCAAGGAAGGCGGACATCAGGGCATCGAGGATTATCTCGACACCAAATATGTCTGTATCGGCGGACTTGGTCTCTAGAAGCCTCATGCGGTAATGCCGAAAACGATCCTGGGCCGCTTCGGAAGGCCAGGCTGGCATCGAGCAACGAACTTGCGAGCATGGCAATGAAGGACGGCGAGGTTTTCGGCACGACGCAGGCGGGCGAGGAAGTCCGCCGCTTCACCATCCGTGGCGGCGGCCTCACCGCCAACATTATCGGCCTGGGCGCGATCATCCAGGATCTGCACCTGGCCGGGCACGAGGCGCCATTGGTGCTCGGCTATGACCGTTTCGAGCACTATGAGACGGATACCGCCTTCTTCGGCACTGTCGTCGGGCGCTATGCCAACCGTATCCGCGACGGTCGCTTCACGCTTGCCGGCAAACGCTACCAGACCGAGCGAAATTTCCTCGAAAAGCACACGCTGCATGGCGGTTCGCAAGGTTTTTCGCGCCGCGCCTGGGCGGTTTCGCTGCATGGCAGGGATTTTGTCACGCTGACCCTGCATGACCCGGACGGCACGATGGGCTTTCCCGGCGCGCTCGACGTGACCTGCACCTACCGGCTGAAGATCCCCGGCACGCTCAGCGTCGAACTGACCGCCACCTGCGAGGAGCCGACGCTCTGCAACCTCACCCAGCATTCCTATTTCAACCTGGATGACGGCGGCACCGGCGACATTCTCGACCACCGGCTGATGCTGAATGCCGGCGCCTATCTGCCGGTCGACGCGGATCTGATCCCGACAGGCACGGTCAAACCGGTCGACGGCACCCCTTTCGATTTTCGCCAGGCACGGCCGCTGCGCATGGAGACCGAAGGCGAGCAGCTCCCCTACGACCAGAACTTCTGCCTCGCCTCGACGCGCGGTCCGCTGAAGCAGGCGTCGTGGGCGCAAGGGGCGAATTCCGGCGTCGAGATGGAACTCTGGACCACCGAGCCGGGCGTCCAGCTCTATACCGGCCAGTATCTGGCGCCGTCCTCGCCTGGATTGGGCGGACGCCAGTACAAGGCGTTTTCAGGCTTCTGCCTGGAGCCGCAAATCTGGCCGGATGCGCCGAACCGGCCGTATTTCCCGCAAGCCACGCTATGGCCGGGCCAGATCTACCATCATGTGACGGAATACCGGTTCAGGCTGCCTTAGCGAACGACCGAATTCGAACTCTTGTCGGACCTTTTGATCTGGCGACGCAAGTTGACCCAGTGCGGACATTCACGAACCTGCACTCGACGGCTCAAGTGGGTCAAAAAGCGGTTTGAGAGGATTGCAACGCTGGGCGGCTCACACAAACACGATGGGGTTTTGTTCAAGCCGTGCCATGCTGATCAACGCCAGTAATTCATCGGCGAATTCCCTGACACCTGCTTCGGGGCTGGATTCGATAAGTCTCAGTTCTCCTTCAAGGTCGTCGAAGCTTGCACCCTTGATCACGTCCCCGGCATGGCTGCCGGAATAGAGAACAAGCCGCTCCAAAGCCGATCCCTTGCCGAGATATCCAAATATCGTCTCCCTTAGTACTCCAATATGAGAGATGTTCCCAAACCTTCGCTCGCAGGCAGTTACGGTATCCTGAGGAATTCGTGCACCGTCAGGATAAATAACCTCGCATTCTCCCGACGTCGGTTCACACCGAAAGTGATATCCGGGGAACTCTTTTTCCAAAGCCGAGGCGCTCTTGTAGACCACTGCTGAGAGACCCATCTCGATCCTCCGGGAAACCAGAAACCATCAAGGAGGAGGCAAGTCAATGTACGCCAAAGGGCCGGAAGCCGATGGCAACGGCGTGTCCGCTCCTGGTGCTCTGAATGGTTTCTGACGACAATTCAAACGACAGGTTTCGGCCATTTCGGCCATTGGCGGCAGGTGGCTAATTGAGTTTTGCCGTTAGGCGGCGGCGAGCGCCTCGAGCATGGCGGCCTGCGCTTCGGTTGCGCGGGCCTTGGCCACGGCTCTCGGGACGCCACTTCGTCATGAACCCGCCCGCATCAGCGCCTTTGCGGCATCTGCTCCCGCTGTAAGGACACGATCCGACAATTCCGTCCCTTCCAGGCGCGGGCCAGTTGAAGCGCGCCGATGAGCGTCGCGAACATGCCCAGCGCAGCGCCCTCGGGGTCCGTGGTCGGCGGCAGAGCTTCAGCTATCCGGCGCACCAGGGTTATCTCAGAACCGGCTGGAGCGTTCTTGCGGCTGAGGCGACTTCAAGCCGTGACAGGAGCATTCCGGGTCAGCGGGAAGTCGCGCGGCGGTCTCCAGGGCGACCCGCGAGGCTGTCATGGAGAGATTGGGCAGCACGTCCTCCTGCAGCAATTTCTGGCGATTGCGATCCATATAGTCGTTGAAGCCCGCCGTCACGAATGCGCAAGGCACGAAACACGCGCCGATCTCGCGCGACAGGGTCGCCTCAGGGGCGATGGAATGGTTGAGTACATCCGCCCCCATGCCCCGATACGCCAAGGCTTCGGCTGGCGTTGTCAGTCGGGGTCCATAACAATGGGCAGCCACCAACTGCTGTTCGATGCCATAAACGCGGCATTCGGCTGGCCAATGACGGCGGGCCGTTTCAACCAGAACCGCCGCACATCTTGGACACACGATTTGCTTGCCCGAACAGTCGAAGCTCTGGCGGTCTGGAAGCAGTGAAAACGGGGTCTGCGTCAGTTCGATGATGTCGGCGGCCACCACCATGTCGCCCGGCTGGATCGCCTTGTTGACGGCGCCTACAGTCGAGCAGGCGAGAACTTGCCGTACACCCGCCCGCATCAATACCCAGAACGCGCGGCGATGGCAGGAATGGTCGATACGGTCGCGGGGATTGCCGTGCGAATACATGCACAGCGCGCGCTTCGCTCTCCCTTCGGCGGTGATCGACGCATCGAACTCGAGCAGCTTCCAGTTGTCGGTGCGACCGAAAGGCGTTTCAAAACTCATGTCGCGCCGCAAGGTGCGCACACCATCGAATTCGACATCTTCCGGGAAGGCAAGCCCCCAGTTTGCCGACCCGGTGATGATGGCCAACCCTACCTGAGGGATGTCGGTCGAATGATCCGTCAGATCGTCGGCTGCGTGGTGATTGGTGGGCATGTTTCCAGTCTCGGTCAGGACTTTTGGCGAAGGGTCACAATCAGGACGACGGCCACGACGATGACGGTCCACAATGTCGATATCGCCGCAATGGTCGGATCGATCTGATCGCGCAGCGACAGGAACATAAGCTTCGGCATCGTGCTGTTGCGACCACTTGCGACGAAGATCGAAATCACAGACTCATCAAGCGAAGTCAGGAACGCCATCAATGTCGCCGACAGCAAGCTGATCCGAAGTTGCGGAACGATTATTCCGCCAATGGCTCTGGCCCAGTTTGCACCGAGGCTGCGCGCCGCCTGAACCTGGTTCCAGTCAAAGCGGGCGAGCGCGGGTAGCAACACAATGCAGGCGACCGGAACGGCCAGCACCACATGTCCGACCAGCACACCGAATAGCGTTCCGATCAGATGTTGTGCAGCCAACACAAAGAAGAGGCCGATCGCAAGCAGGATTCCTGGAGTGATCGAGGGGGTTAGCAGGACGCTCTGGATCGTCGCAGCGGTCTTTCCGCCCAGCCGATTCATCGAAATGCAGGCGAGCAGCGCAAATGGCACCGTGATCAACGCCGTCAACGTCCCAAGGATCAAACTCGTTCTGAGCGCAGCCATCCACGTTGCCGAGCCGAAGAAGTTCTCATACCAGCGCAACGAGTAGGCGTGCGGCGGAAACTCGAGGAGATTCGACGCCGAAAACGAAAGCGGCACCACCACGAGCGTCGGCAGCATCAGAAATGCCATGACAAGAGCGGCAAAGCTCCAGAGCAAAATGCGGGCGAGCCTGTTTTGCGGATAGGCTTCAAGCATGGGAGGCTTCCACCGTGTTCTGGGCCATCAGGCGGCGTGCCGCCAGCAACATCACACCGATCAGCGCCATAAGAACGAGGAGCAGAATGCCCAGGACGCTCGCCGACCCCCAGTCCTGAAAGGTCGATAGTGTACGCTCGATCCGGGTAGAGAGCGGATTTACCTTGCCGCCGCCAAGCACCGCCGGCGTGATGAAAAAACCTATGGCGTAGATGAGGACGATGATCGAACCCGAGAAGATGCCGCCCGCCGAAAGCGGCATAATGACTGTGCGGACGACCTGCCTGAGAGTGGCTCCCATGCTCGCTGCCGCGCGAATGAGATTTGGGTCGATATCGCGCATCGCAGCATAAACAGGCAGCAGAAAGAGCGGCAGCATGTAGTGAACCATGCCGATGAGCGTTCCCGTGAAGTTGTAGACCAGCGGCAATGGCTCCGCCGTCAGGCCTGAACCGGTCAAAGCCGCGTTGATCAGGCCATCGCGCCGCAAGAGCACCAGCCAACCATAGGTACGCACCAGAATGGAGGTCCACAGCGGCAGCATGACGAACGCCATGAGCACGTTGGCCAGCCTTGGTCTGACGCTGGCCAGAGCCAGCGCCAGAGGGGTGCCGAGAACAATGCAGGCCGCCAGCGTACCCAAGGACAGTTCGAGGGTCGTGACGAGCGCCGACCATGTCAGTCCGCTCGAAAGGACCTTCTGGTAATTGCCGACGGTGTACTCACCCCCGGTGGTCAGGAAGGATTGCCGGATGATCCAAAGGATGGGCAGTATCGCCGCCAGTCCAACGATGAACAGCGCCGGGAGCGAAAGTGAAAGAAAAAACCGCCGCTCGCGCCGCGCATCCGCCGCGAGCGCCGGATCCCGGACGACGGTCACGCCATCGCTCCCGGTATCGCGTGTACCTTCGCTGCTGGTGCATATGCAATCATCCGCTGACCGGCGGCAAGCTCGGCGCAGCCGCCGGCCAGCGCTGCCGGAATGCAGACAAGAACCTCTTGCCCGCCGTCAAGCGCCAGCGTCAAAAGCCAGTTCTCGCCGCGGAACGCTTTGGCGCGCAGTATTCCTTCGAGAGCCACTCCGTCTCCCCCGACGAGCTTCGCATCAAGATGGAAGCTTTCGGCGCGGATCATCAGAGTTTCGCGTGATGCTTCGGCGCCATCGATTCTGCGCGCTGAGCCCGGGGCCACAATGTTAGCCTCGCCCATGAACTCCGCGACGAAGCGGGTCGATGGACGATCATAAATCCGCTGCGGCGTATCTATCTGCTGGATGCGGCCAGAATTCATCACCGCAATCCGGTCAGACATAATCAGCGCTTCGCGCTGGTCGTGGGTCACATAGATTGTGGTGATCTTTAGATGATCATGCAGACGCCGGATCTCATACTGCATGGTCTCGCGCAGATTCTTGTCGAGCGCCGACAGCGGCTCGTCCATCAACATCACGCGCGGTTCGAAGACGATAGCCCGCGCCAATGCCACCCGTTGACGTTGGCCGCCGGATAGTGCGGCAACATTGCGCTCCGCCAGACCATCCAGCTTCACGCGGGCCAAGGTATCGAGCGCCCGCTGACGCGCCTCCGCTCTCGGTATCTTGCGCAGCACCAGCGGATACGCGACGTTCGCCAGGACGTTCATGTGCGGAAACAAGGCGTAATTCTGGAATACTATGCCGATGTCTCGTTTGTTGGGCGGCAGGCGGGTGATGTCTCGGTCGCCCAAGAAAAGTTTACCGGAATCCGGCCGGACAAAACCGGCCAGAGCCATGAGCAACGTGGTTTTGCCCGATCCCGATGGCCCTAGTAGCGTGAGGAATTCGCCAGCCTGAATGTCGAGCGAAACATCATCCAGTGCGACGTAGGACCCATAAGCCTTGTGCACGCTTTCGATGGTGATCGCGAGCGACTTCATCATATGCTCCAGCCTTGAAGCGCGTCGCGTTCGACCGGCCTCGCGCGATACGCTTTAGGTTCTTGTTTTCATGCATGTCGTTGTCGCGCGCTGCACATTTTTGCGCGACATGCATTAGAGCTGAGAGTCAGCGGGCCATCATTTCATCGAAGGCTCTTTGGGCAGCCTCGCCATTCTTGACCCACCATTCTGAATTGGAAAACACCGAAGTGCCAGCATTTTCAGGCGCGGTCGCAAGGGTCTTCAGACGGTCCTCGGGAATAAGGCCACCCTCATATGCCGCAGGATTGACTGGGCCGTAGGCAATGAAATCGGTCAGCTTGGCAACGCGCGCGGGCTGCGTCATCGCTGCGATGAGCTTCATCGCGGCTTCCTTGTTCGGCGCTCCCTTCGGCACCCCAAGACAGTCCGTGCCGATGACCGAACCCTTGAACGTGTAGTCAGCCGCGCCGCCATCTGCTTTCACGGTTTGGGCCCGTCCGTTCCAGGTAATGACCAAATCCGCCTCACCGTCTTTCAGCAACTGCGCGGATTGAGCTCCCGAGGTCCACCACACGGCGACATCTGGTTTGATCGCTTCAAGCCGCTTGATGGCGCGTTCTAGCCCTTCCGGCGTGCTGAGCACGGAATAGACGTCCGCCGGTGCCACGCCGTCGGAGAGAAGCGCGATCTCGATCGAGTCTTGCGCATTGGCGCGCAACGCGCGACGGCCAGAAAATTTGGCAACATCCCAGAATTCCGCCCACGTCTTCGGCGGGTTCTGGCCATAGGTCTTGGTGTTCCACGACATGACGGTGCCATAGGAGTCGAACGGATAGCAGTAGTCGGACTTTGCACCCTCCGGCACGGATTTCGGATCGATGATCTTGTAGTCGAGTGGCTCAAGCAGCGACTGTGCGGCAGCCTGCGCGCCTTCCGGCGAACCCAGGTGGACGATATCGGTCGTGACTGCACCCGAGGTAACCTGCATCTTCAGGGCGGCCAGGCCGTCGCTCTGCGTCTCCTCGCGGACATCATAGCCAAGCTCTTTTGCAGCGGGGCCCCACATGGCTTCCTTTATGGCGTTGCCATAGTCGCCGCCTGCGGTCGTGATGGTGACCGTTTGCGCATGTACGGGCAGGGCAGCCGAGATTGCGAATGCTGTTAAGGAAATGCGTAGCCAGGACATAGGTTCTCCTCCCCAACTTTTATGGAATATCGCTTGAAAGAGCCATTATTTTGTAATCGTAACGTTACGATTGCACCTGAATACGCTGGAGTCAAGCTGCTTCCTACGGGAGTTTGGATTGACCGGGATGTCGAATCCGGTAACGTTGGCGGTCAGCAAAATCAGCCGGCGCTTTCGCAAATGAAGTCGGGCGAACAATGGCCAATCTAAAGCAGATCGCCGCGGAACTTTCCCTCTCGGTGACCACGGTGTCCCGCGCTCTGAAGGATGGGCCGGAAGTGCAGCCCTCGACCATAGCCCGCGTCAAGGAGGCGGCTAAGCGGGTCGGCTATTTGCCAAATCATCATGGTCGCGCGCTCAAAACCGGTCGAACGCAGACGCTGACTGCCGTACTCCCGATGGAAACACGAGACCATCTGTCCGATCTGTTGAAGCTTCCTTTAATCGAAGGCATGACGCTGGCGGCGCGGCAAGCCGGTTATAGTCTGTCCATCTATTCCACCACTCCCGACGACGATCCCGTTGAGAGTGTGCAGCGGCAGCTTCAGGCGCGCAGCGCAGACGGCCTGATCATCACACGCCTGGTGTCGGCTGATCCGCGCGTCAAGCTGCTGCTGGATAATCGCATGCCATTCGTCGCGTTTGGAAGAACCGACCTGGATATCGCGTATCCCTATGTCGATGTCGACAATGAACAGATTGCCTACGAGGCGACCCGGCGGCTCATGGATAAGGGCTGTCGACGCATTGCGCTGCAACTTCTCGTTCCGGAGGACCAGGCGAGCGCCATGCGTCTTTCCGGTTATGGAAGGGCAATGGCCGAGGCCGGTATTCCGATCGACCCATCGCTGATCGGTCATGGCATGTTCACCATGGAATCGAGCGCAGGCTGGTTCGATCGCTTGCTGGCGTCGTCGGATCCGCCAACGGGCCTGGCGTGCGCCAACGAACTGGGCCTTCTGGGAGCGTTGCACGCTCTCGGCAAGCGGGGTCTTACACCAGGCCGCGACGTCCACATCGTCACCCGTGACAGCACGCGGCTGGCACGCTTCCTGCCGGCAAAGATCGGAGTTCATTCCGTGGATATGGCTGGTGTTGGACGCAAACTTATCGAAGTCCTGGAGAGCCGGATCATCAATCCGCTTGGGCCGGTGGAGACAGTCTTGGTGCAAGGCAGATTCGAGCCGGCCGAATAGTCCGGGCTGCCCTCAGGAGGCCACCTTGTCTTGAACCGGCCGGATCAGCGCTTTCGCGGCATCTGCTCCCGCCGCTAGGATGCGATCCGACAATTCCGTCCCTTCCACGGCGCGCGCGAGTTGAAGAGCGCCGATGAGCGTTGCAAACATGCCCAACGCAGCGGCCTCGGGATCATTGGTCGGCGGCAGAGCTTCGGCTATCTGGCGCACCAGGGATTGAATGCGCTCGGCGTAGAGGGCCCGCGTTTCAGGCGGCTGCCGCGCGATTTCCGGCAACAACGCGGCCGAAGCGCAGCCCTTTCCAGGATTGTCCCGGTGCTCGGCCGACAGATACGTCTCTATGGCCATTTCCGGGCCGCCGGCGGCCAATGCTTCCTGCACTTGATGCGACTGAGCGTCCAAGGCCGCCGCTACGCTTTCACGGACGAGCTCCGCCTTGGACTGGAAGTGCGGATAGAAGGCGCCGTTCGTCAGCCCGGCGTCGCTCATGATGGTTGCCAGCCCGGACGCCGCGATGCCGTCAGATCGAAAACGTTCGGCGGCGACCTCCATGATCCGGCTGCGTGACGCGTCTTTTCGGCCCTTTTCGTAGCGCATGGTCTTTCCTGTCCTGCTATTGCATTATGCTCATAATCTGATATTACGACCATAATTCAATTCGTGGAAATAAGCTAGACCTCTCGAACCTGGAACATCAAAAATGAATGGGAATTCTGAAAAAACCGCAATCGTGACCGGAGCCTCCTCGGGCATCGGCCGCGCCAGCGCCGAGGTCTTGGCGCGGGCGGGTTTCACTGTCTTCGGGACAAGTCGCCGCAAGACCAGTAATGGCCCAAATGGAGTGACCATGCTGGCATGCGACGTGACCGATGATGCGGCCGTCAATGCGCTCGTTGCCACCGTGCTCGCGCAGACCGGCCGGATCGACCTCCTGGTCAACAATGCCGGTGTCGGCCTGCTAGGCGGCGCCGAGGAATCCTCGGTGGCACAGGTACAAGCCCTGTTCGACGTCAATCTGTTCGGCGTCATGCGGATGACCAATGCGGTGTTGCCGTCGATGCGGCGGCGCGGCGAAGGGCGCATCATCAATATCGGCTCGATTCTGGGACTGGTACCCGCGCCATACTCAGCTCATTACTCGGCGGTCAAGCACGCGCTCGAGGGCTATTCGGAATCGCTTGACCACGAGGTGCGCGCCTTCAACGTCCGCGTTTCCGTCATCGAGCCGGCATTCGTCCGCACCGTCTTCGACCAGAACGGCATCGAGCCGGATTCGCTGTTGAAGGAATACGATCGGGCTCGAGCCGGGCTCAAGGCGCTGCTGAGCGATGTGATGCCCAAGGCCGATCGGCCGGAAGTGGTGGCGGATGTGGTTGTCAAGGCAGCGACCGATGCCCGTCCGCGACGGCGCTATACCGCTGGCAAGGCAGCGCGCCAGGTCAGCCTGCTGCGCCGCTTTGCCCCCGCGGGGATTTTCGACAAGAGCCTGCGCCAGCAGTTCCGACTGCCGGTCTGAACGACAGCGAGCCAGAGGATTTCACGCACATGCGACTAGCAACCACAACACATTTGGCCAGGCCCTACGAGACGGAGGCGCCAAACATGACACATACATCCAATCGGTCGCAGCGTTCACCGGCATTATTCCAGGACGCGCCAACGCTCTCGATCGATGTCGGCGGCACAGCATTTGCTTACAGGGAACTCGGGCCCAGGGCGGGCGTGCCGGTGATCCTGCTCAACCATCTGGCTGCTCAGCTGGACAATTTTGATCCGCGCATTGTCGATGGCCTCGCTGCGACCCGGCGGGTGATTGCCTTCGACAATCGCGGGGTCGGCGCTTCGGGAGGCAAAACTCCGTCGACCATTTCCGGCATGGCGCGGGATGCAATCGCCTTTATCCGGGCGCTGGGGTTCGAAGAAGTCGATCTCTTCGGCTTTTCACTCGGCGGCTTCGTGGCGCAGGAGATTGTGCTGACTGAGCCCAAGCTTGTGCGCAAACTCATCCTGGCTGGCACGGGGCCGGCCGGTGGGCAAGGCATCGACAAGGTGACGCAGCTGACGATCGTGGACATGATCAAGGGCGCACTGACTTTGCGGGATCCGAAATACTATCTCTTCTTCACAAGGACGCCGAATGGGCGCCGCGCCGCAAACGCGTTTCTGGGACGGCTGAAGGAGCGCCGGAATAACCGGGACAAGGCGGTATCGCTCAGCGCGTTCGGCGCGCAACTCAAGGCGATCAAGGCCTACGGGCTGCAGCCGCCACAAGACCTGAGCGCCATCCGCATTCCCACTTTGGTTGCGAATGGCGACCAGGACAGGATGGTGCCGAGCAGCAATACCTACGATCTCGCCGGGCGTATCCCTGGGGCGCATCTGGTTATCTATCCGGATGCCGGGCATGGCGGGGTGTTTCAGAACTACGCCGATTTTGTCCCGAAAGCCCTATCCTTCCTCGAGGCTGAGGCCTTGCCGCAGGGCGGCTACGCGCTGAAAACGTTCGGCTTGTTTCGTCCCGAACAGCAACAGACATTCTTAGAAAGTAACTGCCATGAAGGCATTCGTTGTCGATAAGTATAATAAAAAGGGCACCCTGCGGCTGGCCGAAATGCCGGAGCCGGAGCTCCAGGACAGCGATGTTCTGATCGAGGTCCATGCCGCAGGGGTGAACCTGCTCGATTCCAAGGTCAGAACCGGAGAATTTAAACTAATCCTGCCCTATCACCGGCCCTTCATCCTGGGCCACGACGTGGCCGGGAAGGTTGTTCGCGTGGGATCCAAGGTCGGCAAGTTCAAAGCCGGCGACGAGGTCTATGCGCGGCCGCGCGATGGCCGGATTGGGACATTCGCCGAATTCATTGCCGTGAATGAAGCCGACGTAGCCTTGAAGCCTGCGAATCTCAGTATGGAAGAGGCGGCGTCGATTCCCCTGGTTGGTCTCACCGCCTGGCAGACGCTCATCGAAAGGGCAAACCTGAAGAAGGGACAGAAGGTCTTCATTCAGGCTGGTTCCGGCGGCGTCGGGACATTTGCTATTCAGTTGGCCAAGCACCTCGGCGCGACCGTTGCGACAACCGCGAGCGCGGCGAGTGCCGATCTGGTCAAAAGTCTCGGCGCCGATGTCGTCGTCGACTACAGGAAAGACGACTTCGAGAAAGTTCTGTCGGGCTACGACGTTGTCTTGAACAGCCAGGACGCCAAAACACTGGAAAAATCCCTGAGCGTGCTGAAACCGGGTGGCAAGCTCATCTCCATCTCCGGTCCACCGGATCCCGAATTTGCCAGGGAAAAGGGACTGAATTTGATGCTGAGGCTGGTGCTGCGCCTACTCAGCCGCGGAATTCGGGCCAAAGCCAAGCGCCGCGGGGTGCAGTTTTCATTCCTTTTCATGTGGGCGCAGGGCGATCAACTAGGCCGTAGACTCATAAGCGCGAAGCCACAGTCGCATTGAGGCGAGTTGGATCATGGCGAGGAAGTTGGCTGCCAGTTTGTCG